>DASTSM010000149.1:0-17514 GCA_035760685.1 Gammaproteobacteria bacterium | reverse complement strand
TGCTCCCGCGCGGCGCCGTTCTGCTCCCGCGCGGCGCTGCGCCCGGCGGCGCTCTGCCCCCCCGCGCCCTGCTCTGCGTGCTCGGCGCCTGCCCGGCCGTCGGCCGCTTGCGTCGAGGCTCCGAGGACCGTCTCCCCGCTCGTTTCATTCGACGCGCCCGACTGCGAGCCGCCGCCGCCGCCCTGCGCGTTCGCCGCGCGATCCGCGGCGTCGCGCTGTGCCGCTTCGGGCAGCTCGATGACGCGCGTCACCGCATCGGGGCGAGTGGCCTTCTCCGGCAGCAAAGTCATCGTGACGTCGAGACTGTCGCCCGCGCCTTCCCGCGCGTCCTGCGCGCGTGCCGGCGCCGCGATCACCACGAGCGCGGCCGACGCCAGCATGACGATGGCGGGTCCGAACCTCATCGGCCGAGCTCCATTGCGCCGCAATCCTTCATTACGATCCCGGTAATCCTCGTCCGACCGCGTTCATCCTCGGCGGCCGTGGCCATCCATGCCTCTCTGCATCCCTGCGTTCGAGGCGTCGATCCTTGCGCGGCCTCCGCCGCCTTAGGCGGCCGGTTGCCTGACTTTTGCTTTGACGTCGACTACGAACGTCCGGTGCCTCGCGCCGTGCTGAACCTCCACGAGCAGCTGGCCGCCGACACCGCCGAGCGCGACGATCGGGAGCCTGAGCTGATTCGCCCCCGCCGCGAGATCCGTATACCAGCGCAGCTCCTTCTGCCCGTCGAATCCCGCGAGCTCGATTCCGCCCGTCAGCACCACATGGATTTCGGCCCCGGCCAGCGCCGTAGGTGCGTCCACCGATATGTTGACGTCGCGCGTCTCGTTCGCGGCGATCGAGATCTCAGGCGTCGCCCGCGCCGACGTCGGTGCGTGCGAGGGCGAGGCGAAAATGACGACGGCGGCCGCGACGCCGGCGGCGATGGCCCCGCCGAAACCCATGCCGGCCCAGAAGCCTAGCCGCGGCGAGAAGAAGCTCTTCTGCGCGGGCTGCTGCCGAGCCGCCGCTGCGGCCGCGCGCACGGCGCGCTGGACGGCGCCCGGCGGCGGCTGCGGAGCGCGCCTGCGGCGTTCGGCGGCGAGCGCGCCGAGCGCGCGCTGCGCGTCGCGGCACTCCGGGCACATCGCGACGTGCTCGAGCGCGAGGCGGTGCTCGGCCGTGCGGCCGTCGGCCGAGCCGATCGCCAACGTGACGGCCTCTTCGCAGTTCATCGCGATCCTCCTGCACCGGTCTCGAGCGCCGGCGCCGCTTCCTCGAGGCGCAGCAGCTTGCCGAGCTTGAGCCGCGCGCGGTGCAGGCGCGACTTCAACGTCCCTTCCTTGAGACCGGTCATTTCCATGAGCTCGGCCAACGAATAGCCTTCGACGTCGTGCAGCGCCAGCAGTGAGCGCTGATCCCGATCGAGCCCGCGCCACGCACGGTCGAGCCGCAGTGCCCGCTGCGCGCTGTCGACCTCGTCGGGCGGCTCGGGCTCGGAGGACGCGAGCGCCGCGGCATCGTGCACCTCGAGCGAGTCGACGTGAGTGCGCTCGAAGCGGCGCAATTGATCGATGAAGATCCGCCGCATGACGCAAAGCAGCCAGCTGTGCGGCTGGTCGAGCTTCTCGAGCTCGTCGAGCCGCGGATAGGCACGAATACAGACTTCCTGGACGAGATCCTCGGCGTCGTGCACGGAGCGCGTGAAGCGGTAGGCCGTGCGGAACAGCAGCGGGTAATGCTGCCCGATCAATATCTCGAACCGATCCGCCTCGGACTTGCCTCCTGGTATGACGGTGAGCTTCGCCATTTAGAAAACCGCGTTCCTCCGAACCGAGACACGGCCGGCCGGCCCATCCGTTCCCGAGTGTTACATAAAACGGCGTCGGAAGAACCCCAGGCCAGGCGTTGCGCGGGGCCGCGGAGGGTGCGGGGAACCCGAGCGCTGCCCGGCCGTGTAACTGCTCCGAGCGCCGCCGAGAGGGCGAAGGGGGCTCGCTGCCGGCGCGAGATGCGGTCGAGATTAGCACCACTCAGGGAGTTAGCCGAATGAAGGGATATCGGTTTGCGCGGCTCGGTGCCGCGGTTTTCACGGCCTGCACGGTTGCCGCCTGCTCGGGCGGCGGGAGCGGCGGCGGCCCGAACGAAGCGACCGGGAAGCTGACGGTCACGCTGACCGATGCGCCCGTGACCGATGTCGGCGAGATCTGGCTCGAGGTCACGGGATTGAGCCTCAAGCCGCAAGGCGACGGCCCGGCCATCGACTTCGCGCTCGACCCGCCGCTCAAGGTCGACCTGCTCACGCTGACGCCCGACAACGCCGCGACGCTGCTCGCCGGCGTCGAGGTCCCGGCCGGCGCCTACGATTGGCTCGCGATGGACGTCAACGCGGCCTTCGACGGCACGACGGACGACTCGCACGTGATAACGACCGTGGGAGGCACGGAGGAGCTGCGCGTGCCGAGCGGACGGGTGCGGCTCGTGAGCGGCTTCACGATCACCGCGGATCAGGCGACGAGCTTCATGATCGACTGGGATACGCGCCAAGGGCTCGTCCACCCGCCCGGGCAGCAGGGCTACATGCTGCGTCCGGCCTTCCGCATCGTCGACATGACGGCGTTCGGGACGCTGACCGGGACGGTCGCGCTCGCGACGATCCAAGACGCGGGCTGTCTCGCCGACGACGCGAACGACGTCGACGTCGGCAACGCCGTCTACGTCTACGCCGGCAAGGGCGTCGTGCCCGACGACATCGACGGCGCGGATCCGGAGCCCGTTGCGACGCTCGATGTAAAGCAGAACGCCGCCGGCGAGTACGCGTTCGGCGCGCCGCTGTCGCCCGGCGACTACACGCTCGCGTTCACGTGCCAGGCCGGCAACGACGACCCGGAGACGGACGACACCGACGCGGATCCGAACACGGCGGACAAGGTCGCGTTCTCGGCGGGCACCGACGTCACGATCACGGACGGCCAGGAATCGACGGCCGCGTTCTGAGTTGCGCTCGGGAATTTAGGATCGGCCGCTGAGGTAGCGGGGGCGGCACAAAACAATGGGGTCGGAGGCGATTTTCCCGGGGAACGGCCCGCCGGCGGGACCGTTGAGAAAAATCGGCTCTGACCCCATTTTCCGGGGCGAGGAAGCACGGCGCATTTCCCTTTCATTCCGGGCGCCGGGCTCTATAATGCGCCACCCCCGAGGCCACCCCGCCCTATGCTGCCGACCGAAAAGCTTCGCAACATCGCGATCATCGCCCACGTCGACCACGGCAAGACCACGCTCGTCGACAAGCTGCTGCAGCAGTCCGGCACGATCGATCAGCGCGTCGTGCTGCCCGAGCGCGTGCTCGACTCGAACGAGCTCGAGCGCGAGCGCGGCATCACGATCCTGTCGAAGAACACGGCGATCCGCTGGGAAGGATGGCGCATCAACATCGTCGACACGCCGGGGCACGCGGACTTCGGCGGCGAGGTCGAGCGCGTGCTCTCGATGGTCGACGGCGTGCTGCTGCTCGTCGACGCCGTCGACGGCCCCATGCCGCAGACGCGCTTCGTCACGCAAAAGGCGTTCGCGCGCGGCTTCACTCCGCTCGTCGTCATCAACAAGATCGACCGCGACTCCGCGCGGCCGGGTTGGGTCCTCGATCAGACGTTCGATCTTTTCGATCGGCTCGGCGCGACGGACGAGCAGCTCGACTTTCCCGTCGTCTACGCATCGGCGCTGAGGGGGTACGCAGGCCGCGATCCCGGCGTGCGCTCGGGCGACATGCGGCCGCTGCTCGAGGCCATCGTGGAGCACGTGCCGCCGCCGCCCGTCGAGCTCGAGGGACCGCTGCAGCTCCAGGTCTCGAGCCTCGACTTCAATACCTACGTCGGCGTGCTCGGCGTCGGCCGCATCCAGCGCGGCATCGCGAAGGCCGGCATGCCGGTCGCGCTCGTGCGCCGCGACGGCTCGGTCAAGAACGCGCAGATCGGCGAGCTCTACGGGTTCGACGGCCTCGACCGAATCTCCGTCGAGGAGGCGGGCGCGGGCGACATCGTCGCGTTCAGCGGCATCCCGGACCTCGAGATCTCGGACACGGTCTGCGCGCGGAGCCGACCCGAGGGACTGCCGCTGCTCAAGGTCGACGAGCCGACGATCAGCATGACCTTTCAGGTCAACAAGTCGCCGTTCGCGGGTCGCGAGGGCAAGTTCCTCACGAGCCGTCAGATTCGCGCGCGGCTCGATCAGGAGCTGCAGCACAACGTCGCCCTGCGCGTCGAGGATACGGGCGACCCGGACAAGTTCCGCGTGTCGGGCCGCGGCGAGCTGCATCTCGGCATCCTCATCGAGACGATGCGGCGCGAAGGATACGAGCTCGCGGTCTCGCGGCCGGCCGTCATCGAGCGCACGGTCGACGGCGTGGTTTGCGAGCCGTTCGAGCTCGTGACCGTCGATTTCGAGGAGCAGTATCAGGGCGGCGTCATGAGCCGGCTGGCCGAGCGCAAGGGCGAGCTCAAGAGCATGATGCCGGACGGGCGCGGGCGCGTGCGGCTCGAGTACGTGATCCCGGCGCGCGGGCTTATCGGCTTTCGGACCGAGTACCTCACGGCCACGGCCGGCACGGGCCTGCTCTATCACGTCTTCGACCGCTATGCGCCGAAGATCCCGGGCGAGATCGCGCAGCGCGTCAACGGCGTGCTCGTCTCCATGGTCGACGGGAAGGCGCTCGCCTACGCCCTGTTCAATCTCCAGGAGCGCGGCGCACTCTTCATCGGTCACGGCACCGACGTCTACGAAGGCATGATCGTCGGCATCCACAGCCGCAGCAACGACCTTCCCGTGAACCCGACGAAGGGCAAGCACCTCACGAACATCCGCGCGGCGGGCTCCGACGAGAACATCCTGCTGACGCCGCCGCTCAAGTTCTCGCTCGAGCAGGCGCTCGAGTTCATCGACGACGACGAGCTCGTCGAGGTCACGCCGCAGTCGATTCGGCTGCGCAAGAAGCTGCTGCGCGAGCACGAGCGCCGGCGCGAAGCGCGGGCGCGCTGATCCCGCCTCGGCGCCGGCGCACCACGATAGTCGGGGTCTGACCCCGTTTTTCGGGGGTCTGACCCCGTTTTTCGAAAAATGGGGTCTGACCCCATTTTCGATACAATCGCGGCATGAGCAGCGCCGTCAGCGAAGAACCGCGGCCGAAGCAGCTGATCGGTCACGTGATCGGCGGGCGAAGCGTCGCGAGCGGGGCCCGGCGCGCGCCCGTCTTCAATCCGGCCACGGGCGAGACGACCGCCGAGGTCGCGCTCGCGGGACGCGGGGAAGTCGACGACGCCGTCGCGGCCGCGAAGGCGGCCTTCCCCGCCTGGAGCGAGGCGTCGGCGCTCAAGCGCGCGCGCGTCCTCTTCAAGCTCAAAGAGCTGCTCGAGGCCCACCACGACGCCCTCGCCGCCGTCATCACGCGCGAGCACGGCAAGGTCTTCGGCGACGCGAAGGGCGAGATCATGCGCGGCATCGAGGTCGTCGAGTTCGCGTGCGGCATCCCGCAGCTGCTGAAAGGCCAGCACGCCGACAACATCGGCGGCGGCATCGACAACTGGTCGATGCGCCAGCCGCTCGGCGTCTGCGCCGGCATCACGCCGTTCAACTTCCCGGCCATGGTGCCGATGTGGATGTTTCCGATCGCGATCGCCTGCGGCAACACGTTCGTGCTGAAGCCGAGCGAGCGCGACCCGAGCGCGGCGCTCGAGCTCGCCGCGCTGCTGCACGAGGCCGGGCTGCCGGACGGCGTCTTCAACGTCGTGCAGGGCGACAAGGAAGCGGTCGATGCGCTGCTCGCGCACCCGGACGTCGAGGCCGTGAGCTTCGTGGGGTCGACGCCGATCGCCGAGCACATCCACGGCACGGCCGCCGCGCACGGCAAGCGCGTGCAGGCGCTCGGCGGCGCGAAGAATCATCTCGTCGTCATGCCCGATGCGGACCTCGATCAGGCCGCCGACGCGCTCGTCGGGGCGGGATACGGATCCGCGGGCGAGCGCTGCATGGCGATCTCGGCGGCCGTCGCGGTCGGCTCCGTCGCCGATGCGCTCGTCGCGAAGCTCGTCGATCGCATCGGCAGGCTCAAGATCGGCGACGGCAT
Organism: Gammaproteobacteria bacterium; assembly: GCA_035760685.1. Classification (GTDB taxonomy): domain Bacteria; phylum Pseudomonadota; class Gammaproteobacteria; order Steroidobacterales; family Rariloculaceae; genus ZC4RG20. The sequence continues at coordinate 11,417 of DASTSM010000149.1, read as the reverse complement.
GGGCGAGGTCGACATGGGGCCGCTCGTGACGGCCGCGCACCGCGAGCGGGTCGCCGCCTATATCGAGGACGGCGCGCGCTCGGGCGCCGAGCTCGTCGTCGACGGCCGAGGGCTGTCCGTCCGCGGCTGCGAGCGCGGCTTCTTTCTCGGTCCGACGCTGTTCGATCGCGTGACCCCCGGGATGCGCATGTACCGCGAGGAAATCTTCGGACCGGTCCTCGCGATTCTGCGCGTGCCCGATTTCGCCTCCGCTCTCGAGCTCGTGAACTCGCACGAGCTCGGCAACGGCGTCGCATGCTTCACGCGGGACGGCGGCATCGCGCGCGAGTTCTCGCGGCGCGTGCGCGCGGGCATGGTCGGCATCAACGTGCCGATCCCCGTGCCGATGGCGTTCCACTCGTTCGGCGGCTGGAAGCGCAGCCTATTCGGCGATCATCACATCTACGGCGAGGAAGGCGTGCGCTTCTACACGCGGTACAAGTCCGTCATGCAGCGCTGGCCGGACACCGCCGCCAAAGGCCCCGAGTTCACGATGCCGACCCACAAGTGAAAATGGGGTCAGACCCCATTTTTTGCTGACCCGCTCGGCCACCATGCGGCTCGCAAGCATCACGTATCGGAACGAGAGCATCGTCGCGGCGCGCGTCGACGACGAGCACCTCGTCGACGTCGAGGCGCTGCAGCGCATCGCGACGGAGCGGCAGGGCGTGCCGCGCCGCGGTCCTCTGGGCGACATGCCGGCCGTCATCGCGGGCGGCGATGCGCTGCGCGACGACCTCGCGGCCGCGCTCGAGCTCGTTCGCGCCGAGCCCGCCGCCGCGCCGCGCATTCCGGCCGCCGACGTCGCTTGGCGAATTCCGGTGCGGCCCGGAAAGATCTGCGCCGTCGCGATGAACAACTCGGCCAGCAACGAGCGCAAGATCAGCGCGCCCGACCATCCCGCGTTCTTCTTGAAGCCCGCGTCGTGCCTCGTCGCGCACGGCGAGCCGATCCGGATTCGCACCTACTACGGCAGCGTGCACCCGGAGCCCGAGCTCGCGGCCGTGATCGGCAAGCGAGCGCGCGACGTCGACGCGACGCACGCGCTCGACTGCGTCTTCGGCTACACGATCCTCGACGACGTCACCGGCAACGGCATGCGCGCCGAGGACCGCTTCCATTACTACGCCGTCTATGCCTCGAAGACGGATCCGAACGTCACCGAGCGCGTCGAGCAACACCTCTCGTACGCCGGCCGCTACAAGGGCAGCGACACGTTCGGCGCGATCGGCCCATGGATCGCGACGCGCGACGAGATCCCCGATCCCGACGATCTCGCGGTCACCTGCAAGGTCGGCGACGAGACGATCGCCTCCGACAGCACGCGCTACTACAACTTCAAAGTCGCCGAGGTCCTGAGCTTCGTGAGCCAGTTTCTGACGCTCGAGCCGGGCGACGTGGTCTCGATGGGCACGGCGTTCAAGCCCGGCGCGACGCGCCGCTCGATCCACCACGCGGACCTGCAGCGCGTCGCCGGCCCGATCACGATCAGCATCGAGGGCCTCGGCACGCAGGTGAGCCCCGTCGTCGTCGAAGACCGGGAGATCGGGCGATGGCGGCTGCGCTGACCGCGCTCGAGCGCCTCGAGATTCGCGCGGCGCTCGAGGATCTCAACGCGGCGTTCACGTACTGCCTCGATCACGACGACATCGACGGCCTCGTTGCGCTCTTCACCGAGGACGCGCTCTACACGCACGGCCCCCGGCGCTCCGAGGGCCGCGCCGAGATCGAAGCGCTCTTCCGCGGCCGCGCCGCCGCCGGTCCTCGCACGGCTCGGCACCTCTACTCGGGTCTCCGGCTCGAGATCGAGAGCCGGACGCACGCGACGGGCACGAGCGTCTGCATGACGTTCGCGCAGAACGGCGTGCCGCCGATCGAGCCGGCAGTGCCTATCCTCGTCGCCGACTTCAACGACGCCTATGCACGCGGCGACGACGGGCGCTGGCGCATCCGCGAGCGGCACATCGTGCGCATCTTCGTCGACCGCGCGGAAACGAAGCCCGTCGGTTATCGCGGCTGACGCGCCGCGATTTTCCCGAGCGTGCAGTGCGGGTATCGTGAGCCGCATGCTCGGCCCCTCGAGCGCGAGGAGAAAGATCCATGAGCACGCTTCCCGACTTCGAGCCGATCTGCAAAGGACAAGGCGGCGCCGTCGAGCTGACGATCGAGCCTCGCGTCCGCGACCTCGGCGGCTTCACCGTGCGCCGCGTGCTGCCCTGCGCGTCGCGCAGGATGGTGGGGCCCTTCATCTTCTTCGACGAGATGGGCCCGGTCACGCTGCCGCCCGGCCGGGGCTTCGACGTGCGTCCCCACCCGCACATCGGCCTCGCGACGATCACGTACCTCTTCGACGGCGAAATCATCCATCGCGACAGCCTCGGCTTCGTGCAGCCGATTCGCCCGGGCGCCGTGAATCTCATGACGGCGGGCCGCGGCATCGTGCATTCGGAGCGCTCGGGAGACGACCGCGCGGTGGAGGCGAGGCTCCACGGCCTCCAGCTATGGATCGCGCTGCCGGACGGGGCCGAGGAGACGGAGCCTTCGTTCCTGCACTATCCCGCGGAGGCCCTGCCCGCTCTCGAGCTCGGCGGCACGCAGGTCCGCGTCGTCATGGGCCGGGCTTACGGGCACGCCTCGCCCGTCGCCTGCTATTCACCGACGCTCTATCTCGACGCGCGGCTTGCGGCGGGCGCGGCATTCGAGGTCCCGACCGAGCATCGGGAGCGGGCGGCCTACGTCGTCTCGGGCGCCGTCGACGTCGAAGGCGAAGGCCATTGCAGCTCGGGCGTCATGATCGTCGCGCGGCCGGGCGCGCGCCTGACGATGACCGCGAAGGAGCCGAGCCGAGTCGTCGTGATCGGCGGCGAGCCCGTCGGCCCGCGGCACATCTGGTGGAACTTCGTCTCGAGCTCGAAGTCGCGGATCGAGCAGGCCAAGGAAGACTGGCGCGCGATGCGCTTCGGCACGGTGCCGGGCGACGACGAGCGGATTCCTCTGCCCGACGGCTCGTGACGGCGATCCGGCGCGGCGTCAGTACGTCGCGCCGATGAGCCCGTGAGTCGAGCAGTCCGTGTTGTGGCAGACGATGGCGGCGCCGACGACGACGGGCAGCACGATGCGCAGCAGCGCCTTGCGCATGTCGAGCCGCTCGACCTCGAGACCCTCGATGCGGTCGTACTGCACGAGCGCCTCGTGGTCCGCGCTCGCGTCGATGCGCCCGTGCAGCGAGTAGTCGTTGAGACCGATGACGAGCAACTGCATCTCGCCCCGATCGTCGCGCGTCGTGACGCGAACCGTATCCCCGGGAAGGACCGTGCGCGTGATGGCCTCCGGCGTCGTCTCGACGGGATAGTAGGTCGCGCACCCCGCGAGCCCGCCGAAGATCACAGCGACGAGCGGTAAGAATCTTTGCATAGGGTCACCCGCCTCCTGCGCGGGCTCCCCGCCTCCCGAGCGGGATTCCCGCTTCACGCGGTCAGTATAGACCTCCGCTCCGCCCGCGGCCGCGCCGCCTCCTGCCGCACGAACTCGGCGCCCTTCTCGGCGATCATGAACGTCGGCGCGTTCGTGTTGCCGGAGGTGATGCGCGGCATGATCGACGCGTCGACGACGCGGAGACCCTCGACGCCGTGCACGGCCAGCCGATCGTCGACGACGGCGAGCCCGTCGCGTCCCATCTTGCACGTGCCGACCGGGTGGAAGATCGTCGTGCCGAGGTCCCCGGCCGCGCGCACGAGAGCCTCGTCGCTCTCGACGTCGAGCCCCGGCTTCCATTCCTGCGGATTGAAGCGGCGAAGCGGCTCGGCCGCCATGATGCGGCGCGTGAAGCGCATGCCGGCGACCGCCACGCGGCGGTCCTCGTCGGTTCCGAGGTAGTTCAGCGTAATCGCGGGGTGCGCGGCCGAGTCCCGGCTCTTGATCCTCACGTGGCCGCGGCTCGTCGGCTGGAGATTGCAGACGGCCGGCGTGATCGCATCGAAGTCGTGCATCTCGTCGCCGAACTTGTCGAGCGAGAGCGGCTGCACGTGCCACTCGATGTTGGCCGTCGCGCGCTCGGGATCGCTCTTCGCGAACGCACCGAGCTGCGACGGCGGCATCGTGAGCGGGCCGGTGCGAAAAAGCAGGTATTCGAGAGCCATGCGGGCCTTGCCGAACGGCCTCCGCGCGAGCCCGTTCAGCGTGACCGCGTTCTCGACCTTGTAGATCATCCGAATCTGGAGGTGGTCGTGCAGATTCTCGCCGACGCCGGGCAGCTCGTGGACGACGGGAATGCCGTGCCGCTGCAGCAGCGCGCCCGGGCCTACGCCCGAAAGCTGGAGCAGGTGCGGGGAGCCGATGGCGCCGGCCGCGAGAATCACCTCGCCGCGCGCGGCGAAAACGCGGCGGTCGCGGCCGTCGAGCAGGACGGAGACGCCCGCCGCTCGCTTGACGCCGTCTCGCGTCTCGACGTCGATGCGCTCGACGTGCGCGTGCGTGAGCACCTCGAGGTTCGGCCGGCTCAGCGCCGGGCGCAAGAATGCCTTCGTCGCGCTCCAGCGCACGCCCCGGCGCTGCGTAACCTGGAAATAGGCATTGCCGAAGTTGTCGCCGCGGTTGAACTCCGGGATCTTCGGGATGCCGCAGGCCTCGGCGGCGTCGCGCCACGCGTCGAGGATCTCCCAGCTCACGCGCCGTTCCTCGACCCGCAGCTCCCCGCCCGCGCCGTGCATCGCATCGGCGCCGTGCTGATAGTCCTCGCTGCGCTTGAAGACCGGAAGGACGTCGTCCCAACTCCAGCCGCGGTTGCCGAGCGACGCCCAGTAGTCGTAATCGCTGCGCTGGCCGCGCATGTAGATCATCGCATTGATCGACGAGCAGCCGCCGAGCACCTTGCCGCGCGCGTACCCGATCTTGCGGCCGTTGAGCCCCGCATCGGGCTCGATCTCGTAGCACCAGTCCGTGCGCGGGTTGCCGATCGTGTAGAGATAGCCGACCGGCACGTCGATCCAGAAGTAGTCGTCCTTGCCGCCGGCCTCGAGCAGCAGCACGCGCTTCTTCTTGTCGGCCGAGAGGCGGTTCGCGAGCACGCAGCCCGCGGTGCCGGCGCCGATGACGATGTAGTCGTATGCGGGGGAAGCATGGGCCACGGACACGAATTCTACGCCAAAGATCCGTGCAATGACCGGCGCGGCGGCCGCGCCGCGCCGCGCGCGCCGCACGCCGAGCGAGACCGGCGGTCCGCTGCGCACCGCGCCGAGCTAGGTATCGCCGCGCACGGGATCGCGACAGCGTGGAAGTTCCGAGGGCCCATCCTGCCGCGTCGCGCGGGCCGATTCTGGAGCGTCAGCGCCGGACGGACGAAGTCGCATGCGGCTTCGCTCCGGGCATTCGCGCCGCAGGCTGCGGATCGCACCGAACGAGACCCAGACGGGATGCTGCGGGTCGCCGTTCTCGCGGCCCTTGATCTGGCCGCTTCCGACCCCCGTCACGACCAGTTTCAGCCGGCCGCCCGTATAGATCTTCATTCGCACGGAATCGCCGGGATGAACGAAGCGCGCGATCTTCTCGGGCGTCGGCGGAACGCGACCCACGCAAGCGCAGCCCGCGACGGCCATTGCCGCGGCGGCCGCAGCGGCCGACGCGACGACCGCCGCGACCCGGCGGACGCAAGCTCGGCTCTTGGTACGGGCCCATCCCGCGTGCGCATCCGCCATCATGCTAATAATTTAGCATAGTGCTGCAAAAGCAGCACCAAGCGCGAGCGCGTCTATAGAGCGGAGCGGCGCTCAGCCCTCGAACAGCTTATTGAGGTCGGCATGCGTCGCGAGCCCCGCGAAGCCGTCGAAGCGGCCGTCCGCGAGCGCCTTCGCGGCGCGCATGAAGGCGGTCCATGCCGCGCGCGAGAGCGCGCCGCCGACGCTGACGCGCCGCACGCCGACGCGCGCGAGATCCTGCACGGTGAACGCCGCCGGCCCTCCGACGAGCACGTTGACGGGCTTCGGCGCGACCTCGCGCACGACGGCCTCGATCTGCTCGAGCGTGCGCAAGCCCGGCGCGTAGAGGCAGTCGGCGCCGGCCTCCGCGTACGCGCCGAGGCGCCGCAGCGATTCGCCGAGCGGATCGGGATGGCCGACCAGGAAGCATTCGGCCCGGCCGACCAGCATCGCGCCGCCGCCCGCGCCGTCGATCGCCGCCCGCGCCGCCCGCATGCGCTCGACGGCCTCTGCGAACGGATAGAGCGGCCGCGCCGCGTCGCCCGTCGAATCCTCGATCGAGAGCCCCGCGACGCCGGTCTCGACGCAGCGCCGCACGTTCTCGGCGAGCGCATCGAGGCCGCTCGCATAGCCGTCCTCGAAGTCCGCGTTCACGGGCAGATCGGTCGCGGTCACGAGCTCGCGCAGGTGCGCGAGCACGTCCTCGACGGGCACGGCGCCGTCGGGCCGCCCCCGCGAGAAGGCGAAGCCCGCGCTCGTCGAGGCGAGCGCCTTGAAGCCGAGGCTCGCGAGATAGCGCGCGGAGCCCACGTCCCAGGCGTTCGGAATCACGAAACACCCGCCCGAGTGGAGGCGCCGAAAGTCGGCGCGTCTCGCGCCGATCGCGTCGGCGGACAAGGGGGCATCGAGCCTCGTCATGACCTCACTCCTGCCTCGTGCTTCGGGTCGGAACGCTCTCCCGGCAAGAAAATTTCCCGGAAGCGCGCCCGGTGCTCGCTACTGCTGCGGCCAGCCGCCTCGCGGCGGCCCGTAGTCGGGCGGCCAGCCCGTCGGCTCCGAATCCGGCAGATTGAACAGCACGGCGTGAACCTCCTGGATCATGCCGGACTTGACCGCGAAGAACTCGGCGACGAGCCGATCGTTCGACGTCGCCGTGCTCTGGCTCGTCGCGCCGGCCTTGAGGCCGAAACGCAGGATCGAGAGCACGATGCCGCGCTCCGTGTCGACCACCGGATAGCGGCGGTCCCACAGATTGCGGCCGATGAAGCGGCCGTCGTCGAAGCCGGCCGCCGCCGAGACGAACCGGCCGTCGCGCACCATGCCCGTCGTCTGCAAGCCGTTCTCGAAGCGTCTCGCATCGGGCAGCAGGCTCGCGCGGTGATAGTCCTTCGTGCCGTTCGTCTCGAACGCGCGCCAATAGCTCTCGGCCGTCGCGATGAGCCCGTAGTAGGAATCCTGCTCGGGCGCGCGAATCGTCAGCTGCAGCGCCGGCGAGACCGCCGTGAGGTTATCGGGATCCCACAGACGGTCCGCGTCGCCCTTGTCGGCCTTGATCGTCTCGACCTCGGCGATCTGCCCGTCCGCGACCTTGAGCCGCAGCACGAACATCGTCTTGCTGCCGTCCGAGTTCGCGACGACGGCTTCCGTGCCCGTGTCTCCGCGCCGCTCGTTGACGATGTCCCAGCGATAGACAGGCTGCTCGGCGCTCTGCCAGAACGTCTGCTCGAGCTTCATGGCCTTGCCGTTCTGCGTGATCTTGGCGTCGCGCGCGAGCGGAACCGAGCCCGCGTCGTTCGCGGCGAGCGCCGCGAAATACTTGTCCACGAACTGAGTGAGACACTGACGATTGCACGCGTCCTGCCCGCTCTGCGCGCTCGCCCCAGCCGCGAACAGCGCAAGCGCCGCCGCTGCGGCCGCGAGCGCGACCGCGCGCTCCGGCTGCTTCCTCGAAACTGCCATGCGATCCCCTCCTTTTGTTATCCGATTGTTATCCGCTTCGTCGTCGCGATTTTTCTTCCGCTGCGCGCCTACGCGCGCGCGACGAGCGTCTCGATCGTTCTTTGATGCGCTCGAATCACGGGCTCGACGAGCCGGGCGTCGGTGGTATCGAGCGTGTCCTTTACCGTATGGAACCACCGATGCACGCCGATCGCGGCGAACGCGGTGTTGTAGCCGCGGTCGGTAAACGACGAGAGCTCTCCTGCGCTCGGCCGGATCGCGACGGGCTTCTCGAGCCCGCTCAAGCCCGCGAACGCAGCCGTCGCGGCCTCGCGCGCCGCTTCCGTGACCATGAGGCTGCGCTGCGGATCCGCCGTCTCGAGCATCACGAGCGCGCCGTCCTTCTCTTCGGCGTCGCGCGCGGCGAGCGTTGCGCCGATGTGCGTCCAGACGAGCGTCTTCTCGGGCGGCGGTGCTTGGCCGATGACGCGGTGCGTGCCGGCGAAGAAATATTCGTGGCCGCCCGTGTTCATGAGGAACACGGAGAGGTCCGGGAATCGATCCGCGGCCCAGCGCGCAAGCTCGAGGAACGCGGCCGTGCCCGTGCCGCGCTCTCCGACGCAGCCGTACCAACCCGAACGCGGCGTCGAGATCGCGATCCAGCGGTCGCCGCGCTCGAGGCGGGCGACGAGGTTCTTGGACGGGCGGTGCGTCGCATCGCCGTCGAGAATCAGCGTGGACGACGCACCGGTCCGCGCGGCTTCGACGAACGGCGCGGCGTCCTTCGGCGCGAGCACCGCCATCGGGATCGGCACGAACGGCTGCTCGGGCGCGTTGAGCGCGATCGCTTCGCCCGTCGGTCCCGTCGTGACGAGGACGACGGCGCGCGCCCCCGCCTTCGCCGCGCCCACGACGGCCTCGCCGATGCCGCGATCCGGAAACAGCGCCGCGTGGCGCGCGAACGGCGCGACGACGAGCGCGATGCGGCCGTGCAAGTCGCCCGCCGCGGCGAGCGGCGCCGACGCGGAACGCGCGGGCGGCGACGACGAGGCCGGAGGGCGAGGCCCACCGGCGTCGGCCGGAGTCCCGGCGCCCGCGCGCATGTCGATGAGCACGAGCGGCCCCGCGACGCCGGCCGCGCCCGTCGTCACGACCGGCGCCTGCGGAACGACGCGAACGGAGGCCGATCCGGCTGTCAATCGCGCGGTTCGCCCAACGAAGAACGGCGCGTCGAACTCGGATTCCTCGACGCGATAGCCGGCCGCGCGAAGCCTGCCGGCGATCCAGGCGGCCGTCGCGAGATCGCCCGCCCCTCCCGAGAACTTCTCGCCGAAGGAGGCATGCCGCTCGAGGTCCGCGCGAATCCGCTCGATAATGCCGTCGTCGCGCGCGCCTCGCCGCGTGCGGCGCTTCTCGGCGTGCGCTCGGAACGGCACCGTGGACGACAGCAGAACGGTTCCGGCACCCCCGGCCAGGCCGCGCAGCAACGTTCTTCTTGTGGTCCGCATGGCTCGCTCCGCTTCCCACGGTCTCGATGCGCCCGCCTCATCAGTGTAGTCGAAAGCGGCGGCCCCTCGTGCTCGATCGACAAACGCGGGCGATGCCGCTACCGTGCCTCCGTCGCCTCGCGCGTCCCGTGACATGATCATCCACTTCGGCCTCCACCTCGACGGAATGCAGCCCGCACCGCCGCGCACGGCGCTCGGCGAGACGGCGCTCGGGCCGGGGCGGTTCCTCGCGCTGCTCGAGTCGCAGCTCGGCCTCCCGCCCGTCGCGACTCGGCCCGGCGAAGCGCTGCTCGCGTACCGTGCTTGCCTCGAAGAGGTCGACGGCCCGGATCGCTTCTATCATCACTCGCTCGCGACCGACTCGCTCGGCACGGCGCGCACGCTGCTCGGCTGGCGCGCGCGATGGCACGAGGCCGGCTGGCGCGGGCGCTTCGAGGCGCCTGTCTCGAAGCGGCTCGCCGACATGGCCGACGTCGAGCGGCTCGCGGCGGCACGCGTGCCCCTCGATTCCGGCCAGCGCGTCGCGCGCGTCGCCGCCGCGCTCGACTCGGGGCTCGCGACGCAGATCGAGCGCGTCGTGCTCCACGACGAGCCCGCGGCGTTGCCGCCGGGTTGGCGAGCGCTGCTCGAGCGGTTCGCGTGCGAGATCGCGTCCGGAGTCGGGCCGGCCGCGCGCGCGGTCCCCGGCACGGATCTGCACCGCGTTCAGCAGCGGCTGCTCGCGCTCGACGACGCGGCGCCGCACGAAACGCGGCCGCACGAAACGCAGTCCCGGGAAACGCAACCGCGCGAAACGCTGCGGCGCGAAACGCTGCCGCTCGACCTCGCCGGCGACGGGAGTCTGCTGATCGTGCGTGCGGTCTCGCGCGATCTCTCCGCGCAGAGCATCGCCGAGTACCTGCGCGAGAGCGGCGCGGCGGACGAGACGGTGCTCGTCGCGGAGCGCGACGGCATCATCGTCGACAACGCGCTCGAGCGCGTCGGCTTGCCGCGCGCGGGCTTCCAGCACTACTCGCGCTTTCGCGCGGTCACGCAGGTCTTGAAGCTCTGCCTCGGCCTCGTCTGGGAGCCGGTGAGCCCGCAGCTGCTGCTCCAGTTCCTGCTGCATCCGGTCGCGCCGCTTCCGACCCATGCGCGCTCGGCGTTGGCCGAGGCCGTCGCGAAGGAGCCCGGCGTCGGCGGACGCGCGTGGCGCGAGACGCTGCGCGAGATCCTCGATCGGCTCCGGGAGCGCGCCGAGAGCGGGAACCGCTCCGACTTCGCCGCGCAGGGCGCCGCGCTGCAAGCCGACGTCGCCTACTGGCTCGAGGCCGAGCGCTATTCGCCGGCGCAAGGCGCGCCCGTCGCGGCGCTCGTCGAGCGCGCGCAGCGGTGCACGACTTGGCTCGCGGGGCGCCTCAACGCGGGAGTCGCGGATCGAAAGGAGCGGGATCTCTACGGCGCCGCCGTCGCGCAGGGCGAAGCGCTGATCGGAGTCCTCGCGGACCTCGCCGCGAGCGGCCGCGACACCATCGACCGTCTCACGCTCGAGCGCTTGCTCGACGAGGTCACGGGCGCCGCACCCGATCCCGGGACGTTCGCGGAGGCGCATCACGTGCGCGGCGCGACTCAGCCCGCGGCGATCACGCGGCCGTGGGACACCGTGATCTGGTGGGACCTCCGCGAGCAGCGGCTCCACGACGGTCATGTCTGGTCCGAGACCGAGCTCGCCGAGCTCGCGGCCGAGGGCGTCGCGCTGCCCTCGCCCGCCGAGCGCATCCGCGTCGAGAGCCGCGCGTGGCGCCGCCCGATTCTCTGCGCGCGCTCGCGCGCGATCCTCGTCGTGCACGATCGCGACGAGGGCCGGCATCCGCTCGTGATTCAGCTCGAGAGCCTGGCGCGCGGCTTCAAGGAAACGCGCGTCGAGGAAGCCCTGCTTGCGGACGGCGCGGCGCGAATCTCGGGTCTCGGCGTCTCGACCGAGCCCCTGCCGCGCAAGGCCTTGCCCGCGGCGCGGCGCTGGTGGCGCCTGCCGCCGGCCTCCAAGGTGCCGCCGCGCGAGCAGGAGTCCTACTCGAGCCTGCAGAAGCTCCTCTACTATCCGCACGAGTGGGTGCTCGGCTATGCGGGGCGGCTCCGCGCCGGCCGCGCCGCGAATCTCGCTCGCGGCAACCTGCTCTACGGCAACCTCGCGCATCGGCTCTTCGAGACCTACTTCGAGGAGCATCCGGACCGCGCGCACCGGACCGCCTGCGATCTC
>DASTSM010000148.1:0-2696 GCA_035760685.1 Gammaproteobacteria bacterium | reverse complement strand
CCTCGTGCGCGCTCGTGAGCGGCTCGACGGCCGCACGAACCCTGACCGAGAGTTTAGAGCGAGGAGCGAGTGCCGCTGCGGTCGAACGTGAAGCGCTCGGCCTCGAAGCGATGCCGCTCGCCGAAGCGGATGCCCCAGTGGTCGCCATCGGACCAAAGTCGTACTTCCGAGCTCCACGCATGTTCCGGCGCTCCGCGCAAGTTGCCCTTTCGTCCTATGGCGCCTCGGCGCCATACCCATAGCATCGGATTCGCCGGCCGGCAGGCCGGAGGAGGAATAGCGCGAGTGAGACGCACGACTCCGTTCTTGCGTCGCCTAGAGCGGGCGAGTTGGGCGCTCGGAATCGTGTTGACGCTCGGTTACGCGGCGGCGCGGTTCACACTCGAGGCAGCTAGAGCCGGGGCCGTCGAGGCGTTTCGCCACGACACGGCAACTCGTCACGACACGGCGACGACTGAATCCCGGTCTTCGGCGAGCAGGGCGCCCGCGCCGCAACGGACCGTTCCGGGAGCCAAGGGCGCTCCGGGAGCTAAGGCGCTTTTCGGAGCAGCGGGGGCGATCGTCGATCAATCGCTCTGGTCGCCGCAGCGCGTCCTCGCCTTCGCGGCGAGCGCCGGCACTACGGCCGCGGGCGGTGCCCCGGACGGCGTGTTGGGCCTCTTGCGCATTCCGTCTTTACGGCTCGAGGTGCCCGTGTATGAGGGCGCGACGGCGATCAATCTGAACCGGGGGGCTGCGCACATCGAAGGAACTGCTCCATTCGCGGCGAGCGGCAACATCGGCATCGCGGCGCACCGCGACGGATTTTTCCGCAAGCTCAAAGACCTCACCCTTGACGCGGAGATGTTTCTCGATACGGTCGACGGCTCCGCGCGGTATCGCGTCGTGGACATCGGCATCGTCGAGCCGACCGACGTTCGCGTCCTTGCAAAGACCGCCGTGCCGAGCGTCACGCTCGTGACTTGCTACCCGTTCTATTTCGTGGGCAACGCGCCCCAGCGTTACGTCGTGCGAGCCGAGCTCGCCGATGCGCAGGGCGCGGTGCTTTCCGATGGCCAGAAACGGCGGTTCGGTCGAAGTGAAACCTCAAGGAGCGGAACATGACTGTTCGTACCTCGATGATGTGGAAGAGTGCGCTGCTGCTCGCCATGAGTGCCACGAGTGTCGCAACCTTCGCCCAAAACCGCCGAGCCGATGCCGCCTTCACCGCCACGGGAACGAACTGCGAGGACGTCACCTGGTCGGACGACGCTCTCGCCCAATATCCGAATATCGCCGACGCATGCCAGGGCGTGATGCAGCGGGAAGGCAAGTACTACGTGAAGTTCGAAGGCGAAGTTCGGCGAGTAAGGGATCGCGGTCAGCAAATTACGGTGGATTTCCGCGGCGGCGACACGCTGACGCTGTCCCCGCCCGAGAACATGTCTCTCACGATCGATGGGCGAACGAGACAAGCGAGCGCCTTGCGCCCGGGCGATGAGTTGACGTTCTATGTTCCGCAAGACCAGCTAACGGCCGACTTCTTTGCGGACGAGAACGCCACGGCGGCGCCGCAAGTCGTGCCGATTACGCCGTCCGAAGAGCTGGTCGCGCAGGACAATGCCGGCGCCAGCGGAGCGCTGCCGACCACGGCGAGCGTGTTGCCGTATGGCGCGGTCGCGGGCGTTCTCTTGCTCGCGGCCGGAGGGTTGCTGACGCTGCGCCGCAAGCTTGTCGAGAGGTAGCCGCGGGCCTCTCAAGAGGCAGGCGTAGCCGCGACGACGGCCTTTGCCGCAGTCCCGTTTGCGGGACGGTCGATCTGATTGCGGGACTTCCCACAGCGGCGCCCGACGACTACGGGTACACGGCCATCCGCCTGCCGTCGCAGGGCGAGAACGAGCGGCGGCTCGCCGTGCCGAATGCGGTCGGGCCGGACTACTTCCCGGTCGTGGGGCTGCGGATCCTGCGCGCGCGCACGTTCAACGAGGCCGATCTCGAGGGCGACGGGCGAAATCAGGGCGGCGTGCGCGCCGCCGTGCGCGGGATCGATCCGGGCCTACCTGCCCCGATGTATCCGCTCGAAGCCAACCTCGAGCGCGCGCGGACTCTCTCGGGGCTTGTCACGACGGTCGCGGGCGCCCTCGGCGGGCTCGCACTCGTGCTCGCCGCCGTCGGCATCCACGGCGTCGTGTCCGCATTTCTCGGCCGCCGCTTCCGCGAAATCGGCATTCGCTTCGCGCTCGGAGCCGGCGCCGCGAGCATCTATCGTTTGGTCCTCACACGCACGCTACGGCCCGGCGGCGTTGGCGCGGCCTTCGGCGTCGCCGGCGCTCTGGTTGTGTCCGGCGTTCTATCGAGCGTCCTGTTCGGCGTGAGTCCGCTCGACCCGCTCGGCATTACCGGCGCGGCGCTGTTCGTGCTCGCCGTCGCGCTCGGCTCGGGCTATTGGGCCGCGCGGCGCGCGGGCCGCCTCGATCCGATCGAGACGTTGCGCCACGAGTGAGCGCGGTGCCGCAGTGATCGAACTATAGGACCTTGGTCCAATTCTTGTAGCGCGCCCCGCCGAGCTAGGGTTATTGGAGGTCACAGTCACGCTCGGGAGGCGGGCATGCAACCACTTGCGCTGAAATTCGCGGCCGCGACGGCCGTATTGCTCACGTTTTGCGGAGCAGCGATTGCGCAGCGATCCGGTCAGAGCATCAGCATCCAGCACGGTG
>DASTSM010000147.1:0-8757 GCA_035760685.1 Gammaproteobacteria bacterium | reverse complement strand
CGGACTCGGGCACGAGGAAGAAGAACAGGGGCAGAAAGATCGCAGTGACCGTGCCGCCGAAATAGAAGATGGACCGCCAGGCCTCGGGCGGCTGGTCCCGGAGCAGCTCCTGCACGACGATGCCGCCGAGCACGACGCCGACGGGATAGCCGATCGACATGATCGAGACGCTCAAGTGCCGCCGATGGTTGCTCGAGAACTCGGCAGCGATCGCGTTGATCGACGCGAGCATGCCGCCGATGCCGAGGCCCGTGAGCACGCGCCAGAACGAGAGGACCACGAGCGATCGGGCCGTCGTGACCATGAACATGCCGACGATCATGACGACGAGGCACCCGAGCACCGTCTTTCTTCGCCCGATCTTGTCGGCCACGCCGCCCAGAAAGATCGAGCCGAGCGCCATGCCGATGAGCTCCATCGACAGCACGATGCCGAGCGCACCTCGGTCGATGCCCCACTCCGTCGCGATGCCGGGGGACGCGAAGCTGATCGACATGACGTCGAAGCCGTCCAGCGCATTCAGCCCGATCGTGATCGCAACGGCGATGATTTGCAGCGCGCTCATCGGCGAGCGGGCAATGATCTCGCGCGGGTCCGTATTCACAGCCATTTGTTATAGTCCCCCTACGCTGCCCGCGGCAGCCAAGGCGTTCAAGGGTAGCACTTTCCGCCGGGAATGGCTCTCGCCGGCCCTGTCGCCCAGACCGGCGCGTTCGCTCGGCGCTTCGCGTCGATACGCGGCTCGCACTCGCCCGCGCCGGCATGCGGCGCCGGTTCCCCGAGCTCCCCGCGTTGCCCGGCGCACGGCTCTATAATCGCGCGAGCACGAGTCGCGCGCGGGCCTACGCTGCCTTGAAGCCGGCCGCTCTCCCAACCGTTTCACTCCAGAGGATGCCCATGCAAGGAAAGATCGCTTTCGAGGAACATATCGCCATCGACGAGACGCTCGAGGAGACGCGCGCGTTCGCCGGGGAATCCGCGCGGCTCCAGGAATTCAATCGGCAGATTCTCGAGATCGGCAGCGAGCGGCTCGGGATCATGGACGAGACCGGCATCGAGCTCGCGATCCTGTCCCTGAACGCGCCCGGGATCCAGGCCGTCCTCGACACGCGCAAGGGCATAGCGCTCGCCCGAAAGGCGAACGATCGCATGGCGGACGCGGTCGCGAAGCACCCGAAGCGTTTCGCGGCCTTCGCCGCTCTGCCGATGCAGGACCCCGAAGCGGCCGCCGCAGAGCTCACGCGCTGCGTCGAGGAGCTCGGCTTCAAGGGCTGCATGGTCAACGGGTTCCAGCAGAAGGACGAGCCCGACGCCGCGATCTACTACGACGCGCCCGAGTACCGCTCGTTCTGGGCGACGGTCTCGAAGCTCGACGTGCCCTTCTATTTGCATCCGCGCATGCAGATCCCCGCGCAGGCCAGGAACTACGCGGGTCATCCTTGGCTCATGAGCGCGCCCTGGGGATTCGCGGTCGAGACCTCGATCCATTCGCTTCGGCTCTGCGGCTCGGGGCTCTTCGACGAGCATCCGAACCTCAAGATCTGCATCGGCCATCTCGGCGAGAACATCCCGTTCGGGCTCTGGCGTCTCGACGCGCGCATGCGCTTCTCGGCCCGCGGCTACCGCGGCCGGCGTCCGCTCGGCGACTACTTCCGCGACCACTTCCACATCACGACGAGCGGCAACTTCAACGACCCCGCGTTCAAGTGCACGCTGGAGGTGCTCGGCAAGGACAAGGTGTACTTCTCCGCGGACTACCCGTTCGAGCGCATGCAGGACGCGGCGGACTGGTTCGATGCGACGCCGACCCTCTCGGACGAGGACAGGCGCAAGATCGGCCGCACGAACGCGATCGAGCTCTTCAAGCTCGATCTCGCCTGACGGGATCTCAATTGCGAAGGGCGCGCAGCTCGACGAGGATGCGCCCGCTCGGCCGGCTCTCGTCGCCGAGCGCGGAGACCGTGATGCGAAAATCGCTTGCGGCGCCGTGCGCGCCGTTGGTTCGAACGTCGGCGGAATGCTCGCCGCCGTCGTGCCGAAAGCGCTCGAGCAGCTCGGCGGCCGCCGTTTTGAGCCGCCCTTCGAGAAGATCCGGCAAGGCGGCGGGCGCCTCGGGACGCGTCGCGAGCAGCGTCTCGGCGCCGCCGAAGCAGCGCAGAAGGCGCTCCCGCGCGTCGAGCACGAACGCCGCCGGCATATAGCGCTCGAGCAGCGCTTCGTAGACGTCGAGGCTCGCGCGCCCGACCATCGCGAGGGGCTCGCCCCCGCGCGCGCCCGCTTGCCGCAGAGCGCTCTCTCCCGACCACCGCCGCTCCCGCCGCTTCGCGTAAAGGCTCAGGCCCGGCCGAACGGCGACGAACCCGCTCTCGGTCGAGCCCGGCTGCTCGGTCGGCCCGAGAAAGAGCAGGCCTCCGGGCAGCAAAGCCGAGCGGAACCGCTCGAGCACGCGCTCCTGCATGGCGGGCTCGAAGTAGCAGAGGACGTTCCGGCAGCAGATCAAATCCAGCTGCGAGAAGGGCCCGTCGGTGAGCAAATTGTGATTCACGAACGCGGCCATGCCGCGCAGCGCCTCGACGATGCGGACGTGCTCGCCCTCCTCGATGAAGTATCGCCGCCGCCGCACGGCCGACACTTGCGTCAGCGCCTCGTTCGGGTAGATGCCCTCCGACGCCTGCTTCAAGACGTCCTGATGCACGTCGCTCGCGAACAAGCGGATGCGGCCCTGCCAGTCGAGATGCGACCGCGCCTCGTCGAGCAGGATCGCGACGGAGTACAGCTCCTCGCCCGTCGCGCACCCCGCGACCCAGACCCGGAGCTCGCCGTCGGATTGCTTGAGGAGCGTGCGGATGCGAAGGCCGAGCTCGTCGTAGCTGTCCGCGTCGCCGAAAAACTCCGTCACGCCGATGAGCACGTCCCGGTAGAGATGATCGACCTCGTCGGGATTCGAGGACAAAAGCTCGGCGTAGGCGGCATCCGAGTCCGCGACGCGCTCCATCCGGCGGCGGATGCGCCGATACAGCGTCGCGGGCTCGTAGCACGCAAAATCGACCTCGCAGCGCTGACTCAGCACGTCGAGCGCGCGGCGCAGACCGATGCTCAAGATGAGCCTCCCCCTGTTGCAGCACGAACGCGGCTTGCTCCCCGGACGCGCCTCTCCCCCGAAAGGCGCGCAGCCGCCTGTGCCACACCTTACCCCGTTCGCCACAATTTAGGAATTCCAAAGTTGAACGGGCGTGAACCGTTTCGCTCGCCTGGCATGCGCCTTGCACTCAGGGGCCCGAAGGGAAGCGAGACTTGCCGGTCAAGCCGGTCAAGCGGCCGAGCGGCGCACTGCGAGAGGGACCTCCATGCGCCGTTCGGCAGTTCCTCGACGGCTCGACAGAACCAAACACGAACAAGCGGAACAACCCAGAAAGGAGCTTCGCATGCCTCTGTTGATCTCGAGCCCGTCCTTCGAGGACGGCGGGATCGTGGCGCCGAAATACTCGTGCTTCGGAGACAACGTGCAGCCCGGCTTCGAATTCTCGAGCGCGCCGGACGGCACGGCGAGCTACGCGATCGTCTTTCACGACATCGACGTGGCGCTCGACGGCAAGCCCGAGGACGGACTTCACTGGGTGGTTTGGAACATTCCCGCCGAGGCGGCCGGGGTTCCCGAAGGAGGTTTGCCGGACGGGTCGGTGACGGGGCGCAACGTCGAGAATCGAAACGCGTACTTGGGGCCCGGCGCGCCGGCCGGAGCTCGATATCATCACTATGTCTTCGAAGTTTACGCGCTCGACTCGCTGCTCGATCTTCCCGAGACCGCGAGCCGCGGCGTGCTGCTCGCCGCCATGGAAGGGCACGTCATCGACAAGGCCGCCTACGTCGGCCGCTTCAAGCGGGCCCGGTAGCGGCTCGCTTCGAACGGACTCGGTAGCGGCTCGCTTCGAACGCGCTCGGTAGCGGTCCGCGTCGAACGCGCTCGGTAGCGGCCCGCCGACGAGACTCTACCCGCCGAGCTTGCGTTCGGCCGCGATCTTCGCAAGCAGCCTGTGCAGCCCGGCCTGGTCGACGGGCTTCGCGAAATGATGGTCGATGAGCGACTCGCGCGCCTGCTTGCGGTCCGACTCCTGACCCCAGCCCGTAACGGCCACGATGACGGGAGCGTCTCCGCCGAGACGTGACTTGAGCTCGGGCGCGACCTCGTAGCCGCTCATGCCCGGCATGCCGATGTCGAGCATGACGACCGCGGGCCGCAGCCGCTCGGCGGCCGCGAGCGCCGTGGGACCGTCGTAAACCGTGTAGACGTCTTGCCCCATTTCCTCGAGCAGGAAATGGAAGCTGTCCGCCGCGTCCCGATTGTCGTCGACGACGAGCACGCGCATGCGCGGGAGCGGCGCGCGGTTCGAGCGAGGTCGCTCCGCGACGACTCGAAGGCCGGGCGCGGCCGCGAGCGGGAGGCGCACGATGAACTCGCTGCCCTGTCCGACGCCCTCGCTCGTCGCGCGCACCGTTCCGCCGTGCAGCTCGACGACGCGGCGCACGAGCGCGAGGCCGACGCCCAGACCGCCCTGCGTGCCGTTCGAGTCCGGAGTCAGCTGCGCGAACAAGTCGAACACGCGCTCGAGATCCTGACGCGCGATGCCTCGGCCCGTGTCCCGCACGCGAATCTGGACGTCCGCGTCGCGCTGCCCGGCTTCCAGCCAAATCTCTCCGCCGCGCGGCGTGTATTTGGCGGCGTTGTTGAGCAAGTTGATCATGACCTGAGTCAGACGCACGCCGTCTCCCTCGAGCTCGACGGGGAAGGACGGGATGTCGAGATGGAGCTTGTGGCCTCTCGAGTCGATGAGCGGCCGGCTCGTCTCGACGGCGCGGAGGAGCACGTCGGTCAGATCGACGCCTTCCTTGGCGATCGCCAGCCTCCCGTGCGCGATGCGGTTCACGTCGAGCAGGTCGTCGACGATGCGCGTCAGATGCGTCGTCTGGCGCTCGACCATCTGCCGCATGGACTCGAGCGTCGGATCGCCGAGCCCGCGCCGCCCCATGAGCTCGACGGCGTTACGAATCGGCGCGAGCGGATTCCTGAGCTCGTGCGCGAGCATCGCGATGAACTCGTGCATGCGCACGGTCATGTCGGCGAGCGATTCTGCGTGCCGGCGCTGGGTGAGGTCCTGGATCACGAGCACGAAGCCGCGTTGGCGGCCTTCGGCGTCGTTCAGCGTGCTGATCACGCTGCCGGCCCAGAAGTGCGTGCGGTCCCGGCGCACGCGCCAGCCTTCGTCGGTCAGCCCGCCGGGCTGCGCCGCCGCGATCAGATGCCGCCAAGGGTCGTTCGCGGCCACGGCTTCGGACGTGTAGAAATGCGAGAAGTGCCGCCCGATGACCTCGACCGGGCGATACCCCGTGATTCTTTCCGCGCCCGAGTTCCAGCTGCTCACGAAGCCCTGCGTGTCGAGCATGACGATGGCGTAATCGCGGACGCCCTCGACGAGCAGCCGGAAGCGCTCCTCGCTCTCGGCCAGGGCCTGCTCGTGACGGCGCCTCTCGGTGAGGTCGCGCGTGATCTTCGAGAAGCCGATCAGCGTGCCGGTTCGATCGCGGAGCGCCGTGATGACGACGTTGGCCCAGAAGCGCGATCCGTCCTTGCGCAGCCGCCAGCCCTCGTCCTCGAAACGCCCCTCGAGCGTCGCGATCCGAAGCTCCTGCTGAGGCCATCCGCGCTTCAAGTCCTCGGGCGTGTAGAACCGCGAGACGTGCGAGCCGATGATCTCGTGCGCCTCGTAGCCCTTGACCTGGCGGGCGCCCTCGTTCCACGTCGAGACGAAGCCGTCCTTGTCGAGCAGGAAAATGGCGTAATCGCGCACGTTCTCGACGAGCGTGCGGAAGCGCTCCTCGCTCTGCCGAAGCGCTGCGGTCTGCTGCCGCCGCTCCGTGAGATCCCGCGTGACTTTCGAGAAGCCGATGAGCTCGCCTTTCTCGTTCCGGAGCGCGGTGATCACGACGTTGGCCCAAAAGAGCGAGCCGTCCTTGCGAACGCGCCAGTTCTCGTCCTCGAAGCGGCCGACGGCGGCGGCTTGCTCGAGCTCGTACTCCGGCCAACCGCGGTCGATCTGCTCTTGCGGGTAAAACCGCGAGAAGTGCGACCCGAGAATCTCGTCGCGCGTATAGCCCTTGATGGCGCGCGCCCCGTCGCTCCACGAAACGACGCGCCCCGTCTTGTCGAGGATGAAGATGGCGTAATCGCGGACCGACTCGACGAGCAGGCGAAAGGCCGCGTCGTCGGGCAGCGCGACGCTCGCGTGTTTCGGTCCGTTCTCGCTCGTGCTCATCGCACTTCCAATCGATGGGTCGCGCGCGCTCATACGCGTAGCTCGGGCAGGGAGCACCGGTAGGGCTCCCGGCCGCTGCAACGGCGCGCGGCGGCGTCCTCGAGGCGCCTCGGCGGCGGCCCCACTATGCGGCCGTACAGTATACGCGGCCCCGGTTTATGGCGAGGAAGTCGGGGAATCCCTCCATCACGGCCGCCGGGCGAAGCGCGCCCGCCGGCTTCCTGGCCCGCCCGGCCCGCCGCCCGGCGGCCTGCCGAGGCTTGGCAAAACTTGCCCCGCCCACGGTGGACTCGGACGGGCGCGCAGGGTAACTTTTGCGGCTAACGTCGCCCTCCTTATTCTCCGACGACAGGAAAAACTATGCACCCGATGACCCCGACGATCCGAAGCGTTCTGCTCGGCGCCGCGGCGGCCGTCTCGCTCGTTGCGACGGCTCCGTTAAAGGCCCAGAGCTTTGTTCATATCAACGATGGAATCCGGGGTGCCCCGAGCGAGGCCAATCACTTCATCGAGACGCCCAAGGGCTGGAAGCAACCCATGACTCCGTGGGGCGAGCCGGACATCCGGGCGAAGCTCGACATGATGCAGGCCTCGCGCGTTCCGCTCGAGCGGTGCGCGAGCAGCTACTTCTTCCCGCCGCCGCCGCGTCCGGGCGCGGCCACGCAAGCCGCGCAAGGGCCGGGCGGCGCGCGGCCCGCACCCCCGCCGTGCGACATGAACAAGGTGTGGCACACGGAGGAGGAATTCAACGCGGCCATGGAGGAGTGGAGCAAGCGGGTCGACCGCAGCATCAAGCTCGCGTCCGAGGGCAATCTCGGCGGCGCGCTTCAGGCCGGTCTCGTCGACCCCAACAGGCCGCAGCGGCAGATGAACCTCATCATGGATCCGCCGAACGGTCTGCTGCCCGCGTTGACGCCCGAGGGCAAGCGCTTGGCGCTCGACACCTACAGCGACTGGGCGCTGCCGGGACAGGACCTCGTGTTCGAGGGGCCGAAGTCCTTCGACAGCTGGGACCGCTGCATCACGCGCGGCATGCCCTCGTCGATGATGCCGTATCGGTACAACGGCGGCTTCTTCATCGAGCAGGCGCCGGGCTACGTGATCTTCCGGCTCGAGATGATCCACGAGGCGCGAGTGATCCCGACGGACAACCGCGCGCCGCCGCCGGCCGACGTCAAGCAGTGGATGGGCGTCTCACGCGGCCACTGGGAGGGGACCACGCTCGTCGTCGAGACCACGAACTACCAGCCCGGCGCGCCGATCATCAATCTCGCCGTCGTCGGCTCGCCGCCGGGCAACCACTTCCCGTACAGCGACAAGATGAAGACGACGGAGCGCATCACGCGCCTCAACGACGACTGGTACCTCTACGAGATCACGACGGAGGATCCGGTCGTCCTGACGCGCCCGTTCACGGTTCGCTATCCGATGAAGAACGACGCGTCGTACTTGATGCCCGAGTACGCCTGCCACGAAGGCAACACGATCGTTCGTAACTACACAGAGACGAACCGCTACGAGCGCGCGCATCCGACGCCGGAGCCCGAGCAGAAGCCCGTCGAGGCCACGCCCGACGTCGCGCAGGCCCTCGCTGGCCAGTGGACCGGCACGCCGAAGATCGTGACGATCGACGACCACATCCAGATCGAGTTCATGAAGAACAAGGACGGCACGCTGAACGGCAAGCTGATCGGCACGAACTTCGGCAAGATCGACAAGCCGCTCCGCGACTTCCGGATCGAGGGCCGCCGCGTGTGGTTCACGTTCCCGAACGTCGACCCGTGGAGGTTCGGCGGCGAGCTCAAGGACGACGGCAGCCTCGTCGGCGTCGTGAGCAGCGCGCAGGGCGGGTTGCCGGTGACGTTTATGCGGACGTCGTCGGACTGAGAAGGTCGGACTGAGACGAGCGCGCCAGCTCTCCCGCGTGCGAGCGCGGGAAAAGGGGCCGCCCCGCCGGAAGGTGGGGCGGCCCCTTTCGTTTTCCGGGGAGTGGCGCGCCCGGAAGGACAAACTTCGAACTCTTTGCTGGATACGCTGGCTGACTGGGGAGCTTACTTGAACAGAATGCATCTGCTTCGCGTAGTCGCGCCTACAGGTCTTGCTGAGGACGAGCCTCAAGCGTGCGCGCGCCTTCGCGAGCGAGCTTCACGCGACCGCACAGACAAGTGCAGACCGAAAGCGGCCAGGATCGCGGCCAGCGAATCAAGCCGGGGATTGCCTCTCTCGGATTGAGCTTGTCGCGCGCCATATTGCCATATTGAGCTCGCGGGTGGCCTGATGCTGCGCGTCCGCCTGCTGCGCTTGATCTATGCTTTGGTGCGCAGCAGCGAGCCTGCGGGGCAGCCGCCGGTTGATTAGAGGCGCACGCAGCCAAAACAGCGTCAGCATCACGCCCCCGACAGCGCGGCGGAGCGCATGCTTCGATTAAATTCATGCCGTCCACCTT
>DASTSM010000146.1:0-2305 GCA_035760685.1 Gammaproteobacteria bacterium | reverse complement strand
CGGCCTCGTCGCGATCCTCGCGGTCTTTCCGGCCCTGACGGGCTGGATCGCGGCGCGATGGGCCGCGACGACGGGCGCTTACGCATGGCTCGTCGCGCTCCCGGCCCTCTGGGTCCTGACCGAATGGTGCCGCGGCTGGATCTTTTCGGGCTTCGGCTGGCTCTCGGCCGGCTACAGCCAATCGGACTCGTGGCTCATGGGCTGGGCGCCCGTGCTCGGCCTCAACGCGATGAGCTGGGCGGTGCTCGCGTCCGCCGGGGCTCTCGTCGCGCTCGCGGCGGGCCGAACGCGCGCGCGCATCGCGGGCGGATGCGTGCTCGCCGTCGTTTGGCTCGCTGGCTTCGCTTTCCGGGCGCACACGTGGACGGAGCCCGAGGGGGCGCCGCTCACGGTCTCGCTCGTGCAGGGCTCGGTGCCGCAGGAGCTCAAGTGGAACCCCGCGCAGTTCGATCGCACGCTCGCGGTCTACCGCCGCCTGACGGAGCAGAGCGCGGGCCGCCGCCTCATCGTGTGGCCGGAGGCCGCGATCAACGCGCCGATCGAATACGTCCCGGATTACATCGCCGAGATCGAGCGCTGGGCCAAGGCGCACGACGCATCGATTCTGGTCGGTATCCTCAAGGGCAACGTCGAGGACTGGCAGAACGTCGTCGTCTCGCTGCCGGGGCCGAGAAGCGTGTACGCCAAGCGCCATCTCGTGCCGTTCGCCGAGTCGTTTCCCGTGCCCGGCTTCGTGCGCGCGTGGCTGCGCCTCATGACGCTGCCCTACATCGACGCGGAGCCCGGCCGGCCGGACCAGCCGCCGCTCGACGTCGCGGGGCAGCGCATCGGCGTCACGATCTGCTACGAGGACGTGTTCGGCGCCGAGCAGCTGACCTACCTTCCGGAGGCGACGCTGCTCGTCAACGTGAGCAACGACGCGTGGTTCGGCGACTCGATCGCGCCGCATCAGCATCTCCAGATCGCGCGCGTCCGCGCCGCGGAAGCGGGCCGCTATCTGCTCCGCGCGACGAACACGGGCGTGACCGCCATCGTCGATCCGCGGGGCGAGGTCGTCGACCGCCTGCCGCAGTTCGTCGCCGCGACGCTCGAGGGGTCGGTGACGGGCATGAAGGGCGCGACCCCGTATGCGCGCGTCGGCAATTATCCCGTCGTGACCGCCGCGTTCCTGCTCGTGCTCGGACCGATCGCGCTGCGTCTTTGGAGAGCGCGCGGGCGCGGCTGAGCCGGAGGCGCGTGGCCGTGACGGGCTGGACCGATCTCCGCGACGGCATCCGCCGCGCCATCCTCATGCAGGAGCGCGTCGAGCGCGTGAGCTCGCGGCGAGCGCGCTTATTGGCGTCGAGCGCGCGTCTTCCTCTCGTCTCTACGCGCCGACGACGAAATTCAGGATACGGCCCGGCACGTAGACCGCGCGCCGAATCTCCTTGCCCTCGAGGTGCCGCTGCACGTTGGCATCCTCGCGGGCCGCGCGGACCACGCTCGCCTGGTCGGCGTCGGCCGGCACGACGACCTTGCCTCGGACCTTGCCGTTGACCTGCACGGGGATCTCGAGCGTCTCCGCCTGCAAGAGCGCGGGATCGGCCGCGGGCCACGGCTCGTAGGCGAGCGATCGCTCGTGCCCGAGCAGCGCCCAAAGCTCCTCGGCGAGGTGCGGCGCGAGCGGCGAGAGCAGCAGCACGAAGGGCTCGGCGACCGCGACCGGCACGCGCTCCCACTTGTACGCGGCGTTCGTGAGCTCCATGAGCGCGGCGATCGCCGTGTTGAGGCGCAAGGCCTCGATGTCGTCCGTGACCTTCGCGATGGTGTGATGCAGCAGCCGCAGCTGCTCCCTCGTCGGCTCGATGCGCGCGATCGAAGGATTCAGCTCCGCGCCGGAGCCGCTGCCATAGCCGCCGCCGCGGCCGTCATCGCCGCTGCCGTCGACGTTGACGACGAACAGGCGCCAAACGCGGTTCAAGAATCGATGCGTGCCGTCGACGCCCGTCGTGCTCCACGGCTTCACTTGCTCGAGCGGACCCAAGAACATCTCGTAGAGGCGGAACGCATCCGCGCCGTGGCGCGCGACGATCTCGTCGGGATTCACGACGTTCCCGCGGCTCTTGCTCATCTTGTGCGCGCGCGCATCGACGGTGATCTCGGGCTGCGCGCGCAGCACGAAGCGCTCGCCGTCCTTGACGACGTCGGCCTCGTCGATCTTCCGAGCGGCGACCTTCGCGCCCGTTCGCTTGTCGTGCCCGTCGTCCACGTCCGCGGCCGAGACGGCTCGGCCGGCGTCGTCGACGTAGACCGTGAACTCGAGCTC
>DASTSM010000145.1:0-15545 GCA_035760685.1 Gammaproteobacteria bacterium | reverse complement strand
GATTCGTGGCGCAGGTGCTCCGCCAGCTCCCAGGGGCCGTCGTAGGACTTGAGCTCGCCGGCCGTCGAGAGCGACCCGCCGCCGACCTGGCTCGTGCCGCCGCCCGCGAGCCGCTGCCAGCCGTAGCCGCCGGACTCGAGCGACAGGAACGGCCGGTCCCAGCCGCTCACGGTCGAGATCTTCGCCGACGCCGCGAGCGAGAAGTCGCCGACGTCCGCCCGATACGGACCCTTCCGGTATTGGATCTGCTGAACGATCTCCGGAATCAGGCCGTTCACGTCGAGGTAGCCCTGCCCGTGGCCGTGGCTGCGGAGGTTCCACGGGACGCCGTCGACGTACGTCGAGAAGTCCGTGCCGTGATCGAGGTTGAAGCCGCGCAAAAAATATTGATTCGCCTTGCCGCTGCCCGAATGCTGGGCCGCGATGAGGCCGGGCACGACCTCGAGCATCTCGGCGGTACGGACGAGCGGGCGCACGGCGAGGTCCGTGCCGCCGACCGCGCCTTCGCTTGCCGCATCCGCGGTGCCGACGAGCGCCTGGGCGCGGCCGAAGACCACGATCTGATCGGCGGCCGCGTCGGTGGAAGAACCTTCGGCGGCGGAAGCGCCGTCCTCGGGGGTCTGCGCGAACGCGGGGGTCAACGCCAGTGTCAGCGCGGCTCCCGCGACTGCGGTCGCAAGAAGCCGCGCACCTCGGAAGGGGTCCAGGTCGCTCATCGTCGTCGCCATCCTTGTCTTTCTCGGAGGGTCGTGGCCTAAGACGCGATCCTATTCGACCTGCTCCCGAGAATCGGACGCCCAACGGTTTCGTTAACGGCCGCCGCAACGTTCGTTAACGGATGCCAACCGGCCGAGAAGAAAGCAATTCTTGCCCTCGATTAGAAATGGACCGCGAATCCATGGAAAATGTGCGCCCTCGCTCCGTCGACGCCCTGCCCCGCAGCGGCGGTCGGCACGGAAGCGGAATCCACGACTTAAGGATGCGCATGCCGACGCCGACGCCATCGACCATCTCGATTCGAGGTCTCTCGAAGACCTATGCGAGCGGCTTCGAGGCGCTCAAGAAGGTCGATCTCGAGATCCGCCGCGGCGAGATCTTCGCCCTGCTCGGCCCGAACGGGGCCGGCAAGACCACGCTCATCAATATCGTCTGCGGCATCGTGAACCCGAGCGCGGGGTCGGTAACCGTCGACGGGCACGATATCCGCAGCGACTCTCGCGCCGCGCGGAGCCTCATCGGGCTGGTGCCGCAGGAGCTCACGACCGACGCTTTCGAAACCGTCTGGGCCACGATTCGATTCAGCCGCGGACTGTTCGGCAAGAAGCCGGATCCCGCGCATCTCGAGCGTACGCTGCGGTCGCTCTCGCTTTGGGACCGCAAGGACAGCCAGCTCATGACGCTCTCGGGCGGGATGAAGCGGCGCGTCATGATCGCGAAGGCGCTGGCCCACGAGCCTCGCGTGCTGTTCCTCGACGAGCCGACGGCGGGCGTCGACGTCGAGCTGCGCCAAGGCATGTGGGAGGTCGTCCGCGGGCTGCGGGACTCGGGCGTCACGATCATCCTCACGACGCACTATATCGAGGAGGCCGAGCAGATGGCGGACCGCGTCGGCGTCATCAATCACGGCGAGATCGTGGTCGTCGAGGAGAAGCAGGCCCTCATGCGCAAGCTCGGCAAGAAGCAGCTCACGCTGCACCTTCAGGAGCCTCTCGAGCGAATCCCGCCCGAGCTCGACTGCTATGGGCTCGATCTCGCCTGCGGCGGCGCGGAGCTCGTCTACACCTACGACACTCAGGCCGAGCGCACGGGCATCACCACGCTGCTCGGCGAGCTCAGCCGCGCGGGCGTGCGCTACAAGGACTTGAGCACGACGCAAAGCTCGCTCGAGGACATCTTCGTGAGCCTCGTGAAGAGGAAGGCATGAACTTCGAGGCCGTCAAGGCGATCTACCGCTTCGAGATGGCGCGCACCGGCCGCACGCTGCTCCAGAGCATCGTCTCGCCCGTGATCTCGACGTCGCTCTATTTCGTCGTCTTCGGCGCCGCGCTCGGCTCGCGCATCCAGCAGGTCGGCGGGGTCAGCTACGGCGCCTTCATCGTGCCCGGGCTCATCATGCTCTCGCTGCTGACGCAGAGCATCTCGAACGCATCCTTCGGGATCTACTTTCCCCGTTTCATCGGCACGATCTACGAGGTGCTTTCGGCGCCGGTCTCGTACCTCGAGATCGTGCTCGGGTACGTCGGCGCCGCGGCGACCAAGTCGATCATCCTGGCCATCATTATCCTCGGGACGGCCGCGCTGTTCGTGCCGCTCGAGATCGTGCATCCCGCGGCGATGCTCGTGTTTCTCGTCCTGACGGCCGTGACGTTCAGCCTCCTCGGCTTCATCATCGGCATCTGGGCGGACAACTTCGAGAAGCTCCAGCTCGTGCCGCTGCTCATCGTGACTCCGCTGACGTTCCTCGGCGGCAGCTTCTATTCGATCGACATGCTGCCCGACGTGTGGCAAAAGGTCGCGCTGTTCAATCCCGTCGTTTATCTCGTGAGCGGCTTTCGGTGGAGCTTCTTCGGCCTCGCCGACGTCAACGTCGGCGTGAGCTTGGGGATGGCGGCTCTTTTTCTCGTGGTGTGTCTCCTCGTCGTCGCGTGGATCTTCAGGACGGGTTACCGCCTCAAGACGTGACGGTTTTGTGAGCAGCGTAACGGAAAAGCCTACGGCGGCGCGTCCCGGGCCCTGCGTTTCGCCGAGTGTCCACAAGCTTATCCACAGAAATTGTGGATAGCGGCCGCCGTCAGCCTTCCGCGGCGCGGCCGACGCCGAGCAGCGCCGCGGCGTGCCGCCTCAAGCTCTGCTTGATCTCCGCGACGTGCTCGGCCCCCGATTCGCCCCATCCCAAGTACCGAAACGCCGTCGCCCGTGCGCTTCGGAACACGAGCGCTTCGCCGAGGATCGCGAGCACGACGAGCCGATCCTGCGCCGCGATCCGCGCCACGCCGCGCATTGCCGCGACGAGCTGCGCGATGACGTCGAGCAGGCGGCGCTCGGACACGTAGAGCGTCTCGAATGCTTCCGTCGGCTCGCGCTGCTCGTGCAGCATGATGCGGGCCCAAGCCGCCGATTCGGCGTCGGTCAGAAAGAACTCCGCGCAGGCGTCGAGGATCGCGAACAGCAGCTCGAGGCAGCGGCGCTCGCGCGCGCTGCGCTCCACTCTGCCCGAGTCGATCTCGCGCAAGAGCGCGTCGACGCGGTCCGCCATCGGCTCCGTCCGCGCATCGATGCGCCTCGAGATGTGCTCGACGACGGCGCGGTACAGGCCCTCCTTGCCGCCGTAGTAGTAAGAGATCAGCGCTTGATTCGCGTCCGCCGTCCGCGCGATCTCGCTCGTCGTGGCCGCCTTATAACCTTCGCGCCCGAACACTTCGATGGCCGCGCGGATCAGCGCGAGCCGCGTCGCTTCACCGCGCATCGCCGCCGCATGCACTTGCGCCGCGCAGCGCGCCGCGTGTTAATCGTTTGTTCAACTCGCGAGCGCTTGCTTTGCGCGCGCCCCCGCCGATGCAAGAAGCAGTGGAATATCCGCCGCGACTCGGCATAAGATCACGCTCGTCGATCTTCGCAGAGATACGCCGCCTGGCTGTGAGTCTCGTAGACGATCGTGATCTCTTCCGGACGCTGAACGATTCGCGTCGGCACTTCCGACGCTGCGGGCAGCGCGGCCGGCGATTCGCCGCCGAAAGGGAAAGCCGGCGCCGCATCCTTGCCTTCGCGACTCGACGTGCGCCGCGTCTCGCTCGGCTCTCGCATGCGAGCGATGACGGGCCGCGCGGCGGTGATCATCGTCGTTCTCCTTCATTCGCACATTTCTCTGCCCGGCCGCACGATAGCAGGCGTTGCCGGAACGCCTCGAAGGGCACCGCGGCCGCCCGTGGGCAGGATTCTAGTTCGCGCGACGCGTTCGCCGGCGAGCTGGCCGGTGCAGATACACACTTACCGGAGAGAAAGGGAGGTTGGCAAGCATCTTGAATGGTATTGAATGATGAATGAACCAAATTCTCGTTGTCGGCGTCTTAGGGTATAGGTACATGCGCGACTAGAAAGCGATCACACTTCTTGAGACGCATTGGGTGTAACTTGGTACACGTTTGCGGTTCCGTTCGCGGGCGGCGCATCGAATTGCGCGGGAGGTAAGCATGCCGCTCTCTGCCGACGAGGAAGCACACCGTCGATCGGAGGAATTCATCGAATCGCTGAGTTCCTTCAGTCGACTGCATCGGGCCCAGCGCTGGGAAGGCACCTTCGGTGATTTTCTCACCCAGATACTCCCCACGAACCCGGCCGCCCTCGCCCGGACCAGCCACGAGTACATATGGGATATGCTGCGGTGGCACGGACGCAACGCCGTCCCCGACGCCGCCGAGAGCGTTGCGGCGCAGGACCTGTTCAGGCGCGAGCTGTTCGGCATCGACGAAGCCCTGGGCCGCGTCGTCGACTACTTCAAGGCCGCCGCCGCGGGGTCGGACGTGGGCCGTCGCCTGCTCCTGCTGCTCGGCCCCCCGTCGGGCGGCAAATCGACGCTCGCCATCCTGATGAAGCGCGGGCTCGAAGAGTACAGCCGCACCGACGAAGGCGCGATCTACGCCGTCAAGGGCTCGCCGCTTCGCGAGAACCCGCTGAACCTGATCCCCGCGAGCCTCAGGGCGGAATTCCGCGAGCGCTACGGCATCGAGGTGCACGGCGAGCTCTCGCCCTGGGCGCGGGACTACGTGGAGCGCGAGTTCGAGGGCGAGTTCCTGCGCGTGCCGGTCGAGCGGACCTTCCTCTCGGAGGCCTCGAGAATCGGCGTCGGCACTTACGCGCCTCATGACCCCACGACGGCGGACATCGCGGATCTCGTCGGCTCGGTCGACCTCGCCAAGGTCGCCCACATCGGCGACGAGGGTGACCCGCGCGCCTGGTCGTGGTCGGGCGCCGTCTACGCGGCGAGCCGCGGCATGCTCGAGATGATCGAGATCCTCAAGGTCAAGCGCGAGTTCCTCTACCTCCTGCTCACGATGACGCAGGAGAAGAACGTCAAGGTGTCGCGCTTCCCGCTGATCCACCTCGACGAGACCATCATCGCGCACACGAACCTGGCCGAGTTCCACAAATTTCTCCAGGAGAAGGAGAACGAGGCCCTGCTCGACCGCATGGTCATCATCAAGGTCCCGTACGCGCTCTCTTATAAGGAGGAGGCGCGGATCTACCACAAGCTCGTCTCGGGGGCGCCCGCCTTCCGCAACGTGCATCTCGACCCGCACGTGCTGAAGCTCGCGGCCGTGTTCGCGATCTTGACGCGCCTTCAGAAGCCCGATCGCGAAGGGCTCGACCTGCCGAAGAAGCTCCGGCTCTATGCGGGCGAGGCCGTCGAGGGCGTCTCGGAGACCGAGACGGCGAGGCTCCGGGCCGAAGCGACCGACGAAGGCATGACCGGCGTCAGCCCGCGCTTCGTCATCAACGCGATCTCGAACGCGATCACGCGCAGCGACAAGCACAGCCTGACCAGCATGGAGCTTCTGCTCGCGCTCAAGGACGGGATCGACAGCGATGCGCGCATCGACTCGAAGCAGAAGAAGATCTGGGTGGACCACCTCGTGACCGCGCGCAAGGAGTTCTACAACCGCTGGGTCAAGGAGGACGTGCACCGGGCCATGTTCGCGTCGTTCGAGGAGGAGGCGCAACAGCTTCTCGAGAAGTATCTCGACGAGGTCGAGGCTTCGCTCGACCACCGCGAGGTCACGGATCCGATCACGGGCGAGACGCGTCCGGCCGACGAGCGCTTCCTGCGCTCCGTCGAGGAGAAGATCAAGGTCTCGGACTCCGGCAAGCTCTCGTTCCGCCAGGAGGTCGTGCGCAAGGCCATGATCGCGTTCAAGGCCGGCGAGAAGTTCATGCTCTCGAGCCACGCGCGCATGCGCGAGGCCATCGAGCAGTACCTCTTCGACGAGCGCCGCGACGTGTTGCGGCTCGTCACGTCGACCGCGCGCCCCGACGACGAGGCGCGCCAAAAGATATCGGTGGTTCAGCAGCGCTTGATCGGCGAGTATGGGTACGACGAGCACAGCGCGAAGGAGGCCTTGAGCTACGTGACGACCCTTCTCGCGCAGGAGTGAGGCTCGCCGCCGAAGAGGCTGCAGAGGAGCAGAACGGGTTTGAAGGACGCGGAGCGATACGAAAGGAGCTGACGGCAGAAACAACGCTATGAGCGATCCCAGCGATAAGACCAGCGCTTTGGGGGCCAGCGAGTGGTACGACCTCTTCTCTCGCGGGGCGCGCGACTGGCTGCGGCACGACGAGAAGGTACGGGAGTCCGTGCGGGAGCACCTGCCCCAAATCATCTCGGGCGGAGATCTCATCAACGACGGCACGCGCTCGGTGCGGGTGCCGGTCAAGATGCTCGAGCACTATCACTTCCGCCTCCGGCAGAGCGACGAGGCGCACGGCGTCGGCCAGGGACAGGTCCAGCCCGGCGACGTGCTCGCTCAGCCCGCCCCGGGGCAAGGCAACGAGAAGAGCGGCGGCGGCCGCGAGGAGGGCGAGGTCCAGTTCCTCCTCGAGATCAAGATCGACGACATCGTCGACTGGCTCTGGGAAGAGATGGAGCTGCCGAACCTCAAGGCCCGCGTCGGCCCGTCCGAGGACACGGAATGGATCCGGGAAGGCTGGGACCGCCGCGGAGCCCGCTCGCGGCTCGACCGTCGGCGCTCGTTCCGTGAGCTGCTGAAGCGCCGCGGCGCCGCCGAAGACGTCCCGAATTTCACCGACGAGGACCTGCGTTTCCGTCAGCTCGCGCGCCGGCAGCAGCCGGCCGTGCACGCGGTCGTCTTCTTCCTGCTCGACGTGTCCGGGAGCATGTCGGACCGCGACCGCAAGCTCGCAAAGACCTTCTTCTTCTGGGTCGTCCAGGGCCTGCGCCGCGAGTACTCGTCGCTCGAGACGGTTTTCGTCGCGCACACGACGGACGCCTGGGAGTTCAACGAGGCCGAGTTCTTCCAGGTCGCCGCGACGGGCGGCACCGTGGCCTCGACGGGCTTTCAGAAGGTCCGCGAGATCATCGACGAGCGGTACAACCCCGCTCGGCACAATATCTATATGTTCTACGCTTCGGACGGCGACAACTCCGTGACCGACCAGGCCGACGCGCGGCGCTCCCTGCACTCGATCGCGAGCGACGCGTGCTACTGCGGCTATGTCGAGGTCGCATCCGGCCTCGCGCGGCCGCTCGCGACCGAGACCGGCCGGCTCTTCGCCGAGGCGGCGGCGGCGGGCTATGCCCTCGGCAGCTACGCGATCGACGACTTCGACGACGTCTGGGACGCGGTGCGGCATTTCTTTACGGCCGAGCAGCACGCGCTCGGAGAGATCGGGTGAGCGCCGCCGCGGCAGACTGGCAGAGCTTCGTCGCCCCGCTCGAGGAGCTCGCGCACCGCTCGGGCCTCACGTTCGATCCCGTCGACTTCGAGGCCGTGCCCGACAGCTTCATGATGGAGATCGCCGTCTACGGTCTGCCGGTGCGCATGCCGCATTGGTCGTTCGGCGTCCGCTACATCTATCAGCTCGTGCAGCGGCACATGGGCAACTCGAAGATCTTCGAGGTCGTGTTCCCCGGCAACCCGGGACACGCGTTCCTCGCCGCGACGAACGGGCTCGCCGAGAACATCCTCGTCACCGCGCACGTGCTGGGCCATGCGGACTTCTCCCACAACAACGCGCTCTTCAAGCGTTCGCAGGCTCAAGTCAGCGAGCACATTGTCGAGCACGCCGCCAACCACGCCCGCCAGATTCAGCAAGCAATCGACGCGCACGGCGCCGAGCGCGTCGAAGCCGTGCTCGACGCGGCGCTCGCGCTCGAGCAGCACGTCGACATCGACAGGCCGCTGCGGCGCGCACGCTACCCCGAATACGTCGTCGAGCCCGAGCTGCCGGTCGACGACGAGTTCCGGAAGCGCTTCGCGGCGCTCGGTCCCGCCGAGCAAAAGGCGGAGGGCGCCACGCGCAAGCGCGCGCCCGTGCCGCCGCACCCGGAACGCGACCTCCTGTGGTTCATCGCGCAGTACGCGCCGGAGCTCGAGAGCTGGGAGCGCGACATCTTCCTCGCCGTTCGGGAGGAATCGTTCTACTTCTACCCGGCGTTCGCGACCCAGATCATGAACGAAGGCTGGGCCTCTTACTGGCATGCCCGCATGCTGCGCGAGGCCGACTTCGTCCCCCATCAGGCGTACGTGGACGCGATCAAGTGCCATTCGGACGTCGTCCGCCCGATTGCGGCGGATCAGCAGGTCGCGCTCGGCGTGAATCCTTACCACCTCGGCTTCTCGATGTGGGAAAAGATCATCGAGAGCGAAGGCACGGCCGCGGCACGCAAAATCATGGAAGGGGAAGACGACTTCGGCTTCGTGCGCAATCATTTGACGCGCGACCTCGCCGAGGAGCTGCACTTGTTCCGCTTCGCGGCGCGCCGCGACGGTCAGATCCGCGTTCTCGACCGCGATCTCGACGCGCTGCACGAGGACCTGCTCGCGCCGAAATACAACTTCGGCGCCCCGAGCGTGGCGGCGAAGCACGTGCGCGTCGACGGCACGCTCGAGATCGAGCACGACCACGGAACCGACGGCCGCGGCCTCGACCTCGAGCGCAGCCGGAAGGTGCTCGAGTACGTGCAGCGGGTATGGCGCCGGCCCGTGCTGCTGCACACCGTCGACGAGCGGGGCGCGCCCATCGAGCTCTCGGCCGACTGAAGCCGCTCCTCGGATCCCCAGGCCGCCCCCCGCCTCGCGTAAACGGCGATTTGTTCTATACTCGTCGTCGCGCGGAGGAGACAGTCAAGTCGGACGCAACAGCGGGGAGCGGCGACCATTCTCAAGACCTACTCAACCAAGGACGCGCCCGGCGTGGCCAAGGCCGCCTATTGGAACGATCTGCTTCAAAAGCTCGTCGCCCCCCTGAATTTCGCCCCGGCGCGCCGCACTGAGTTCGACGCCCAGTTCTGCATGGACGCGATCGGTCCCCTGTCGATCCGCAGAACGCTGTCCATGCCGGCCACGCTCGAATCGACGCCGAGGCATATCGCGACCGTGTCGGAGCAGCGCTTCTATCTCATGATGCCCGTCGACACGCGCGTTTCGATTTCGCACTGCGGCCAGTACACGATCCTCGGTCCCGGGGACTTCGTGCTCATCGACGGAACGGCCCCGAGCCGCGTCGAGTTCAACGAGCCGAACACGTCCCTGCACCTCGTCTTTCATCCTCAGGACTTGAGGAGCCGCTTGCCGACGCCCGAGAATCTCTGCGGCGTCAAAGGCAGCAGCACGGGACCGTTCGGACGCGTCGTCGCGAGCATGCTCGAGGACGTGTGGCGCCAGGTCGAGTCGGGCTTCCCCCAGGAATTCGGTCTCACGGTCGCGAAGAACCTGCTCGACGTCGTGAGCACGGCATACGCGCTCCAGCACGGCAAGAGATTCGGAGAATCCGTATCGATCAGCGAGCGCCGTGCGCACATCAAGCGCTTCATCGAGGCGCGGCTGCGCGATCCCGAGCTGACGCCCGCCTACATCGCGGACTACTTCGGCGTCTCGACCCGCTACGTGGGGATGATCTTCGAGCGCGAGGAGGAGCCCATATCGGCGTACATCGCCCGCCGGCGCCTCGAGGAATGCGCGCACCAGCTCGGCAGCAGCACGTGGGCCTCGCGCAGCGTGACCGAGATCGCCCGCGAATGGGGATTCGGCAACCGCGCGCACTTCTCGCGCGTCTTCAAGAAACGCTTCGGGGCGAGCCCGCGCGAGTATCGGCGCATGCATCTTTCCGGCTCCTAGCCCGCGCAGGTTTCTTAAGCTCCGGCGCCGTGACGGGCGCCTCGCGGTTCACTTATGATTCAGGCGGCCATACCAACAAAACGAGGCCGAGGAGACCCGAAAATGGGAATGAGTCTTGGTCGGACGGCGGCCATCGCAGTCGTCGCGGCTGCGCTCGCCGTCACGGCCGGCGCCGAGGCCCAGGAGCGGCCGAAGCGCGTGGGGGGACATCCGAACCTCAACGGCATCTGGCAGGCGCAAAACACGGCCTACTGGAACCTCGAGGCCCATTCGGCCGAGGACCTCGGCGACAAGTTCTGGAAGCTCGGCGCGATCGCGTCGATCGCGGCCGGAGACAGCGTCGTCAACGGCGGCACGATACCTTACAAGCCCGACGCCCTCGCGCAGCGCGACGAGAATCGGACCGGCTGGCCCGAAGCGGACCCGGTCGCAAAGTGCTACATGCCGGGAATTCCCCGGGCCACGTACCAGCCCTTCCCGTTCCAGATCGTGCAGGGCGACGGCGACATCTTCTTCGCGTACGCGTTCGCGAAGTCGAATCGCGCGGTGCACATGAACCCGAAGGTCGACGACCAGGCGCCGATCGACCAGTGGATGGGATGGTCGAAGGGCCACTGGGAAGGCGATACGCTCGTCGTCCGCGTGACGTCGAACGACGACCGGACTTGGCTCGACCGGGCCGGCAACTACCACTCGAACGAGATGGTCGTCACCGAGCGCTACACCCTCGCGGCGCCCGACATCATTCAGTACGAGGCGACCATCGAGGACCCGCAGGTGTTCACGCGGGCGTGGACGATCTCGATGCCGCTCTATCGCCGCGTCGAGCCCAACGCCGAGCTGCTCGAGTACAACTGCGTCGAGTTCTCGGAGCCGTTGCTTTACGGTAAGTTCCTCAAGAAACCTATCGAGTAGGTCTCGCGCCCGGGAAGTCGCGATACACTACGCCATTCACGCACAGGAGACTGCGATGCGAATGAGAGAGTTGACCGTCGCCGTCGGCGCCGCGTTGCTCGGCGCGGCGGCCGTGCCGGCGCTCGCCCACCATTCCTTTGCGGCGGAATTCGACATCAATCGTCCGATCGCGGTCGACGGCGTCGTCAAGAAGATGGAATTCAGCAACCCGCATTCTTGGCTGCACGTCGAGGTCACGACGGCCTCCGGCGAGAAGCAGGAGTGGATGTTCGAGGGCGGCGCGCCGAACGCGCTCGTGCGCCGCGGCTGGAACCGAAACTCGGTCCCGGCGGGCACGAAGGTCCACGTCGAAGGCTTCCAGGCCCGCGATCGCTCGTTCCGTGCGAGCGGCCGAGTCATCACGCTGCCGGACGGCTCGAGCCTGTTCATGGGCTCGACGGGTGCCGGCGCTCCCGCGGCCTCGGACGGCGAGAAGGGTCAGGGCGCGGCCGGCAACGCCGGAGCCGAAGGCGCCGGCGAAGGCGGCGAGCAATAAGGTCAAGGCTCGGCGCGCGCGCCCGCGCGCTTCACTCCTCGGCGTTGATGTCGATGATTTGCGCCCCTTCCTCGGGGGCGCGATAGATCGAGCGGCTGTTCGCGCGCTGCGGCGGCGGCTCGTCGTTCGCAATCGCCTCCGCGACCTGCTGCTCGAACGCGCGCTCGCCGCTCAGCGCGTTGTACACGGCCTGATTCCCTTCGTGGCACGAATACTCGTACATCTCGTAGTTCGGCTGCGTCGTGAGCATGAGCCGAACCGTGAAGGGCGCCGTATAGGTCACGGGATCCTCGACGGTCGCGACGTATTCGATCATGTCCGGGTCTACGCGCGTGAGTCGCTCGGTGATCTTGATCCGGTCGCTGTGCCGGATGCCGTTGCCGTTCGTGCCGACGCTCGTCTGGTCGGTCATATTCGTCGTCTCGATGACGAGGGTATCGCCCTCCCAGCGGCCTCGCGAGTCGCCGAGGTACTGGCGGATCCGGCCGCTCACGTGCGGGCGGCCGTCGAGCGGAATCAGCCGCGTATCGTGAATCATCTCGTAGCTCAAGGCGACGTAGCCGGGGCTTTGAGCGATGCGGACGCCGTTGCCGTAGATCACGGGCAGCACGGAGCCGAGCAGGCCGCGCGTGATGCAGCGGTCGTACAGCGTGAAGTCCTCGAAATCGTTGAACGGACCCGGGCCGAACGTACCGCGGTCCCGGCTCGCGGCGCGCGCCTTGCCGGCCGCCGTCATCTCCGGCACCTGTCCGTTCGCCGGATCGACGACGAGCGACGAGTAACCGAAGGTGCGCACGCCCCATTCGTTGCGCAGGAACGTCTCGGTGTTCACGGCGCGGTTGCGCCCGGCCTCGTCCCGGCTCGCGCGCTCCTCGAACCCCTTCTCGTCGAGCTCTTGGCGCGTGCCGAGCTCTTGCGGCCGATTCAGCGGCACGCTGCGCATGTCGTCGCTGCTCCAAACGCCTTCGAAGCTCGGATCGCCCCACGACGTTTTCGGGGCCTTCCAGTCGGGATTCGTCGCGGCCGCGGCCGTAGTTTCCGCGGGCACGCGGCGCAGCGCCGAAGGCTTCGCGTCGGGCGCCGGCCCGCCCTGCTGACCCTGCTGAGCCGACGCGGGATACGCGAGCACGGCCGCGACGGATATCGCGAGGACCGAGATGGATTTGCCGACGCCGCCCATGATGACCGCTCCTCGAGAGGTGTTTACTCCGGAAAGAATAGGACATTCGAGGGATCTTCTGCATCAGGCCGCCCGCGGCGCCGCCGGGCCCTCTACGCATTGTCAGAGGGGCGGCCGCCTCCCTTAAATGGTGGGTCACGAAGCCGGAAGGCGCCGAGCGATGGAAAGACTGTTGCACCAATACTTTCGCGTGCTCGCGCGCTACAACGCGTGGGCGAATCCCCGCCTCTACGACGCCTGCGCGGCACTCGACGACGACGCCTACCGCGAGGCGAGGACGCCGGCGGGCAAATCCGCGCACGAGCTGCTCAACCTCCGGCTTGCGACCGACCGCCTCTGGCTCAGCCGTCTGCAGGGCTATCTTGCGGACGACCGCATGGTCGAGGAAGAGCTGCACGAGACGCTCGAGGACCTGCGCGAGGCGCAGCTCGCCGAGGACGTCGAGCTCTTCGAATACGTCGACTCGCTGGCCGAGGAGGACTTGCTGCGGCCCACGACGTTCGAGCTGAGCTCGGGCGAGCGCCGCACGAATGCCCAGTACGAGCTTCTGACCCACCTGCTCACGGACCAAACGGCCTGGCGCGGTCGCATGCGGGAGCTGCTGCCCTTCGCTCTGGATCTCTCGATGCTGACGTTCGTGGCGGAGACCGAGGTCGGCGAGCGTCCCCTCATGCCCTAGCCGGCGCGGGCTCGCCGCACGCCGTCATCGCTTGCCGCCTGCGCGGCCGCTCAACGCCTCGCGGATCTGCGGCGTCGCACGCTCGACGTTGAGCGCCACGAGCTCGTCGAGCCGCTTCACGGCCTCCTCGCGGCTCGCGGGCTCCTTCTCTAGCCACGTCGCTCCCGCCGTCAGCAGCTCCGGCTCGCGGTTGCCGAGCGAATAGACTCCGATGTGCATGACGATCGGCGCGTCGCTCGCGCCGATTCGGCTCACGCGCTTCGCGAAGTCGCGGAAATCACGCAGCATCTCGGGCGTGATCGCGGCGCGCACGCTCGTCAACGACGTTTCTTCGCCGACGGGGGCGGGACGCAGGGCGAGGATGCCTTCGATCTTGCGCTTCCGAAGCGCCGCAAGAAAGTCCTTGCTCGCGACTTCGCTCACGTCCTCGGCGAGGCCGTGGCTCGCCTGCACTTCGAGCTCCTTGCCGTCGAGCTCGGCTGCGACGCCGTCCTCGATCTCGGCCCTGAGCTTCGCGTCGTCGACGAGCGCGACGACGGCGAAGCTCTCCGCGGCGGCCGCGCGGCCGGCCGGCAGGGCAGCACACGCGAGCGCGAGAGACAGGACCCCGAAAACGCTGCGAATGCCCAACTCTCCCCCTTGCGGCCGATCGTCGGCCGGCTGTCGCACGATTGTTGGACCCGCTCCGGGGCGAGTCAACGCTCGCGGCTACTTCGCGCGAGCGCGCGGAAGCGGCACGCCGCGCCGCCGCGCACGATGCATTCGATGTGCTCGATGTCGGCGTCGAGCAGCGCGCCCAGCAAGGCGAGGTCGAGCCGACAGACCTCCGGGTGCTGCCTCGCGAGGTGGTGGTAGACGCAGTTGCGCGCGTCGATGAGCGGCGGTCGGCCCTGACCGTCCGGCAGAGTGCGGCTCTCGTACCCGAGCTCGCGCATGATGTCGGCGACCGCCTCGACCTGCTCCGCGGGCGACTTGCCGCGCAAGCGCGCGGCGTACGTTTCCGCGAGGTCCGCGCCGAGCAGCTCGAGCACGCGCGCGAGCCCCTCGCTGCCGAGCGACTTCTTCATCGTCCTGATCATGAGGTCGGAGAAGAGCGCGTACTGCTTCGGAAACAGGTGGACGCCCAGGTC
Organism: Gammaproteobacteria bacterium; assembly: GCA_035760685.1. GTDB lineage: Bacteria > Pseudomonadota > Gammaproteobacteria > Steroidobacterales > Rariloculaceae > ZC4RG20. Next base: position 1,255 of record DASTSM010000145.1, on the reverse strand, counting down.
CGTCAGCCGCCACGCATAGCCGGGGCGCCCTCCCGTCGAGGGCCGCATCTGCTTCTCGAGAAAGCCGTCCTTCTCGAGCGCCGAGAGGTGTTGATGGACCGCGCTGCGGGAGATCTCGAGGCGCTCCGCAAGCTCGTCGGCGTTGAGGCCCTCCTTCGCGTCGAGCAGCGCCGTCAGGAGCGCGCGCTGCCGCTCTCCCATGGCGCTGATCGTCGGCGTGTGCATCGGAGCAGTATCGGCCAACCCGACCACTATAACAAGTTTATACAGTTTTATCTTGACAAAGTTTCCAAGGCTCGGCTAGCTTTTCGCGACCGAAAACAAACCAGGGAGATTCCTTATGTTGAACGTCGCAGTCGTCGCCTTCGCGGTAGCCGCTCTCGGCGGCCTCTACCTTGCGCTGCATGTGCTCCGAGGCAAGCTTGCGCCGTGGGCCGTCTCGGTCCTCCACGCCGCGCTCGGCGCCACGGGCCTCGTCACGCTGCTCTTGTTCGTGCTCGACGGCGGCGGCGGCTCGGTCGCGCTGTGGGCGCTCGGCCTGCTCTTCGTGGCGGCCCTCGGCGGCTTCTTCCTCGCAACGCTGCACCTGCGCTCGAAGCTCGCGCCGAAGGTCATCGTAGGCGTGCACGCCGTGGTCGCGGTGACGGGGTTCGTCGTGCTGCTCACCCTCTTCGCGGGCGCTTGAGCGCGATGCGTCATCCGCTGCACCCGGCGATCGTGCACTTCCCGATCGCGTGCTGGGTGCTCGCGGCCCTGCTCGACCTCGGCATCTGCATGGCGGCCGCGCTGCTCGGCGGCCCTTTGCGGATCCCGGGCGTCGAGCCGGCCGCCGCGTCGTTAGCCCTGCTCTACGTCGGCGACGCCTTCGCGCTCGCCGCGATCGCGGCCGGCCTATTCGATTACGCCTCGCTGCCCGCGCGCGTGCAGGACAGCCCGACGCTGCTACGACACATGGCGTGGATGGGCGCGGCCACGACGCTATTCGTCGGCGTCTCGATCTGGCGCTCGAGGTCCCCCCTCTCCTCCGCCGCGGCCTTGTGGCTCGCGGCCGCGCTCGAGCTGGCCGGCGCGCTATGCCTCGTCATCGGCGGGTACCTCGCATCGATCGTCGTGTTCCGCGAGCTCGCCCACGGGGACGTCGCCTCGGCGCCCAAGCGCGGCCTCGGTTCGCCTTGACAAGCCTTCCGCGATCGCGAATTCTCAGCGGACTCTTCGGCGAAGTCCCTTACTTCCTTCGAGGCGCGAGCCTCGTCAC
>DASTSM010000144.1:0-14077 GCA_035760685.1 Gammaproteobacteria bacterium | reverse complement strand
CCGGCGCTCGCGCCTCAGTACCGCAGCCGGAAGCCGACCGTGAACCGCCGCCCGAGCACGTCGTACAAGTTCTCGTTGGTGCCGATCCCGGTGCCGCCGAAGTCCGACCATCCCGGGACCAGCGGGGGATCCTTGTCCGTGAGGTTCGCGACGTGCAGGAACGCTTCCCATTCGCCGTCCTGTCCGAATTTCCCCGTATAGCTCGCGCGCAAGTCCGTGTAGAAGACGGACTCGACGCTGTTGTCGTCGATGTCGACCCCTTCGACATAGTCGATGTCGGCGACGCCGCTATCGATCCACCGGCCTTGCAGGAACAGGCCGAACGGCCCGTTCCGATAGGTCACGTTCGTCGTCATCTGCAGCTCGGGCAGACCGGCGAGGCCGACCTCGCCGACGAGATCGCGCTTCGGCGCGCCGGCGACCGTCGTCGAGTTCTCGTTGAGCCGGCTCGCGAGGAACCGCCAGCTCAGGCTCTCGGCGCCCGTCGTGAAGAGATTGATGGGCCGCGTGTAGTCCACCTCGAGGTCGACGCCCGAGACCGCGCGCTTGTTGACGTTGGCGAACGTGTTCTCGACGAGCGTGATGATTTGCGTGGCCGGATCGCGATGGACGCGATTGCAGAACGCCGCCGAGCCCGTATCGAAGCACTGATCGACGATCTCCTGCACGCCGATGAAGTCGATCGAGTCGCTCATGTCGATGTCGTACCAGTCGAGCGACATCGAGAGACCCTCGATGTTGCGCGGCTGGAAGACCGCGCCGAGCGTGACCGTGTCGGCCACCTCGGGGGACACGTTGGGATTGCCGCCTCGGAGCTGGAACGTCGTGTAGCGGTTGGCGAGCAGCGGATCGTCGACCGACGTGCCCTGTCCTTGTCGATCGAAGCGTTCCTCGAGACTCGCGGCGCGCACGTCGCGGGAGACCGTCGTGCGCACGCGCCACGTGTCGTTGACGCGCCAGTCGAGCCCCACCTTGTTGGCGGTGATGTTGCCGCTGCCCTCGTAGTCGGCGAGCCGCGCCGCGAGGCTCAGGTTGAGCTGCTTCACGAACGGCTTGTCCGAGACCAACGGAATCAGCGACTCGGCGAAGATCTCCTTGACGTCGAAGCTGCCGTCGTAATTGTCGAGATCGACGAACGACAAGCGGTCGTTCGTGCCGAGCCACGCGAGCGGAATGCCGCGAATGCCCTGCGCCGCGTCGTTCGCGAGCGGCGCTTGGTTCGCGAGATCGGCCGGGCCGATGCGATGGTGGATCGACTGCTCGCGCCACGACACGCCGAAGGCCAGCGAGATTGGGCCCGCCCAGCCGTCGAACGCCTCGCCGCTCGCGGAGAACTGCGCGTTGTCCTGCTTCACGCGCGCGTCGACGTCCATGTCGCCGTTGACCCAGTCGATCGCGGCCTGCGATGCGCGGCCCCGGCCGAAGAGATTGATCGGCACGCAATCGTCGTAGGCGTCGCTGAACAGCGTGACGCGGCAAACGATGTCTCCCGTCGACGGATCGACGACCGCGTCCATCGCGAGCGGGAGGCGGTCCGTGCGGTTGAAGTCGTTGAAGTCGAGGTGGTTGTCGTTCTTGCCCGTCTGGTAGTAGCCCTGCACGCTCCAGCCGTCGAAGAAGCCGCCGCCGCCGAGCGTCCAATCGAAGCCGGCGGTGTACGAACGCGTCGCGTTCTTCATGATGAAGCGGTCCTGCGCGATGTCGGCTTCGGTGTGGTAGCGCTGAAGCTTGAACGACGGGATGTTCTCGTCGACCATCGCCTGCTGAATCTCGGCGGGCAGGAACGGGTTGTCCCTGTATGCCGTCAGCGCCCAGATCGAGTGGCCGAGCGGCAACGTGCCGACGCTGTCCGTCTTCGTATCGCCGATCAGCGCGTCGGCGTAGACCTTCACCTTGTCGTTGACGTCGTAGCTGAAGCGGACGAACCCGTTGGCGCGCTCGCTGTCGGGCACGAAGGAGCCGGAGCGCGTGCCGTGCGGGAAGGCGGGCGTGCTGATCGAGAGGTCGTAGTTCGTCGGGTTGAAACCGCTGCCGCCGACCATGTTGTGCGTTCCCGTCGTCGTCGTCGCGTCTTCGCCGAAGACGAAGGGCACGGGCTGTCCGAAGTCGTTGAAATAAAGGTGATCGATGGACGTGCCCGGAGCGTCGATGATGCCGCCCGGCGTGTAGAGGCTCGAGACCACGTTCGGGCGCGTCAGGAGACGCGGCCCGCTGCCGCTCGTATTCGTGACGGTGCCGATGCCCTTGTACCAGTCGCGGCCGTTGAGATTGTCGATGCGGTCCGCGTTGAACCGCTCGAAGGACGCGATGACGTGGCCGCGTTCGCCGACGTCCGTGCCTCCGGCCGCGGAGAACTCATAGGTCTTGTTGTCGTTGTGCTCTGTCATGCCTCCTTGGAGGTGCGTCTCGAAGCCCGTGTAGTTGTCGTTGAGCACGAAGTTCACGACGCCGGCGACCGCATCGGTGCCGTAAGCCGCCGACGCGCCGCCCGTGACGGTCTCGACGCGCTGCAGCAGCGCTTCGGGAAATAGATTGATGTCGACGAGGCCGAGGCGGTTCGACGGCACGATGCGCTGGCCGTCGAGCAGCACGAGCGTGCGCTTCGAGCCGATGGCGCGCATGTTGAGATTCGAGGCGCCGGCCGAGTCGGCCTTGCTCGCGGCGGTGGTCGGCTTCGTGTTGTTGAGGAACTGCGGGAGCTTGTCCAAGGCGTCGATGAGCTCTCCCGGCGCCATGTTGCCGAGCTCTTGCGCCTGAACGACCGTGACCGGCGTCGGCGTTTCCATGCCCGAGGCGCGGATCAATGTGCCGGTGACCGTCACCTCCTCGATCTGCGGGGAGGGCCCCTGCGCCGGCTGCTGCGCCTGCGCGTTCGCCGTGCTCGCGAGCGATCCGGAAAGCGCGCAGGCGACGGCCGCGGCCACGGCGCTGCGTACGAAATGGCGCGACGGCGCCCGTCCTTGTCCGAGATTCCCCTGCGCGACGCTCGCGGCTTCGCGTCTCGATTCTGCGTTCATTTGGCTTTCCCCTAAGCGTGAGTGAGACGGCGCCGGCGCCTCTTTTGGGCGCCGAGCCGCGGCTCAATTGGTCGTTTCTGCTACCCCTCTGACGGCGTGCCGACCGCACAAGGCGGCCCGCGCCGGAACTTCCCCTTGTCCATCCTCCCTGGAGGGCAAAGGGACGAATCCGAGGCGATTCTACAGACGGCAAAGCGACGCAGCTAAACTCTATAGTGCGGAACGGCCGGCGGGCGTTCGCGCTGCGCAATATCTCGAAGGAACGAAACGTTTGCGCGCACGGACGGAGGTCGTCAGCTTCGAAAAAGGGGGGCGCTCATGGCAATCCTGCGCAAAGCACTGATCGTCATCGCCGTGCTCGTGCTCGTCGTGATCGGCGGGCTCGCGGCGCTCTACGGCGTCGCCGTGGCGATGAATCGGCACGACCGTCCGCCTTCGGCGAAGGCGCTCGAGCTCGCGGCGGCGAGCGCTTCGCTGCCCGCGGTCGCAGACGGCGAGAACGGCTACGTCTTCGTGCTCGGGCTCGACGCGCCGCCCGACGCCGATCCGATGCAGCTCGGCACCGCGCGTGCGGCGGAGGCGCGGCGGCTCGACGGCGACGCGGCGCCGGCGGGCGGATTCGAGCGTCCGCCGGCGCCGCCGGACGGACTCGCGCGCCCGCTGGAAGGACAGCCGGCCTCCGCGGCGATGGTGCGGCTCTCGCGCGCGGAGTCGGCGCTGCCGAACTGCTCTTCGCTTGGAACGCGTTGCTTCGAGAGGCTCGAGGCCGCGAGCGATCGGATCGAAGCTGCGCTCGCCGAGTCCTCCTGGGCGGTCGAGCGCTATCTAAAGCTGCTCGAATATCCCGCCTGGCTGGAGGTCGGCTCCTCCGGCCCATCGCCGGGTCCGAGGCCGAAATTTTCCATCGTCAATCAATTTCATGAGCTCAGGTTCCTCGACGCGTGGACGCTTGCGCGGCGCGGCGACGCCGCGGCCGTCGAGCGGCTCCTCGACAGCGATCTTACGTTCTGGCGCCGAGCGCTCACGAACGCCGACATGCTGATCACGAAGGCCGTCATCGCGCACTTCATTCAGGACTACTTCGTGTGGTCGAACGCAATCCTCGAGCGTCTGCCGCAGGAGGCAAGGGCGCAGGCGATTCCGGATTCGTGGCGCGCGCCGATCGCCGACGAAGAGCGATCGTTCGAGCGCGTCGTCGCCGGCGAATGGCGACTTGCGCGCAACCGCATCTTCTCGCTGAAGACGCAGGGCGTCTTCGATCCGGCGGCCGCGGCCGAGCTCGCCGGGCGCGGAGAACCGCCTCTGCCGCGCCGGCAGGCGCGCTTCCTGCAGCCGCAGGACTTCGCGAACCGCTACGCCGAACGTCTCGGCGAGATCGCCGACGCGGCCGTTGCACCCTATGCCGAGCTTCCCAGGGCCTTCGCGGCGCTCCGGGCGAAGCAGCCGAGCGCGTGGCCCGCGGGAGTCGAGGGCCTCTCCGACCTCCTCTACGATCCGCTCGGAGACATCTTCCTGCCGGACCTCTCCACCTTCATCGACGATGCCGAGGTCGTCGCGGATCTCGAAGGCGTGCGCCGCGCCGCGCTGCTCGCGGCCGAGCTTCGCGCCGCGGGCGCCTCCGCCCGAGACGTTCCGGCCGCGATCGCCGGCGCCGAGCTCAGAAATCCCTACACGGACGAGCCGTTCGGCTGGCTACCGGACGAGCAAGCGATCGTGTTCGTTGGACAGTCGCATCTCGCGTACGGCCGTGTCGCGCTGCGCTACTGAGTGCGCGCTCCCGTGCCCGCGATATCGGCGAGCACCGATTCACGGCTACTCCGCGATCGCTCCCGTCGTCGAATATCGCACCGGGCAGCCGAACGGGAAGCTGCCGCGCGCCGCGCTTTCGGCGCAGAAGCGCTGCGCCGCCTCGACTTGCTCGTTCGTGCGCGCGAGCTTCTCCTCGATCGTGCCCGGCGTGCCGTGCACGGGAATGTCGATCTTGGGATCGAGGCCGTAGAGCTCCATGTTCGCGCGCAGCGCGTAGCCCCACCAGTTCCACGTCCACGTGTCGTCCGTGAAGTCGCCTTCCATGATGATCTTCTCGTTCGGCAGATAGGCGATCAGCGCGTCGGACATGTGGAAGTCGCCGACCGCGTGATAGACGTCGAGGCGCCGCGTCGAGTCCTGCAGCACGAGGTGCTCGTCGACGGGCACGAAGTCCATGGGCCGCGGATTGCGCGCGAGCGCGTCGGGGAAATGCACGGCCGGACGCCTGACCCACTCTTCGAAGAGCGGCCGCGTCCGGCGCTGCGCGATGATCGTGAGCCCGCGCGACACGGCCGCGCGCAGCCCGCCCGCGTGATCCTCGTGATGGTGGCCGACGATGACGGCCGTGACCTGCTTGCCCGGCACGAGCCGATTCGCGGCGTCGATGCGCGCGAACGTCTGCGCCTCGTTGCCGTAGGGCTCGAACATGACGAGGTGATCCGCGAACTCGACGACGGCGCCGCCGCTGCCGCCCCCGGCGATGCGGACGTCCCAGACGCCGTCGGCGATCTGGGTCGTCTGCACTTGCGGCGGTCCGCCTGCGGCCCCTTCGCCCGCGCCGCCGCTCCCGGCGCCGCCCGCCGCCGGAAACTTCGGCATGTCGTCGACGTCGAGCCGGTACGAATCGACCTGGAACATCAGCGTGGTTTGGTTGCGCCAGTCGATCTTCTGCATGAGCCCGGTCGGGAGCCACACGCCGTCGACGGGCAGGTAGCCCGTGAAGTAGGCCGTGTTCGTGACGTCGCCGAGCGTCGCGTTGCCCGTGATCCAGCGCGTCCAATACGGGAGCTGCGTCGTCGGATCGAGCGCGATCCGGAGCGTCGTGCCGTCCGCGGTCGTGAACGGCACGACGGCCATGCCGTCCTCGATCTCGACGGGCCCGAGCTTCGTGCTCGGAGCGAGCGCCGCGAGCAGCGCGGGCAGCGGATGATCGAGCACGGCAACGCCGGTTTGGAGCCGCTCGCGCGGGTCCAACGACATGCCGAAGGGCGCCGCGAACGGAAACATGTTGGGCGCCCGCTCGCGGCTCAAGGCGCGGCCGTTGCGCAGATCGAAGTAGCGCTCGGCCTCCGCGATCGCCTGCCACTTCGGCGGCGAATTCGGATCGGCGCTGATGTTGCCGTTCGACGCATAGCGCTGGCCGAAGCCCGTCATGACGAAGTTGTCGAGGCGCTCGAGGCGATCGCGGCCGCCCATCGCCGCCGCGGCGGCGTCGAGCAGCGCCCGGGCCGGCTGCGTATCGACGGCCTGCTCGGCGCGCTGGCCGGGTTCCCCCGCGCGCTGAGCGGATGCCGCGGTCGGCGCGAGTGCGATCGGCGCGAGCGGAATCAGGGCGAGTGCGATCGGAGCGGCGGCCGCGAGGGACGTAAGGGAGGCGAGAGAGGCGAGGGCGGCGCGGGCGGCCGCCGAAAGGCTCGAAGACCTAAGTTTCCTCTGCATGGATTTCCCCTTCGGCTCTTGTCGTGCTTGTCGTCCTCGCGGGCGCTCGAGACCTATCGGCCCTCGCGGCGGCGCCCCGCGATCCGGCGAGTCGCGGGCGCAGCACGCGATTCCACCACATGATCGCGCCCGTCACGAACATGGCTGCCGGCGCGAGGCCGAAGAGCGCCCAGACGGCCTTCGTCGCCTGATCGCAGAGGCCGGGGCCCGCGCACGGAATGCCGATGCCGTAGATGCGGCCGAAGTGCAGGTACGCGAGCCAGTAGAGCGCGCCGTCGACGAAGCGGTGCCCCGCGTTCTGCGCCGTCGGCGGCTGCAGCCGGTCGGCCAACGCCTGGAACGAGGCGGGATAGCAGAGATAGAGTCCGCTCAGCGCGAACACGAGCACGGCCGCGAAGCACCAGAAGCCCGTCGCGCTGTGAAGATCCCAGACGAACCGTTTCCAGCCGACGCCCCGATGCAGCGTGAGGCTCCGGCGCCAGCGCGCGATGCCGGGCCACCAGATCACGCCTCCGGTCAGTGCGAGCAGCAGCACTGCGAGGGCGCCGCCGCCGTTGACGTGACGGCCGGTCGGACCCGCGAGCAGGTCGTCGTGCAGCTCGATGAGCTTCGACACGAGCACGACGCCCAGGAAGAACGCGCTGCCGACGTCCGCGCCCGTGCGCGGATCGAAGAGCCGCTTCTCGGTCTCGCCGGCGCGCTCGAGCCAGACTTCCACGGCCTGATCGGGATCCGTCGGCCGCATGATTTTCGTCACGCGATAGCCGGGATAAGAGCGGACGGCCGCGGCCGCGAGCTCGTCGTCGCCGAGGCGCGGCGTCGTGGCCTGCGAGATGATGGGCTCGGGCGTCGCCGCGAACAGGAGCTCGTTAGCGTAGACAAGCACGCTGCCGGTCACGCTGATGAAAAAGACGTAGAGCCCGACGCCGACGCCGCTCCAGAGATGCACCTGAAAGATCGCGCGGCGGAGCCACACCTTTTGGGGCTGCCTCGCCCAGCGCCGCCACGCGGTCGATCGGGTGTCGCTGCTCATCGGTCGCTGCGCCGCCGCTTCGGGGGTTGCTCGCGGAGCCAGGAGCCGCCTGCGCGGAGCGCGCTCGACGGCTCGACTACCGCGCCGCGCCGCCCCGCGCCACGACGCGGCCTTCCTTGATCGTCGTCACGACGTGGAGCAGCGCGCGGCTGTCGCGCATCGGATCGCCGTCGACGATGACGATGTCGGCGAGCTTGCCGGGCTCGAGGGTCCCGAAATCGTCGCCGTGCATCATGGCCTCGGCCGCGTTCTTCGTGATGATCTGAACGATGTCCTTCGGCGCGAACACGAGGTCGAGCGCGCGCAGCTCGTCGGCGAGCGATTGCTGCGGCGGCCACTGCGTGTCCGTGCCGTAGCCGTAGACCATGCCGGCCTGCCACAGCAGCCTCGCGTTGACCGGCCCTTGGCCCGCGCTCGAGAGCGTGCTCCACGGGAACGGCTTCGCGTCGCGAAAGAGCGGAGTGCCCTCGGCGTCGAAGTGCGGCACGAACACCGCGAGCGTCGAGGTCATCGGAATGTGCGCGTCGACGATCTTCTTGACCGCCGCGTCGTCGAGCTGACCGATGTGCGGCGTATGCACGAGCAGCGCCGGGCGGGCTTCGAGCGCGGCGAGCGTGTCGCGCACGCTCACGGCGTGAACGATCGTGGGCAGGCCGCGCTTCTTCCCTTCCTCGACGATGAGCTTCAAGGTGTCGATCTCGGGGCCGTTCGGCGTCGTGTTGAGGACGACCTTGAGATAGTCGTAGCCGGCCTGCTTCGCGCGCTCGACGGCCTGGATCGTCGCCTCGTGCGGAATCGCCGGCGCGGCGGGGCCCGTGAACGGCAAGCGAGCGGGGTCCGTGCGCGCGGGATCTTCCCCCGCTGGCGCGCCCGAGCCCGGGATTTGACCCGCGACGGGCAGGAAGGCGGCCGCGAACACCCGCGGGCCCTGCATCGAGCCTTCGGCGATGCGCTTGCGCGCCTCGAGGACCTGCGGCGGATCGATCGGCGACAGCACCGTCGTGAAGCCGGCGTCGAGAAATTCCTGCATCTGCGCGGCCGCGCGGTTCGCGAGCCACGCGGCGCCATCGTTGCCCTGGACGAGATGCCGGTGCGCGTCGATGAGGCCCGGCATGACCGTCTTGCCGCCCGCGTCGATGGTCTCGCCCGCGCCGCCGCCGCCCGCCGGCGCGTCTTGTCCGACGGAGACGATGCGGCCGTCGCGCACGACGACCGTGGCGCGCTCGAGGACTCGGCCCGTGCCGTCGAGCACGCGGCCGTTCGTGATCACGAGATTCTGGGCCGACGCGCCGTCGGCGAGGAGCAGCGCCGCGAGCGCGGCCAAGGCTAAGGTCACCGTGGTCTTCATATTCTTTGCATCCCTCCCCTCGGGAGCCGACAGTGTACGACAGCGCGGTGCAGCCGGGCGCGCGGGCCGTCCGCCGCGATGCGGCGCCGGAAGTCGCGGCGCTCAAACGTGATCTGCTTCCTCCCTTCGCCTCGGGCGTGGTGCGAGATTCGGCTCTGCCGAGGCAGAGCATGAAGCACCACGACCCCCGAACGCCGATGCACGGCCTCCTTGCGGCGGCGCTGCTGGTCTCGGCTGCGCTCGCGGCGGGATGCGGCGGCGGCCCCGCGGGCCCCGCGGAAAGGATCACGCCGGCGCCCGCGGATCTTTCGGGCGTCTACGCGGGCGATTGGCCTTGCAGCAACTGCCGCGCGATCAAAGCGACGCTCTGGCTCCGCCCGGACCATCGATTCGTTCTTCGTCAGTCGTATGTCGGCGGCGAGGACGCGCCGCCTTCCCCGGGCGACGACGTCGCGCCGTCGCCGAGTGAGCACGCGGCTTCGGCGCAGACCGGCGCCGAGAACCGTTCCTACTCGATCGGCCTGTGGCGCTGGGACGAGCATGCGGCCGACCTCGCGCTCGTCGGCGCGGGTCCCGAGCGGCGCTTCTCGCGGCTCGCCGACGGGCGGCTCGAGCTGCACACGCTCGCGCGCCTGCCGCACGACCTCGTGCGCCTCGACGCGCCGTTGCCGTTCACGGACGTCGTGCGGCTCGAGGGAGAGACTGCGGTTTCGGGGGGCGGCGCCACGTTCAAGGAATGCGCGACGGGCCTCACGCTTCCCATCGTCGCGGAGGGCGAGCTCAAGGAGCTGCGCCGCAAGCATCGCCTCATGAACTCGAGCGGCAAGCCGGCGCTGACGGAGCTGGACGGCCACCTTCGCGAAGTCGAAGCGGGCGGCCGGCGCCGCGAAGTGCTCGTCGTCGATCGCGTGATCGCTTTGAACCCGCGCGCAAGTTGCTCGCGCGGCTGAGCGAGCGAGCCCGGTACGCCGCCACTACCGTTCCGTGCGGAACGTGATCGTATATCGACGCGCCTCGTCGAGAAACGACTGATAGCTCGCGTCGTTGAAGAAATTCAGAACCGAGTCCACGTAGACGATCTTTTCATTGAGCAAGTTCTCTGCGGCGAGCACGACCTCGTAGCGGCGGAAGCGCAAACCCAGACGCACGTCGACTTGATGGGCCGGCGGCTGGACGAGCCGCGGGTCCGCCGAGAAGCTCGTGTTGTAGCTGTCGGTCCACGACCAGTCCAGCCTGCCGAAGAGCTGCATGGCGCCGAGCGGACGAGTGTGCTCGACGCCGACGCGAGCGACCCACTCCGGCGCATCGAGCGGATGCTCCCCCGATAAGTCGCAAGAGCCCGGCGAGGTGCCGTCCGGCGTGCGTCCCGGATAGCACATACCGGTCGTGTTCCGCGCATACGTCAGGTCGGCGAACGAAACCCCGAGATCCGCTCCCGTGCGCGGTCCAAGCGCGAATCGGCCTTCGAGCTCGGCGCCTTTCAAGTCCACTCGCGCCGCGTTGCCGATCGTGAACTGCGCCGAGGCGAATGCCGCGTCTTGATAGTCGTGGTAGCGCGTGTAGAAAACGGCGGCGCCGAGACGCGCGCGATCGTCTGCGAAGCTCGCGCGCGCGCCGATCTCGTAATCGTCTACGCGCTCGTCGCCGAATTCGCGCGCCGCCAGCGGTATGTTGCCGAAGCCGGTGTTGAATCCGCCGGACTTGGCTCCGCGCGCCCACGTGGCATAGAGCATGAGGCCGTCGCCGACGCGATACGCGGGCGTGATCGACCAGGTCCAGCCGTCGAATAGACGGCTCAGCGCTCCATTGACCGGATCGCCGTTGGGGCTCACGGCCGGCGTCAGGACGGTGCTGACGAGGGACGCCCCGGGCAGCGTCGTCGCGTTGTCGAGGGCGGCATTCTTTTCTTCGCGCTGCCAGCGCAAACCGCTCGTCACCGAGAGGCGCTCGCCGAGTTTCCAGGTGAGTTGCCCGAATACCCCGAGATAATTCGTGTGCAGGCGCGAATCCATGAGACCTTGCTGCCCGGGCAGCGCGAGCGGGACCGGCAAGAGGCTCTGCCAAACGGGATCGAACGCGGCGGGGCCCTGCGGGCCGAACATCGGGCGTTCGCCGCGGGTGCCGCGCTCGTAGTCGTTCTCGTAATAGAAGAGGCCCGCGAGCCAGGGGATCTTCGCCGAATCCGAGGACGTCGCGCGAAGCTCTTGCTGGAGCGTCGTCCCTTCTTCGCTGTCGTGAAAATACAAGAGCGGCACGGACAGCTGCATCGTATCGTCATCGTTCCGCCGGTCCCGATAGCGATCCCAGCCGGTGACCGATGTCAGTCTCCAACCGTTCCCGAGCCCATACTCGCCGATCACCGTGAAGTCCGACGCTTCGAGGTCGAGCGTGTTGGCCGCCGTCGCGCATGAGATTCGGTTGCGCGGAACGTTGTCGGGACAGCCGGGCGTCAGGCCGCGCTGCCGCAATGCATCGGCCACTGCGGTGGAGCGTGCTCCCGGCGCGAAAAAGACGTCCGACTCTCCTTCGTCGTCCGCCGTTCGCGAGTATCCGGCGATGAGGCGCATCTTCAGGCGCTCGCTCGGCCGCCAGGACAGCTGGCCGCGGAACGTCGACCGGGACTGATCGTTGCCGTCCGGCCCTCCCGGCAACGCGTTCGCCAGCGTGTGCCCATGCCAGGAATGGGCCGCGGCGATGCCGCCCCGCCAAGTCGTCGAGAGCGGCCCGGCGACCGAGACTTCCAGCCGGCCGAGGTCCGGTGATCCGGGCGCGTCGATCGAGCCGAGCGTCGCCTCTCCAATCGCGCTCAGGACGTCGCCGGGCTCTCGCGTATAGATCCCGACGACGCCGGCGCTCGCATTCTTGCCGTAGAGCGTGCTCTGAGGACCGCTCAGCACCTCGATGCGCTCGATATCGAGGAGATCCGCGGCGCCGAGCATCGAGCGCGACCGAAACGCGCCGTCGACGAAAAGACCGACTGCCGGCTCAAAGGTAGGAATGTTGCCGAGATTGCCGACGCGGCGGATGCGCAGCGTCGTCGTCGCCGCGCTCACGGTGCTCTGGAAGCCGAGCACCGGTAAGCGCGCGGCGCCGGCCTTGAGATCTTCGATGGCGCCGGCGTCGAGCTCCGGGCCGGTCAGCGTCGCGACGGCCATCGGGACGTCCTCAAGAGGCTGGAGCCGCTTCTCGGCGAAGACAACGATGGAGTCCGAGGGCCCGGGGTTCTGCGCGATGGTTGCAGTGCCGGCCCCGAGCGCCGCGACCGCAGCGAGCACGGCTCTGCCGCCCGCCACTACCCTCGCCGGGCCCACACGACTGCCCGCCGGTTGCCCTCGCACCTCTCGGGACGGTGGCCTACCATGTACGAGAACAGCATTACCGTTGTGTAGGGCCCCCGGGCCGGCAGAGCCAAGAAATGACGGGGAATGTGACGATCCTGTGGTCGATGATCGCGGCGTTCGGCCTCATGCTCGGGGTCTGGCACTCCCTGGTCTTCGTGCTCGATCGCAGGGCCTACGCCAACCTCGCGTTCGCGACGGTCGCGCTCGGCGCCATGGGTATCGCCTGGACCGAGCTCGGCATGATGACGGCCGCGAGCGCCGCGGAGTGGGGCCGGTGGGTCCGCTGGTATCAGGTGCCGAACTTCTTTCTCATCGTCGGTACCGTCGCTTTCGTCCGGCTGTATTTCGGCACCGGCAGGCAGTGGCTCCTGTGGAGCCTCGTCGCGCTCCGCGCCCTCATTCTGCTCGTCGACTTCGTCGTCGACCCGAATTTCAATTTCGAGCGCATCGACGGCATCGCGCGAACGGAGCTTTTCGGCCAGCAGATCTCTGTAGTGGGTCATGCCGTGGCCGCGCCTCGGCAATCGATCGCGACCCTCGCCACTGTGCTCTCGGTGCTCTTTATCGTCGATGCCGCGGCGTCCCTTTGGCGGACGGGGAGCGCCGAGGCGCGGCGCAGAGCGGTCGTGATAGGCGGATCCATTGCGTTGTTCTTCGCCGTCGCGATTCTAAACACGCAGCTCGTTATCTGGGGCCTGGTGATGCTGCCTACGCTGACGGCGCCGTCGTTCTTGATCACGCTCGCCGCGATGGCTTTCGAGATGAGCCGAGACACGCTCAGAGCGTCGCGCCTCGCGCGCGAGCTGCGGCAAAACCAACGGGCCCTCGAGCTTGCGGCATCCGCCGCCGGGCTCGGCCTCTGGTCGTGGGATTCGGAGACGCGGAGCATCTGGGCGACCGGCCGGGCCCGCGCCATGTTCGGCCTGCGCGATAGCGGGCCGATCGACCTCGAGGCGCTCGCAGCCTCAATCCCGACCGAGGACGCGGCCCGGCTTCGCGAAACCGCCGGCACGGCGGCCGCAACGGGCAGCGAGCAGGAGGTGGAGTTCCGCGTGGTCACGGCCGAGGGATCGACGCGTTGGCTTCGAGCGCGAGGCCGCTGGGAGTCGGCTTCCGGGAAGCGGACGCTCATTCGCAGCGTGCTGCGCGACGTGACCGAGGAGCGTCGCGTGCACGAAGAGATCGAGGAGCTGCGGCGCGACCTCGCTCACGCGAGCCGCGTGACAGCGCTCGGACAGCTCGCGTCCGCGATCGCACACGAGCTAAGGCAGCCGCTAGGCGCGATTCGGGGCAATGTGCAGGCCGCGCAAATGCTCCTGCAAGGGCCGGAACCGGATCTGCAGGAGCTGCGAGACATCCTCGGCGACATCCATCGGGACGACAGCCGGGCGGCGCAGGTCATCGATCGGCTCGCCGCGCTGCTGAAGCGTCGACCCATCGATCTTCAGCCCGTCGCTTTGGAAGGTCTGTTGCAGGACGTGATTTCGCTCGTTCGAAGCGATGCGTTGGCGCGCGGCGTGCGCATCGAGACGAAGGTCGACTCGCTCGTGGCCCACGCGGACAAGGTTCATGTTTCTCAGGTGCTGATCAACCTCATCATCAACGCGATGGACGCGATGACGGATACCGCTGCGGCGTGCCGGCGCATCACAGTGCACGCCCGCGCCGCGGAGTCGGGTCTCATCGAAATTGCCGTCTCCGACTGCGGTCCGGGAGTGCCGGCCGAGGCGCTGACCCGAGTGTTCGAGCCGTTCTTCACGACCAAGGCATCGGGAATGGGCATGGGGCTGTGCGTTTCGCGTACCATCATCGAGGCGCACGGCGGCCGGCTGTGGGTGGAAAGCGGCGCCGACGGCGGGGCGACGTTTCG
>DASTSM010000143.1:0-3376 GCA_035760685.1 Gammaproteobacteria bacterium | reverse complement strand
CAATCGTTCCATGGCGGCATAATGCCCTTGTACTCGCTGAGGTCTACGTCGGTTAAATCGTAGGGTTCAGGGTCGGTCAGCTTGACGAGCACCGTCGTGAGCATGTCTCCGGCCTCTCCCGCGAACTCCGCATAGAGCTCGTTCATGCGCTCGAGGGCGCGCACGCTCCTGTCGATTCCCAGGTGGTGCGACAGCGCCGCCACATCGAGGTAATCGCGAGTCGCGTTGCGTTGCACGACCAGAAACGCCTTGATGCGAAGCATCTCTTCGACGGTCGGAATCTTGACCCGGCGTCCGTCCTTCAGCTCGAGGACGGTCGTTTCGAGCGGTGCGGCGCGTCGTTGATTGCGCAGACCGGCTTCGATCCCTTCGATTGCCCCGAGTACGAGCTTGCCTCGGATGCGCCGTCTCGGTCGCCAGCCCACGATGGTCTCGAGAGCAGCTATGGCCTCGTCATAGTTCGCGCTCAGGTCCTCTATGACGTGATCGTGATCGAAGGAAAACCGGTGGCCTGCATGCAGCGCCGCCGCCGTGTCGCCGACGAGGACGGCGTTCGGGACCTTGGCCTGGAGGACCGCCGCGCCGGCGAGAAGCCTTTCCCAGTCAGCCGTGTCGCGCCGTGGTTTGGTCCGCCGTTTGGTCATGTTCTCGCTTTCGCTTCCTTTCATTGCCGATCAGAAGCGCGGGCAGAAGGTTCGCGAAAGCGCGCGCCTTTGCATCGTGACCGCTCAACGCAGCGGCCACCTGCCGAGCACGTTCGGCGACACGGCCGGTCTGGTCTTCGCGCGCGGCGCGGACGAGGCCGCGCCATGCGGCAATGTCGCCGCGGACGATGACATCCTCGATCGCCGCCTTCGTAAGATCTCGCCCGGCGACCTCCGTGAGATGACGGTGCTCGATGAGCGGCGCTTCGAGCCGCGGTGGCCGTGCCTCGAGCACCAAGTCGACGGCCGCGCAAAGACGCGCGACTTTGTTGAAACCGAGCTCCGCTAGCTTGCCGGACTCGAGGGCCGCCAACGTCGAGCGGCCCACTCGAGCGGCTGCGGCGAGCTCGCGCAGGGTGAGGCCTTTGTCGCGGCGGCGCTGCGCGATGAGACGGCCGAGAGTGGGGAGTTCCATGCGTCTATTATATGGGACACACGGTAACAAGTCCAATATGTTGGACTCTCGGGCGGTCGGAGTGCCCCGCGGGCAGCCAGCCCGAGCGCCGGCCATCGCCCTCACCGCGCCACGACGATCCACGTGCTGGCGCCCGCGAACACGCCGTCTGGGCGAGCGAGCGGAGTCAGCAGCTTCTCGAGCGCGGCCGCGACTTGCGGACGGCGTTTCTCGCCTTCCGTTCCCGCGAGGCGAATCATCTCGCCGGCCGGGCCGAGGGCCATCGTGAAGCTCACGGCGTCGCTCACCGAGTCGCCGATCCGAATCGGCGTGTCGAACCGCTCGAACGCCACGTCGCGGAAGCCCGCGGCGAGCAGCTGTGCGCTCACGACGTCGGCGCTGATCATCGAGAACGGTCCGGGACCGCAGGTCGGCTCGTCGGTGCTCGGTGGCCGCGGGACGATCGGCGCGACGGCACGCTCCGCGTCGTGGAGCCACGGGTTGTCTTCCTTCTTGCGCCACACGGTCATCACGAGCGGGCCGCCCGGCTTCAGCTCGCGGCGCAGATTGCGCAGGGCCGCGACGGGGTTCGCGAAGAACATCGTCCCGAAGCGCGAGAAGACGTAGTCGTAGGGTCCGCCGAGGGGGTCGCACTCGGCGTCCGCGACCGTGAAGCGCGCGTTCGCGACGCCCGATGCGGCGGCTTCCGCGGCGGCCACGTCGATGAAGCGCGCGGCCGCATCGACGCCGACGGCTTCTCCCGCCGGTCCGACCCGCGCGGCGATCTCGCACGTGCTGTCGCCGAAGCCGCAGCCGACGTCGAGCACGCGGCCGCCGGACGGGGGCGCGTGCCGCTCGAGCGCGGTGGTGCCGACGACGGCAAGTCCTCCGCACAAGACGTGACGGAAGCGCACGAACTTGTCGAACAAGACTCCGTTCCAGGCCGCGATGGCCTCGGCGTTGCCTTCGTAGGCTCGTGTCTCGACTGCGGTGCTCATGACAGTTCTCCCAAGGAGCGAGTTTGCGAAGCCCGGCCGGTCGCGCCGCTGAAAATTGGGGTCAGACCCGATTTTTCTCGCGGCGGGGCGGCGGCGGCAGCCGACCGGGCCTCGCGCAGCTGCATCAGTGCTTGACGATAACGACCTCGAGGTACTCGCCGGGCACGACGAGCGAATCGGGGCCGCCGACGTTGAGGCGATCGAGCAGCGCGACGATGTCGGCCTCGAGCTTGCGCCGGCCGTCGTCGTCGAGCGCCGCGAACGCACGGTTCATCGGCCCATAGTAGTCACGAAAATACTGCACCCAATGAGCGGCAGAGCGGTAACGGAAGACGAACGACTTGCGCTCGGTCCGGATGTCGGCGGCCTCGCGGCCGAAGAGCTCGACGATGTGCGTCTCCGTGCCCCAAAGCGCCGGCGGCTGCACGCCGGCCGGCGGCGGCAGGTACCGGCCGAGCAGCTTGAACAGCTGCCCGATGAAGCCTTCCGGCGTCCAATTGGCGAGACCGATGCGGCCTCCGCTTCGCGTCACGCGCAGCATCTCGCGCGCCGCCTTGGCGTGGTCGGGCGTGAACATGACGCCGAACGTCGAGAGCACGGCGTCGAAGGTGCCGTCCGCGAACGGCAGGGCCTCGGCATCCGCCGTCTGGAAACGGACGTTCCAGCCTTCCGCGCGCGCCCTGTCCGCGCCGCGCGCGAGCAGCGCTTCGACATAGTCGGTAGAAGTCACCTCCGCGAAACGGCGCGCGGCGGCGAGCGTCGCGTTGCCGTTGCCGGCGGCGACGTCGAGCACGTGCTCGCCGGCGCGGATATCGGCGGCTTCGGCGAGCGACTCGCCGACGATCTGCAGCGTCGCGCCGACGACGGCGTAGTCGCCGGCCGCCCAGGTCGCCTGTTGCTTGGCTTTGATCGCCGTGAGGTCGGGCGCCTTCGGCGCCTCGGTGAGAGTCTGTTTGGCCGTGGACATGAGCGTCTCCGATGGTTCGAGTGGTGGAGCGCTCATTCTCGGCAGCCTCGGCGCGCGCGACCTTATCCGAAAGTCCTCGCGGTTTGCCCGATCGTCCGGCAATCGGTTGCGCGGCGGGCCATGCGGCCGCAGATCTGCGAGAATCGAACGGCAGTTTCGACGATGACGTCCTCGGCTCGCCCATGGAAAACGACACGCTATCCGACGTGCTGCGCAGCGTGAGACTGCGCAGCGCGCTGTATTTCTACGTGTCGTGCGGCGGGCGATGGGCGGCCGAGGCGCCGCCTTCGGCCGCCATTGCCGCGGCCGTCAT
>DASTSM010000142.1:0-12879 GCA_035760685.1 Gammaproteobacteria bacterium | reverse complement strand
GCGTTCCAGCACACGATCATGGACGCGCTGATCCGCTATCACCGCATGCTTGGCTGCGACACGCTCTGGCAGCCCGGAACGGATCACGCGGGCATCGCGACGCAGATGGTGGTCGAGCGCCTGCTGAACGCCGAGGGCACGTCGCGCGGCGCGATCGGGCGCGAGGCCTTCGTGCGCCGCGTCTGGGAATGGAAGGAGCGCTCGGGCAACACGATCTCGAAGCAGATGCGCCGTCTCGGCGCGAGCGTCGACTGGTCGCGCGATCGCTTCACGATGGACGTAGGCCTCTCGCGCGCCGTCGTCGAGGTCTTCGTGCGCCTCTACGAGGAAGGCCTGATCTATCGCGGCAAGCGGCTCGTGAACTGGGACCCCGTGCTGCACACGGCGCTGTCCGATCTCGAGGTGCTCTCCACGGAGGAGAAAGGAAAGCTCTGGCGCTTCCGTTATCCGCTCGTCGACGGCGAAGGCTTCCTCGTCGTCGCGACGACGCGGCCCGAGACCATGCTCGGCGACGCGGCCGTCGCCGTGCATCCGAACGATGAGCGCTACCGCGCGCTCGTCGGCAAGCAAGTGCAGCTGCCGCTCACGGGGCGCACGATCCCGATCATCGCGGACGAGTACGTCGATCCCGAGTTCGGCACGGGCTGCGTCAAGATCACGCCGGCCCACGATTTCAACGACTACGAGGTGGGTCTGCGTCACGGCCTGCCGCAGATCGCCGTCTTCGACGAGAGCGCGGCCCTCAACGACGCGGCGCCGGAGGCGTACCGCGGCCTCGACCGCTTCGTCGCGAGAGAGCGCATCGTCGCGGACCTCCAGGCGGCCGGCCTCGTCGAGGGCATCGACGATCACACCTCGATGATCCCGCGCGGCGACCGCAGCGGCGCCGTCGTCGAGCCTTATCTGACCGATCAGTGGTACGTGCGGGTCGAACCGCTCGCCGAGCGCGCGATCGAGGTCGTCGAGCGCGGCGAGGTGCGCTTCGTCCCGGAGAACTGGTCGAAGACCTACTTTGACTGGATGCGCAACATTCAGGACTGGTGCATCTCGCGCCAGCTCTGGTGGGGGCATCGGATCCCCGCGTGGTACGACGAGGCCGGCAACGTCTACGTCGGCCGCGACGAAGCCGACGTGCGCGGCCGGCACGGGCTCGGCGGCGACGTCGCGCTGCGTCAAGACGACGACGTGCTCGACACGTGGTTCTCGTCGGCGCTCTGGCCGTTCTCGACGTTCGGCTGGCCCGAGCGCACCGAGACGCTCGAGCGCTACTATCCGACGCGCGTGCTCGTCACGGGCTTCGACATCATCTTCTTCTGGGTGGCCCGCATGGTCATGATGGGCCTCAAGTTCATGGGCGACGTGCCGTTCCGCGAGGTGTACATCCACGGCCTCGTGCGCGATCACGAAGGTCAGAAGATGTCGAAATCGAAGGGCAACATCCTCGACCCGATCGACATCGTCGACGGCATCGATCTCGAAGGCCTCATCAAGAAGCGCACCGAAGGGCTCATGCAGCCGCACTTGAAGTCGCGCATCGAGAAGGCGACGCGCAAGGAGTATCCGCAAGGCATTCCGAGCTTCGGCGCCGATGCGCTGCGCTATACGTTCCTCTCGCTCGCGACGACGGGCCGCGACATTCGCTTCGACCTCGGCCGCGTGGACGGCTATCACCGCTTCTGCAACAAGCTCTGGAACGCCGCGACCTACGTGTTCGCGCAGCTCGGCGCGCGCGAGGCGGGCGGCTCGCGAGCGGGCGCGCGCTCGGGAGCGCGCGCGGCCGCCGCGGAGCCGACGATCGCCGAGCGCTGGATTCGCTCGCGTCTGCACGCCGCCATCGCAGCCGTCGATGCCGGCTTCGACGCCTATCGGCTCGATCTCGCCGCGCAGGCACTCTACGAGTTCGCTTGGCACGAGTTCTGCGACTGGTATCTCGAGCCCACGAAGCCCGTGCTGACCTCGGCGGATTCGAGCCCGGGCGAGGCGGCCGCGGCGCGCGCGACGCTCGCCGAGGTGCTCGGCGCGCTCTTGAAGCTGCTGCATCCGCTGATCCCGTTCGTGACCGAGGAGCTCTGGCTCGAGCTCTGCGCGCGCACGGGCACCGATTCGAAGACGGTCATGCTCGAGGCGCTGCCGCGGCCCGAAAGCTTCGCCGCCGACGCCGAGGCCGAGGGCGAGATGCGGTGGCTCCAGCAGTTCGTCGTCGGCGTGCGGCAGATCCGCGGCGAGATGAACATCAGCCCGTCGGCGCCGCTGCCCGTCAGGCTCGCCGACGCCTCCGCCGAAGACCGGGAACGTGCGCGCCGGCACGAGGCCTTCATCAAGAAGCTCGCCGGGCTCACGGAGATCACCATGCTCGAGCCGGGCGCCTCGGTCCCCGGCGCCGCCGCCGCCCTGCTCGGGGAGATGCGCATCCTCGTGCCGCTCGCCGGCGTCATCGATATCGAGGCCGAGCGCGATCGGCTCTCGAAGCAGCTCGCGCGCGTCGACGCCGATCTCGGCAAGTGCGCCGCCAAGCTCGGCAACGACAGCTTCGTCTCGAACGCCCCGCCCGAGATCGTCGCGAAGGAGCGCGCGCGCAAAGACGAGCTCGAGCAGCGCGCGGAGCAGCTCCGCCGGCAAATCGCCTCCCTCGCCGAGCTCTAGAATCGGGGTCAGACCCGATTTTCCGCGCCGCCCTGGAAAATGGGGTCAGACCCCATTTTCCGGCGGCGACCCGATTTGCCCCGCCGCCCTCGAAAATGGGGTCTGACCCCATTTTCGGCGCCCCGCTCCGTTGCGGGACTGGATCACAAATGCGGGCGCGCGGGCTGTCGCGCGCGTCGCAATTAGGCGACCATTGCCGCATGGCTACACCGACTCTGCGCGCGGCCCGCCCCGACTCGGCTGCCGTCGTCCTCATCGATCGCCTCGTCGAAGCGCTCGATCGCATCGTTCTCGGCAAGACGTTCCAGCTCAAGCTCGCCGTGGCTTGCCTGCTCGCGCGCGGTCACCTGCTCATCGACGACGTGCCCGGCGTCGGCAAGACGACGCTCGCGCACGCCCTCGCCCGTGCGCTGGGCCTGACCTATCAGCGCATCCAGTTCACGAGCGACCTCCTGCCCGCCGATGTGATCGGAGTCTCGGTGTTCAACCGCGACCGGCAGCGTTTCGAGTTCCACAAGGGGCCGCTGTTCGCGCAGCTCGTGCTCGCGGACGAGATCAACCGCGCGACGCCGAAGGCGCAGAGCGCGCTGCTCGAGGCCATGGAAGAGCGTCAGGTCACGGCGGACGGACAGACCTATGCCCTGCCCGCTCCCTTCTTCGTCGTCGCGACCCGCAACCCGGCGAATCAAATCGGCACGTTCCCGCTGCCCGAGTCCCAGCTCGACCGCTTCCTCATGCAGATCTCGCTGGGCTACCCCGACGCGAAGCACGAGCGCCGGCTGCTCGTCGAGGGCGAACGCCGCACGCTCGTCGAGGAGCAGGAGCCCGTGCTTTCGCTCGACGCGCTCACGCGGCTTCAGCAGGAAGTGCCGCGCGTGCACCTCGCGGAGCCGCTGCTCGACTACGCGCAGGCGCTGATCGCGCACACGCGCACACGCGGCGACCTCGCCGCAGGCCTCTCGCCGCGCGCCGGCCTCGCGCTCGTGCGCGCGGCGCAAGCGTGGGCGCTCATGGCGGGCCATGCAGGCGTGCATCCCGACGACGTGCAGGCCGTCTTTCCGTGCGTCGCGGCCCATCGCCTCGAGCTCGCCCCGGGCAACGAGCGAAGCTCTCTTGGCGACCTCGGCGCGTCGATCCTCGAGGCGGTGCCCGTCCCCTAGCGCACTCCCGGCGATGCGGCGTCGAAGGCAACGCATTCCCGCCTGGCGCCGACGGCTCGCCCGCCGGGCCGCCGAATGGGCGCGGCGGCGGCAGGGACCCGACGGGACCGCCGTCCGGCTCGCACGCCGCAGGATCTACATCCTGCCGACGCGCTTCGGCATCGCGCTCGCGGTCCTGATCTTCGCGATGCTGCTCGGCTCGATGAACTACGGGACGAGCCTCGGCTTCGCGCTCACGTTCCTGCTCGCGAGCCTCGGGCTGGTCGTGCTGCATCACTGCCACAACAACCTGCTGCGGGCCGAGATCCGCTTCGTCGGCGCGCCGCCGGTCTTCGCGGGCGGCGAAGCGAGCTTCCAGATAGGCGTCGGGAACGACACGGCTCTGCCGCGCTACGAGATCGAGCTCGGCGTGCCCGAGCGTGAGCCGACGCGGCCCGTCGACGTCGAGGCCGGCGGCTTCGCCGTGCTCAGCGTCACGGTGCCGGCGC
The DNA here is from genome assembly GCA_035760685.1 of Gammaproteobacteria bacterium. Lineage (GTDB taxonomy): Bacteria > Pseudomonadota > Gammaproteobacteria > Steroidobacterales > Rariloculaceae > ZC4RG20. The sequence continues at coordinate 8,588 of DASTSM010000142.1, read as the reverse complement.
CCCGCAGGGGCTGGCTGCCGCTGCCCCGCTTCTCCGTCTCGACGCGCCACCCCGGCAACCTCTGCCGCGCGTGGACGTGGCTCCACATGGACGCGCGCTGCCTCGTCTATCCCGCGCCGGCGCCGCCCGGCCGCCCCGTGCCGCCCGCCGCGAGCCGCAACGACGCCGGCAGCGCCGACGGCCGCGAGGGCGGAAACGCGGATTTCATCGGGCTGCGCGCCGCCACGCCGAGCGACTCGCCGAAGCACATGGCTTGGAAAGCCTACGCGCGAAACGATCAGCTGCTCGTCAAGCAGTTCGCGGGCGCCGAGGAGCGGGCCGAGATCTTCGCCTGGGACAGCCTCCCCGGACTCGACGCGGAGCGCCGGCTGGCCCAGCTCGCCCGCTGGTGCCTCGATGCGCACGGGGCGGGCCGCCGCTTCGGGCTTCGGCTTCCCGGGCGAGTCGTCGGGCTCGGCTCGGGCGAGCATCACCTGCACGAGTGCCTCGCCGCGCTCGCGCTGTTCGACGAGCCGAAACCCGAGCTCGGCGCTTCGACAGCCGAGGCCGCGGCGTGAGAGCGAGCCGCGCGATCAGAGCGCGAGCCGGGACGACGGAGCGTGCCGGCAGCAAAGAGCGAGCCGGCAGAAGCGAGCGGCCCGAGGCGCCTCTCTCGACCGCGCGTCTCGCGTGGGCCGGCGCGATCGTCGCGGGCGCGACCTTGCCGCATTGGCCGCAGCTTCCCGTCTGGATCCCCGTGCTGCTCGCGGTCTCGATCGGCTGGCGGCTCGCGAGCCCGCTGCAGGGGCGGAAGCTCCCTCGGGCCGTGCTGCGGCTCGCGCTCGCCGTCGTCGCCTTCGGCGCCGTGCTCGGCCGCTACGGAACGATCAACGGCATCGAGCCCGGCAGCGCCCTGCTCGTCGTCATGGTCGCGCTGAAGTTCCTCGAGACGCGCACGCATCGCGACGAGCTCGTTCTCATGCTCATCTGCTACTTCTTGGTCTTCGCGAGTCTGCTCTACGAGCAGAGCTTAGGAATAGCGATCTATCTGCTCGCCTTCGTCTGGATCACGACCGTGGGCCTGCTGCAGCTCGGCCGCCGCGGCCCGCTGCTGCCGCCCGGCATCCTCGCGCGACTCGCGGGGCGCATGCTGCTGCAGGCGCTGCCCGTCATGCTCGCGCTCTTCCTGCTGTTCCCGCGGCTGCCCGGGCCCCTTTGGGGCATTCCCGCGCCTCCGGACAGCGCGACCACGGGGCTCTCGGACACGATGAGCCCCGGCGACATCACGACGCTCGCGGTCTCGGACGAGGTCGCGTTTCGCGTCGAGTTCTTCGGCCCGCCTCCTCCCGCGGACCGGCTCTACTGGCGAGGCCCCGTGCTCTCGAGCTTCGACGGCAAGACCTGGTCGCGTCCGCGCGGCGGCTTCGGACGCCGCCCGGAAAACACGCTCGACTACTTCGGCACACCGACCCGCTATCGCGTCATGCTCGAGACCCACGACCGTCCCTGGCTGCTCGCGCTCGACATGCCGGCGCAATGGGAGAGCGTGCGGCCGCTGCGCATGGCCGGCGACTACGAGCTGCGCCTCGGGTTCGGTCCGCCTCCGCCCGCGCGCCTCGACTACGAAGTTTCCTCCTATACGGACTACGCGGCGCGCGAGCCGCTCACCGAGCCCGAGCGCCGCTGGTACACGTTCTTGCCCGACGGCAGCAATCCGCGGACGCGGGCGCTCGCCGACTCCTGGCGCGAGTCGACCTCCGATCCTGCGGCACTCGTCGACCTTGCGCTCGATTTCTTTCGCGAGCGGCAGTTCTTTTACACGTTGACGCCGCCGGCCCTCGGCCGCGACGCGGCCGACGAGTTCCTGTTCGATACGCGGCGCGGCTTTTGCGAGCACTACGCGTCGGCGTTCGCCGTGATGATGAGAGCGGCCGGCGTGCCCGCGCGCGTCGTGACGGGCTATCAAGGCGGCGAGCTCAACGACGTCGGCGACTACTACATCGTTCGGCAGCGCGACGCGCACGCGTGGACGGAGGTCTGGCTCGAGGACCGCGGCTGGGTCCGCATCGACCCGGTCGCCGCCGTCGCTCCCGCGCGCATCGCGCAGGGCTCGGCGCGCGGCGCCCTCGACAGGGCCGACGCTGCCCGGGTTTTCGGCGGCTTCGGCTGGCTGCACCGCGCGGGCCTCGTCTGGGACGCCGTCGAGACCTATTGGAGCGATTGGGTCGTCGGCTACAACGCCGGCCGGCAGACGCAGCTCATGCGCTCGTTCGGCCTGCTGCAGCCCGGTGCGGCCAAGTTGGCCATGCTCGCCGCGGCGGCCACGCTGCTGCTGCTGGGCGCGCTCGCCGCGTATCTCTCCTGGACGCAGCTTCGCGGGCGACGGCTCGACCAGGCGGCGCGCGCGCTGCGCCGGTTCTCGCGAAAGCTCGTCCGGCTCGGCGTCGCCGCAAGAAGGCCCGCGGAGAGCCCGGCCGCGTACGCGGCGCGTGCGGCGCGGTCTCTGCCGGAAGCCTCGCCCGCGATCCACGCGGTCGTCGACGCCTACCACGCCGCGCGCTACGCGCCCGATCCGGACGGCGCCGCCGAGCAGCGCTTGCGGCGGCTCGTCGCGGCCTTCCGGGCGCCGCTTAAGCCGCCGCGTGCTCGCGCGTCTCGAGAAACTCGACGTCGGGCCAGCGCTCGCGAGTCAGAGTCAGGCTGACCGTCGAGGGCGCGAGGTAGACGAGCTGACCCGTGTGGTCCTCGGCGAGATGCGTGCCGAGGCGGCGCTTGAGCTCCTCGAGCATGGATTTGTCGTCGCACCGAAGCCAGCGCGCCGTCGCGACGTTGACGCCCTCGAAGACGCACTCGACGCGATACTCGTCGCGCAGCCGAAACGACGCGACGTCGAACTGCAGCGGGCCGACCGCCCCGAGAATCAGCTCGTTGTTGTGGAGCGGCTTGAAGAGCTGCGTCGCGCCTTCCTCGCAGAGCTGCGCGAGGCCTTTGTGAAGCGCCTTCATCTTGAGCGGATCCTTGAGGACCGCGCGGCGGAAAAGCTCGGGCGCGAAATCCGGGATGCCCGTGAACGTCAAGGCCTCGCCTTCCGTGAAGGCGTCGCCGATGTTGATCGTGCCGTGATTGTGCAGGCCGATGATGTCGCCCGCGTAGGCCTCCTCGGCGTGCTGCCGATCCGCCGCCATGAACGTGATCGCGTCGGCGACGCGGACCTCGCGCTTCAGACGCGTGTGGAACAGCCGCATGCCGGGCTCGTAGCGTCCTGAGCAGACGCGCATGAAGGCGATGCGGTCGCGGTGCGCGGGATCCATGTTCGCTTGGATCTTGAAAACGAAGCCGGAAAGCGCGGGCTCGTCGGCGGCGACGGCTCGCGTCGTCGCCGCGCGCGGCCTCGGCCCGGGCGCGTGGGCCACGAAGGCGTCGAGCAGCTCCTTGACCCCGACGTTGTGAATCGCGGCGCCGCAGAAGACGGGAGTCTGCCGGCCCTCGAGATAGCGCTCCGGATCGAACTCGGCGCTCGCGCCGCGAATGAGCTCGACGGCATCCCGGAGCGCCGCGCCGTCCTCGCCGAGACGGCGCTCGACCTCGCGCGACGCGAGCCCGTCGATGCGCTCGGTCTCGGGCAGACGCGAGCCGTCGCGGCCCTGGTAGAGATAAAGCCGATCCTCGAGCAGGTGATAGACGCCGCGAAATTCGCGCCCCATCCCGATCGGCCAGGTCACGGGCGCGCATTCGATCTTGAGCACGCTCTCGATCTCGTCGAGAAGCTCGAGCGGCTCGCGCCCGTCGCGGTCGAATTTGTTGATGAAGCTCATGATCGGCGTCGTGCGGAGCCGGCAGACCTCCATGAGCTTGATCGTGCGCGCCTCGACGCCCTTGGCGGCGTCGATGACCATGAGCGCGCTGTCGACCGCCGTCAGCGTCCGGTACGTGTCCTCGGAGAAGTCCTCGTGTCCCGGCGTGTCGAGGAGATTCACGATCTTGCCGCCGTACGGAAACTGCATGACCGAGGAGGTCACTGAGATGCCGCGCTCCTGCTCGAGCTGCATCCAGTCTGACGTCGCATGCCGGCGGGCCTTGCGGCCCTTCACGGTTCCGGCCATCTGGATCGCGCCGCCGAAGAGGAGCAGCTTCTCGGTCAGCGTCGTCTTGCCCGCATCGGGGTGCGAGATGATCGCGAAGGTTCGCCTGCGCTCGATCTCTTCTCTAAAGCCATGGTGCATGAATAAGGCTCTCCAACGCGTGCGCGCGGCGCACGCGTTCGAAATTTCGCATGAGGTTCAGCGCGGGGGCCGCAGCGTCGCCGCCAATATCACGGCGTCTTCACGGCCTTGCCTGGCTTGGTAGTAGCCCGGCCGAATGCCGACTTCCTCGAAGCCGACGGAATGATACAGAGACAACGCGACCGTGTTGGACGGCCGCACCTCGAGGAACACCTTCTCGACGTTCGAATCCCGGGCCTTCGCGAGCAGCGCGTTGAGCAGGCGCCGGCCGTGGCCGAGGTGTTGGACGTCGGGGTGCACGCAAAGGTTCAAGACGTGGGCTTCGGTGCCCGCGATCGACATGATCGTGTACCCCGACACCCGCCTGTCGAGATCCAGCACGAGGCAGTAGTACCCGGCGAGCAGGCAGTCGCGGAAGATGCCGAGGCTCCAGGGGAACTCGTAGGCCGCGCGCTCGACGCCGGCGATGGCTCGCAGGTCGGTCGGCTGCATCGGGCGAATCTCGAACTGGGGTCGAGCTGCTGCGCTCATCGGCCGTCTTCTCGATGTAACTACCGCGTCGTCCCTGCCGACTTCATCGGCCTGCCGGGAGCTGCCTCGGCGTGCACGTCATGCAAAGCTCTTGCCACGCCTCGGCTTTCGCGCAGGCAATGCGAAGCATCTCGGAACCCAACCCTTGCGTGCCGAGGCGCGGCCGCCGAACGTTCTGCCTCGGCTCATGAAGCGAGCTCATCGAAAACGCGGCGCGCGAGCTTGAGGTCCTCCCACGCTTTGCGCTTCTCCGCGGGCGTGCGCAGAAGGTACGCCGGATGATACGTCACGAGCAAGGGTGTGCTGAGCGCGCCGAAGCGGTGAACGCGGCCGCGCAAGCGGCCGAGCGACGCGTCGGTTGCAAGCAGGTTCTGCGCCGCGATGCGCCCGACCGCCAGGATCAGCCGCGGCCGAATCAGCGCGATCTGGCGCATGAGATACGGCAGGCAGCATGCGACCTCCTCGGGCGACGGATCGCGGTTTCGGGGAGGCCGGCACTTGAGCATGTTGGCGACGAATACGCGCTGGCCGCGGCGGAGGTCGATCGCGCGCAGCATCGTGTCGAGGAGCTGACCGGCGCGGCCGACGAACGGCTCGCCCCGCCGGTCCTCTTCGGCACCCGGGGCCTCTCCGACGACGAGCAACGACGCCGCGGGATCGCCGACGCCGAAAACGGTCCGAGTGCGGGTCGCATGAAGAGCGCATTTCGTGCACGACGCGACCTCGTGCTGCAGCGCCTCCCACGCGGCCGTCCGTTCGGCTTCGTTCGCCGGGGCCGGCGGCGTCGAAACCGCCTCTCGCGCATCCGGAGGGGGCCGCGGGCTCGGCGCCGACACGGTCGAAGCCGGCGCATTGGCGTCGATCTCTGCGGCCGGCGCGGCCGAAGCCGTGCCGGCGCCGCGGCGCAGGACCCAATCCTCGATCCCGAGCGCCGCGAGATAGGCCGCTCGGCGGCGCCCGTCCACGGCGCTCACTTCCGCCCGTCCATGGCGCTCACTTCCGCCCGTTCATGGCGCTCACTCCTGCTTCTCCAACTCCTCGATGCGCGCCTTCGCCCGCCTCCGCCACAGCCAAGTCACGGGGCCCGAAGACGCGTACACGGCGAACAGCACGAACACGGTCAACGGCGGCTCGATCGCGATGACGATGATGACGAGCGGAATCAGCAGCAGATGCGCGAAGCGCACCCGATGCCCGGGCCCGAACTCCTTGAAGCTCAGGTACATGAACCGCGACATCATGAGAAGTCCCGCGGCCGCCGTGACGGCGATGCCCGCGACGAGGCCGACGAGCCCTTCGATGCTGTAGTTTGTGCTGAGCCAAACCATGCCCGCGACCGTCGCGGCGGCGGCTGGGCTCGGCAACCCTTGGAAGAAACGCTTGTCCACGATCGCGACGTTCGTGTTGAAGCGCGCGAGCCGAAACGCGGCGGCGGCCGCGTAGAGGAACGCCGCGAGCCAGCCGATCCGGCCCCAGACGGCGCCGTATTCCGACAGCCGCGCGACGCCCCACTGATACGTGACGATCGCGGGTGCGAGGCCGAAGGAGACCATGTCCGCGAGACTGTCGAACTCCTTCCCGAAGTCGCTCGAGGTGCTCGTCATTCGGGCGACGCGGCCGTCGAGACCGTCGACGAACATCGCGATGAAGATCGACCACGCGGCCGCGTGGAAGTGGCCGTCGATGGCCGCGATGATCGAGTAGAACCCGGCGAAGAGTCCCGCCGTCGTCAGCAGGTTCGGCAGGAGATAAATCCCTCGGCTTGGAGCTGAATTGACGTCGTCGTCCACCGGATGCACCTGCACCTTTCGAGCGCCGGACGCATGCTGAGCCAAGCCGCGCACGCGCGCAACGCCGCTCGCCGTCCCAACTCCTGGCTCTGCGAACGACGCGGCCGCTACAATTCGACCTCGTTTCGTTTCAGGCGAGCACGGCTCGAGGCCCAATGTACCTTACGAAGCTAGCGGTCAACACCCTCAAGGAGGTCCCGGCCGACGCCGAGATCCCGAGCCACCAGCTCATGCTGCGCGCCGGCCTGATCCGCCGGCTCGCGGCGGGACTCTACACATGGATGCCGCTCGGGCTGCGCGTGCTGCACAACGTCGAGCGCATCGTCCGCGAGGAGATGGACCGCTCGGGCGCGCTCGAGCTGCTCATGCCCACCGTGCAGCCGGCGGAGCTCTGGCACGAGTCGAAGCGCTGGGACGTCTACGGCCCCGCGCTGCTCCGCTTCAAGGACCGCCACGAGCGCGACTTCTGCTTCGGCCCGACGAACGAGGAGGTCATCACGGACATCGCGCGCAACGAGCTCAAGAGCTATCGGCAGCTGCCCGTGAACTACTACCAAGTACAGACCAAGTTCCGCGACGAGATCCGGCCGCGCTTCGGCGTCATGCGCGCGCGCGAATTTCTCATGAAAGACGCCTATTCGTTCCATCTCGACGAGGAGTCCCTGCTCGAAGGCTACCGCGTCATGCGCGCGACGTATCAACGCATCTTCGACCGCCTCCAGCTCGAGTACCGCGTCGTGCAGGCCGACACGGGCGAGATCGGCGGCAGCCGCTCGGAGGAGTTCCAGGTGCTCGCCGCCACGGGCGAGGACGTCATCGCGTACTGCGACGCCGAGGACTTCGCAGCGAACGTCGAGGTCGTCGACCTGCCGCCGCCGGCCGAGCGCCGGCCCGCGCCGAAGGAGACGCGCGAGCTCGTGGACACGCCGGGCGTCGGCACGATCGAGGCCTTGAGCCGCTTTCTCGGCGTCGGCCCCGAGCGCTGCCTCAAGACGCTGCTCGTGCGCGGCCGCGACGTGCCGGCCGTCGCCCTGTGCCTGCGCGGCGACCACGAGCTCAACGCGTTGAAGGCCCAGCGCCTCCCCGAGGTCGCGTCGCCGCTCACGATGCTCTCGGCGGGCGACGTCAGGGCCGCGACGGGCTGCGTGCCCGGATTCATCGGGCCCATCGGCCTCGACGTGCCGATCTACGTGGACCAGTCGGCGGCCGTGCTCGCGGACTTCGTCTGCGGAGCCAACGAGGCCGACCGGCACTATCGCGGCGTCAACTGGAACCGCGACGTGCCGCTGCCCGCGGTCGCGGATCTGCGCAACGCCGTGGCCGGCGATCCGAGCCCGGCCGGTGGCGGACAGCTCTCGATCGCCCGCGGCATCGAGGTCGGTCAGATCTTCCAGCTCGGCACGAAGTACAGCGAATCCATGCAGGCGACCGTGCTCGACGCGGAGGGCCAACCTCGCTTCATGCAGATGGGCTGCTACGGCATCGGTGTGACTCGCGTCGTGGCGGCCGCGATCGAGCAAAACCATGATGACCGCGGCATCATCTGGCCCGAATCGATCGCCCCGTTCGACGTAATGCTGGTCCCCCTGAACATGGAGAAGTCCGAGCGCGTGCGGGAGGCGACCGGCGCCCTGTACGCGCGGCTCCTCGAGGCCGGCTTCGAGGTCCTGCTCGACGACCGCAACCAGCGGGCCGGCGTGAAATTCGCCGACGCCGACCTCATCGGCATCCCGCACCGCCTCGTCGTCGCGGAGCGCGCGCTCGAGCAGGGCAGCTGCGAGTACAAGCACCGCCGCGCCGAGGACGCGGAGCTCGTTCGCCTCGACGACGTCGTCGACTTCGTCGCCGCGAGGTCGCGCAAGGCGCCATGAGGCCGGTCGCGGCCATGAGGCCGGTCGGCGCGGTCCTCGTCGCGCTCGCGGGGCTCGCCTGCGCGGTCGCATACGCCGGCGAGCCCGTCTATCCCGACGCGCGATCCGGCCCCGATCCGGTGCTCCGCGAGATCTTGATAAAGGCCGTGCGCGAGGACAACGGCTTCGTCGACCGCTTCGACGCCGAAGTCTGG
>DASTSM010000141.1:0-6330 GCA_035760685.1 Gammaproteobacteria bacterium | reverse complement strand
TCCCCTTGAGAATCGAAATCGTAGATCGGCGTGCGCGACCTTGCGGCGATCATAGCGCCGCTTTGCGAGTCGCGCGCCTCCGTTTCAATGCGGCGGCCGTTCGAGTGGCCGATCGAACGGGATCGTTCGCGCCGCGGCTCCGTTGCTTGGCACGATTCCTGCTGTGACGGAAGCATAATCGGAGCTGGAAAGATCAGAATGGCGCGAAAATACGGCAAGAAGGCATCGAAGAAGGTCGAGCGCGCGATGCGCGAGCGCAAGCGCGGCAAGCTTCGCAGCGGCAGCACCGGCAAGAAGGTTACGAGCCGCAAGCAAGCCATCGCGATCGGCCTCGCGGAAGCGCGCCGAGAGGGCGCGAAGGTCCCGGAGAAGCCCGGCGGCAAGAAGGAAAAGAAGAAAAAGAGCAAGAAGAAGGGCTCGGCGAAGAAGAAGGGAACAAAGAAGAAGGCAACGAAGAAGAGAAGCTCGAAGAAGAAAAGCTCGAAGAAAAAGAGCTCGAAGAAGAAGACCGCCGGGAAAAAGCGGGCCAAGAAAAGCACGCGCCGTCGTAAGAAGTAGCGCGGAGGAAACGGCGCTCGCGGCCGCGACAAGCAGCGCGACCGCGTTGGCCGTGACCTCGCCCGCGGGCGGCAGATCGGCGCCGCCCGCGAGCCCCGCCCACCGCTAGAACTGGTACCTCAATCCCATGTAGTAGCGGCGTCCCAGCACGTCGTAAAAGCTCGCGTTCGTGACTCCCGTCTGCGTGTACCCTTCGGCGACCGTCCGCAGGTTCACGATCGGCGGATCGACGTCGAGGAGATTGTCGACGCCGAAGCGCAGCTCCAGCTTGTTCGTGAAGGTGTACCGCCCCGACGCGTCGAAGATGTCGTAGCTCGGCGTCGTGTGGTACTGCGCCGTAGTGCGGATCGCGCCCTCGGGAACGATGCTCGGGAAATGCCGCCAGCGGAGATCCGCGCTCCAGCTTCCCGTGCTGTAGCCGAGCGTCGTGAACAAGCGGTAGTCGTAGGCGAACTGGTTCACGCCTCGGATGTCGCTCGGCCCCGTGGTGCCCTTGTAATCCACCCACGGCGAGTCCTTGTTGACGCGCGTCATCCAGCGGTCGGTGATCGTCGCGAGCTCGCTCAGGCTCAAGGTGCCGGGACCCAGGTCCTTCCTCCAATCGAACTGGAGGTCATACCCCGCGAGATCCGCCGACGCCTCGTTCGTGTAGATGACGTCGACGGTCGCGACGGCGCCGTTGCTCGGATTGCGCACGATGAGCTGACAGGACGGATGCGCCGGATCGAACGTCGGGTTCGTGTCGAAGCTCAGGCAGTCGCGGTACAGCGTGTCGGGCACCTGCGGCGCGATCATGTCGTCGACCTGGATGCGCCAGTAGTCGAGCGTCAGCAAGGCCCGCTCGGTCAGGTTGGCCACCACGCCGAGCGTCAGCGTCTCCGCCTCCTCCGAGCGCAGGTTCGGGTTGCCGCTCAAATTCGAGATGCGCGGCGAGACGAAGCCGCTCGGCTGCGGCGTGTCGCCGCCGTAGTAGTTCGCGGCGCCCGTCGGGCCCATGAGCTGCTCGCAGAGGCCTTTGACCTGCGCCGCCACGGCGGGACCCGCGGGATTCACGTTCGGATTGGCCGTGTAGGGCAGCGCCGCCGGATTGAGCTCCGAGCAGGGATCCCCCTGGACCAACGTGAACGGCGCGAACTGCTCCTGCGACTGAAACAGCTCGCCGATGTTGGGCGCGCGGTTCGCGATCTGCTTGCCTCCGCGCACGCGCACCCGGTCGACGACCTGCCAATCGATCAGCGCCTTCCACGTGTCGACGTCGTTGCTCGGATCGTTGTCCGTCACGCGATAGCCGAGCTCGAGGTTCAGATCCTTGGCGCCCCATACGTTCGCGACCACGGGCACGAGCAGCTCGCCGTAAAGCTCCTTGACCTCCGTCTTGCCTTCGGCCTCGCCGACGGGGAAGAAACCCGCGAGCTGGTCCAGCACCGACGCCTGGGAGTTCAGCGTGTCCGGATTGAACTCGAATCGGTTCTCGCGGGTTCCGGCGCCGAGCGCGAAGCGCAGGTTGCCGGCCTTCATGTCCGCGAGCCCGCCTTGCATGTTGTACTCGATGACGTTCTGCCGCATGCGGCTCGACGCCTTGGCCTTGGCGCCGATCGCCTCCTGGCAGTCCTCGGACGGCACGAAGCCCTCGAAGTAGCCGCTCACGCCGTACACGGCCGGCAGACCGCTCGTGCAGGTGATGGCGCCCGACGCGAAACCCGCGCCGAGCTCGTTGCCGATGTAGAGCATGCCGCGGCCGTAGTTCGGCTGCCGCATCACGAAGCGCCAGCGCTCGAGCGACAGCGCGCCGCCGTAGGTGCTCTCCGTGAACGTCGAGCCGGACGACGCGTAAAGCTCCCAGGTCCAGTCCTTGATGGGGATCTTGCCGTCGAAGCCGCCGATGAGCTGGTAGGAGTTGACGTTGACGTAGCTGCGCCGCGGATCGGCAAAGACCGTCGTCTGCCGGAATTCCCAGTCCGCTTCGGGATTCAGGCGGCTGTCGAGCAGCGCCGTGAGCTCCGGCGGCGTCGGAAAGGCCTGCGACTTCGTGCAGCCGCCGACGGGCGGGCATGCGAGGCCGAATCGGCCGCCCGGCAGATACTCGGGCAGCGTGTTGCCGTTCGCATCGACGGAAGGCGCGTAGACGCCGTTGCCGTGCGGGGCGCTCGCGCGCCAGCCGCCGAGCATCGGCGACGCCGCTTGACGCTGCTCGGTATCGGACTCGCTGTACAGCACCTGCGCGAAGACGCGCAGGTTGTCGTTGACGTCGATGTGACCGCGGCCGAACAGCGAATACCGGTCGAGCGGGATCTGCAAATACTCGTGCACCTCGTTCTGACGAAGCTGCCCGTCGCTCGACGCATTCGAGTCCTCGATATAGCGCCACGGCAAACCCTCTGCGTCGAAGAAGCTGCCGTTGTAGCGGTAGGCACCGTCGGAGGTCTCCTTGTATAGCGTGCCGTCGGAGTTCATGTAGAACGAACCGGTACTGCGCACGGGACCCGGCGCACCCGCGAAGATCTGCGCCACCGCCGCGGCGCTGTGCATGTTGTTCGGATCCGGCGAGTAGCCGGCGGCCGAATAGAAATCCGTCGCGCTGAGCGACCGCGGATCGGTGTAGCCTTCCATTCGGAAATCGCGATCGACGGCGAAAATCTCGTCGCGCTTCGAGCGCTCGAAGCCGAGCAGCACGTTGCCGCGGCCGTCGGGCGAGTTCGCCCCGATCACGGCCGAGAAGCGGTACTCGCGGCCGTCGCCCTCGGCCGTCTGCCCCGCCTGGACGTCGAAATCGATGCCCTCGAAGTTCTGCTTGGTGATGAAGTTCACGACGCCGGCCACCGCGTCGGCGCCGTACACCGACGACGCGCCGCCCGTGATCGTCTCGACCCTCTCGATCGCGGCCGACGGAATCGTGTTGATGCTCACGGCCATGCTCGCGTTGATCGGCATGGCACGCCGGCCGTCGAGCAGCACGAGGTTGCGGTTCGGGCCGAGGCCGCGCAGGCTCAGCGTCGCCTGGCCCGGTGTGCGGCTCGCGCCGGCCGAAAGCTGCTCGCTGAAGAACGAGGTGCCCTGAACGCCGAACTCGGAGCCGACGTTGAACTGCGACACGGCCGGCACGAACTGCGGGAGCTGATTCAACACGCTCTCCATGCCGACGTTGCTCGATTCGTCGAACCGTGTGCTGTCGACTGTCGTGATGGGGCTGTTGGCCTCGAAATCGCGCCGCACGATGCGCGAGCCCGTGACGGTAATCTCTTCGACGCCTCCCTCGGCTGCGGCGCCGCCGCCCGCCTGCGCGTGCGCCGTTACCGTCACGGCCATGCCGGCCAGCAGAGTCGAAATGGCCGATGCCAACAGGCCGTAAGCCGGCCGGCTCGTCCTCGTTCGTCGAGTATTCATGGTATCCCCCTGATCCCTCCCTTGGGACAAGGATAAGTATAGAAGCGACTACGATCGCCGACGAAGGAAAATGGGGTCAGAGCCGATTTTTCGACGCGAGCTTTCCCCGTGCGCGTCGACGGGACATCGGCAAGATGGCGAAGAGGGCGAGCGCTCTTAGTCCGGCACGTACGCGATCTGCATGCTGCGATAGGCGCCGTCGAGAAACGCGCTCGGATCGCCGAACTCGGACTCGTACTTCTTGAGCGGATTGCGCTCGACGACGTCGTCGGCGCCGAGCCCCATGTTCATGTAGCCGATCATCGTCATGAACAGCTCGTCGTAGATGTCGCGCTGACGGACGATGTCCCGTCCGGTCAGCAAGGGGCCGTCGGCCGGAACGACGCGCGTGTCGGGCTTGACGATGGTCGCGAGCCGCTCGAGCGCCCGTACACGCCCGCCGTACCAGGCGCCGTTACGCCAGTCGAGGAGCGGCCAGCGCTTGGCGGCGACGACGCCGCCGGCCGCGAGCACGCCGAGCTCGGGGAAGTGGACGAACAGATCGCCGTCCGTGTGCGCCGCCGGCAGCCAGCCGTAGTCGACGTGCCGGCCGCCGAACTCGAGCGAGCCGTCGCCGTGCGTCGTCTTCGTCGGCCTCCCCGCCTCCGGCAACGGCTCGAGAATGTCCTTGAACAGCGCGGAGTGCACGGGGTGGCTCAGGAACATCGCCGTCTTCTCGTGCGCGAAGATCTCCGCGCCCGCACGCCCGACGAGCACGTTTGCGCCCGTCTGCTCCGGGTGACCATGCGTGTCGATGAGCATCTTGACGCGGTCGTTGCCGGTCGCCGCGAAGACCGCGCGAAGCAGCGCCTCGGCGCTCACCGCCGGGCCGCCGTCGACCATGAGCGCGCCGTCGTCGCCGTGCATGGCGAGCACATTGCAGCCCGCCACCTGAAGCAGCGCGATGCCGCCGAGGTCGGTCGTCGTGATGTTCGAAGCCGAGCCGCCTGCGTCCTGGGAGCGGGCGGCGAACGGCGGCAGCAGCGCGGCGCCGAGCGATGCGACGCCCGCCTTGAGCAAGCGCCGCCGCAGGAGCCGATGATGACTAGCCGCTCGTCGAGATCGGGTCATGCTGATAGACCGGTGGGTGGACCACAGGCTCGCCGAGAGGCGGAATGTCCGCCCAAATGCCCTGCGGCGGGCCGAGCACCGGCCATACGGGATCCTGCTTCAACATGACGGTCGCGCCGAGCTCGCGCAGCAACGCCGCCTCCTCCTTGTAGATCGGCGTCTGCAGCGCCATGAACGGCATGAAGCCCCGCGACTGCGTGTAGTCGAGCGCGGTCAGGCCGTCCTGGTCCTTCAAGTTCATGTCGATGCCGTACGACGCGAGCAGCTTGATGACGTCCTTGTAGCGCTTGCGGACCGCGAAGTGCAGCGCGCTGCCGCCCCGCACTTCTTCCATGTGATTGACGAGCGCCACCACGTTGACGTCCGTGCCGGCGTCGTGCAGCACCTTGATGATCTCGATCGCGGTCTTCTCGGGCACGCGGCCCGCGAGCACGGCGTGGATCGGCGTCTGCCGGTCCGCCATGTAGAGCTTCGCGTCGGCGCCGTGCTCGAGCAGCAGCTTCACGACCTCGAGATCGCCGGCGGCCGCCGCGCGAATCAGCGGGGTCGAGCCGCGCGTATTCGTCGAGCCGCGCACCTCCGCGGGGCGGAAAAAGAGCTGCATGTTGGGATTCGCGCCGTGCTCGAGCAGCATGCGGACGACGTCGATCCCTTTCGTCTGATTCGGGGGGTCGATCGACGCGTGGCCGCCGTCCAACCGCTCGCGGAGCCCGACCGCCGTGAAGAGCGGCGCCTCGCCGTAGATGTCCCATTGATTGACGTCGGCGCCGGCGTCGATGAGGCGTTTCGCGAGATCCCAGTTCGCGTTCATGATCGCGAGCAGGAGCGGCGAGACGTCGTCGGGATCGGCCTTGTCGATGTCGGCGCCGTGCTGGAGCAGCACGTCGACGCAGGCGATGCAGTTCTCGCGCGCGGCATAGAGGAGCGGCGTGAAGCCGCCGCTGTCGAGGTCCTTCGGACGCCCCTCGGCCGTGACGTGGCGCTGATAGTCGCGGGCGATCGAGCGCGCGTTGACGTCGGCGCCGTGCGCGATCAAGAGCTCCATCATCTCGGGATGACGCCGCGCCGACGCCCACATGAGCGCCGTCTGCCCGCCCCAGCGCTCCTTGGCGTCGACCGTCGCGCCGTGCTCGAGCAGGAGCGTCGCCGCTTGGACGTTGCCCGTGCGCGCGACGTCCATGAGCGCCGTCTGCCCCTCGGCGTTCGGCGAGTCGGCGTTTGCGCCGGCGTCGAGCAACAGCTTCAGGATCTCGGTATCGGCGACGACGGCGGCGAGGC
>DASTSM010000140.1:0-13653 GCA_035760685.1 Gammaproteobacteria bacterium | reverse complement strand
ACCCCCTCACAGCGAAACCTCCGCCGACACGTCGTGCCGTCACGAAAGACCGCGCTTACAACGCAAGGCGGTCGCGGTCGTGTCGTCGGTTCTGCCGGGCAAGCGCGAAACTTCGCGCAGCTGCCGGAGCTTGCGCAGCCGGCCGGCAGTGCCTCCATTCTGAACAAAGGAGTCCCGCGGAGGGTCCGTGAGGGCCGTTTGCGGGACGCTGCGCGCCAGGGATGGCGCGCAGCGAGCCTACAGGGATGTATTCACGGCGGTCCCGCAAACGGCCCTCACGGGCCCTTCGCGGGACTCCTTATAAAGTTCGAGTTCGAGTTCGGTTCGCGGCGCGGCAGCGGCAGCAATAGCGGGCGGCAGCGGCAGCGGGCGGCAGCAGCAAGAGAGGCAGTAGTCATGGCGGAGTTTCTCCTTCCGAAGAATTCCCGGGTCATGCCGGGCAAGCAGCACGGCGGCGCGCAAGGAGCGGCGAACGCGCGCGAGTTCCGGATCTATCGCTACGACCCGAGCACGAACGGCAATCCGCGGCTCGACAGCTATCAGGTCGACATGGACCACTGCGGGCCGATGGTTCTCGACGCGCTGATCAAGATCAAGAACGAGATCGATCCGACGCTGACCTTCCGGCGCTCCTGCCGCGAAGGCATTTGCGGCTCGTGCGCGATGAACATCGATGGCCGGAATGCGCTCGCGTGCCTCACGCCGGTCGAGGACGTCAAGGGCGCGGTCAAGATCTATCCGCTGCCGCACATGCCCGTCGTCAAGGACCTCGTGCCGGACCTCACGAACTTCTACGCCCAGTACGCGCTCGTCAAGCCGTGGCTCCAGGCGGAGACGCCGCCGCCGCCCGACCGCGAGCGGCTCCAGTCGAAGGAAGACCAGGAGAAGATCAACACGCCGTCCGCGTGCATTCTCTGCGCCTGCTGCTCGACGTCCTGCCCGAGCTATTGGTGGAATCCCGAACGCTACCTAGGCCCGGCCGCGCTGCTTCAGGCCTACCGCTGGATCGTCGACAGCCGCGACGAGGCGACGGGCGAGCGGCTCGACGCGCTCGAGGATCCGTTCCGACTGTACCGCTGCCACACGATCTTGAACTGCACGAAGGCGTGCCCGAAGGACTTGAATCCCGGCAAGGCGATCGCCGAGATCAAGAAGCTCATGGTGGAGCGCCAGCACTAGGCCCTAGGCCCGCCGATGACGCCCGACACGGCGCGACTCCGCTGGCGGTGCCGCCGCGGCATGCGCGAGCTCGACGCCGTGCTCGAGGCGTTCCTCGAAAGAGACTTTCTCGCGCTCGCCGACTCGGATAAGCGGCGATTCGAGGCGCTTTTGGATCTCACGGATCCGGAGCTCTACGGTTACCTTGTCCGGCGCCATGAGCCGGACGACCCCGATACGGCCCGACTCGTCTCCCGCATTAGACGTAGTCTTGAGGATCGAGCCTAGGCCCTCGCGCTGGCTCGTGCATTGGTGGCGCGGCGTCCATGCGCTCGCCGCCGCCGGCGTCCTCGCGAGCGCCCTGCCTCGAGCTTACGCGCTGCTCGCGCTCGCGGGGCTCCTCGTGCACGCGCTCCTGGGCCGACCGCCGGCGTCTAGGTGCCTCGAGCTTCGGGCCGACGGCTCGTGGGCCGTGCCCGGGGCAAGCGGCCTGTCTCTCGTCGAAGGAACTGCCGTCGGACCGTTTTGGATTCGCTTGAAGCTCGCGCGTCCCGGCCTTCGCGTCGCGCGTTTGCTGCTGCGCGATCAGGTCGACGCCGAGACGTGGCGCGTCCTGCAAGCCGAGCTGCGGCGCGGCGGGCGCAGCGGCGCCCATTGACCACGACAGTCGGCCTGGAACACTTTAGAATCGTTCTCGATGGAACCGATCGGTAACTTGGGGTCAGCTCGTTTTCGCTTCGATCGGGGCGAACTTTTCGGTGAGGTATGAGGTCTACTGAGAGGCGTTTGGCAGAGCCCGGAGGCAACCGCAAACCGGGAAGCGGGGCATCCGACCTCGCCTTGATCAAACGCGTTCAACAGGGTGACAGGTCCGCCTTCGATCTGTTGGTTGTAAAGTATCAGCACAAGATTCTAAAGCTGGTCATGCGATACGTGCGGGATCCTTCCGAGGCCATGGACGTCGCTCAGGAAGCCTTCCTCAAGGCGTATCGCGCCGCACCGTCCTTCCGCGGCGACAGCGCCTTCTACACCTGGCTCTATCGCATCGCGATCAACACGGCGAAGAACTATCTCGTCGCGGCCGGACGCCGGCCTGCTCACTACGACCTGGATCTTCAAGACCCCGAGCAGTTCGAAGCGTTTTCGAAGCTGCGCGACCTCGACACCCCCGAGGGCCTTGCGCTCAGCGACGAGATTCGCGAAGCGGTGAACTCCGCGATCGCAGACCTCCCCGAGGATCTGCGCACGGCGATTTTGCTCCGCGAGATCGACGGCATGAGCTACGAAGAGATCGCTCAGACGATGGAATGTCCTGTGGGCACCGTGCGCTCGAGAATTTTTAGGGCACGGGAAGCCATAGACAAACGTATCGGTGCGTTGCTTCAATAAAACGATTATGAGCGAAGAGATTCACGATCAAGTGTCGGCCTTCCTGGACGACGAGCTCTCCGGTGAAGAATGTGCCTTCCTCGTTCGGCGCCTCGAGCGCGACCCCGACGCCCGCAACAAGCTCATCCGCTATTCGCTCATCGGCTCGGTGGTGCGCCGCGACTTGGTGCAGCCCGATCCCGACATGCTGCGGCGCCGAGTGTACGAGGCCCTGAGCGGAACCTCCGCGGGGGCGTCGAACGGCGCGCCGGCGCCTAGGCCGGCGGCCGCGGCCAGGCCGCGCTGGAGGCGCGCGTACGGCGCGCCCGCGGCAGGCGTCGGCATCGCGGCGGCCGTTGCGCTCGGCGCGGTCTTGGCGGTCCGATTCGTGAACGACTCGGACGGCGGGTCGCCCGGCGTCGGCCGCGTGCAGGCGCTCGCGGCCGGCGGCGCGCCGAGCTACGTGGTGCCGCAGGACACGCAGCAGCCCGGGTCCGGCGTGCAGGCGCCGATTCGCCTCACCAACTACCTCGTGCACCATGGCGAATACGCGTCGCTCTTGAGCCGGACCTCCGTGCACTCGAACGTCGTCGGCGCCGGGGAGCTGCCCGTCGCCGAAACCGCGGACGACTCCGCGGCGGACGACGGCAGCGATGCGGCCGGTCGGAACGCCGTCCGATGAGCGCCCGCGATCCGAGGACGCTCGTCCGCGTCTCCTTCCTGCTGCTCGGCGCAACGATCGCGGTCCAGGTCGATGCCGAGGACGTGCGCTCGTGGCTCGACCGCATGAACCGCGCCGTCGAGGAGCTCAACTACGAAGGCACCTTCGTGCACGTGCTGGGCGGCAACGCCGAGACCATGTACATCGTGCATCGCAACCACAACGGCAGCGTCGGCGAACGCCTCATGTCGCTCGACGGCGCCGGGCGCGAGATCATCCGGGAGGAGAACAAGGTTCAAGTCATCCTTCCCGATCGGCGCACGGTCTTGGTCGAGGAGCGGAAGGACGCGGGGTCGCTCGTGACCGCGCTGCCGAACTATTCCGAGGAGCTCGAGCCGCACTACGAGTTCAAGCTGTACGGAACCGCGCGCGTCGCGAAGCGCGCCGTGCAGATCCTCGGCATCAAGCCGCGCGATCAGTACCGCTACGGCTACATGCTATGGCTCGACCGCGACACGGCGATGCCGCTCAAGTCGCAGCTCCGCGACGAGAACGGCGATACCGTCGAGCAGATTCTCTTCACGCAGATCGACATCTCCGACTTCATCCCGGCCTCGGCGCTGAAGCCGACGATCGACACGAGCGACTTCATGTGGTTCAGATCGCCCGAGCTCCCGGCCCAGGAGATGACGGACGTGCCGTGGCACGTCTCCATGCTGCCCGGCGGCTTCCGCCTCTCGGCGGCCACCGAGAGCCCGATCGCGGGGTCGAAGTACCCCGTCGAGCATCTCGTCTATTCCGACGGGCTCGCGACCGTGTCGGTCTTCATCGAAGACCCGAAGACCCACGCGGACGTCGCCGACGGCTTCTCGCGCGTCGGCAGCACGAACGCCTATTCGCTGACCTTGAGCGGCCGCAAAGTCACCGCGATGGGCGAGGTGCCGAAGCGCACCGTGCATTCGATCGCGACGTCGCTGACGGCCGAGTGAAGGGGCCTCTCGGTCGAGACTGCCTGTCGGTCGAGGCGACCGTCGTCGGCGCTCATGCGTCCGGCGTCGTCGAGGTCGAGGTCCGGCGCGCGGCGGGCTGCAAGGGGTGCGCCGGACTCTGCTTTTGGCGCCGGCTCTCGGAGTCCGGACGCGAGCGCTGCCGGTCCGACGCCGCCTTCGAGGTCGGGGACGAGGTGTCGTTGACGCTGCCGGCGCGCTCGCTGCTCCGCGGCTCGTTGCTCCTGTACGGTCTGCCGCTCGCCGCGCTGCTCGCCGGCGCGCTCGCGGGTCAATGGCTCGCGCGCTCCGACGGCGGCGCGTTGCTGGGCGCGGTCGTCGCCGTGCTGGCGCTGCTCGCCGCGGGACCCGCGCTAAGGCGCCGCATCGAGCGCTCGACGCTCGAGCACATTCGCGTCGAGCCGCGGCGATGAGGACGCTCAGGCTTTACAGCCGTCCGGGCTGCCACCTATGCGAGGAGATGGCCGACGCGCTCGCGCCGCTCCTCGCCGGCCGCGCGGCCATCGAGCCCGTCGACATCAGCGGCGACGAGGGCCTCGAGCGTCGCTACGGCCTCAGGATTCCGGTGCTCGCCGATGGCGACCGCGAGGTCTCGGGCTACCCGCTCGATAAGGCGGCCGTCGAGCGCTGGCTCTCGGAGCCATGACCCCGAAAATTGGGGTCAGACCCCGTTTTCTTGCCCGAATTTCGCGGCGAAAAAATCGACTCTGACCCCATTTCCGAGGCGCAGACCTCATTTTCGAGCCCCTCGCCGAAGGCCGCGTATAATGCCGCCTCCGCGGCGCCGCGACGCCCGAAACCATGGACAGGATCCGTAACTTCTCCATCATCGCTCACGTCGACCACGGCAAGTCGACGCTCGCCGATCGGCTGATCCAGCGCTGCGGAGGCCTGACCCTGCGCGAGATGTCCGACCAGGTGCTCGACACGATGGAGCTCGAGCGCGAGCGCGGCATCACGATCAAGGCGGCGAGCGTCGCGCTGACCTACCTCGCGAAGGACGGCAAGGAGTATCGGCTCAACATCATCGACACGCCGGGCCACGTCGACTTCTCCTACGAGGTCTCGCGCTCGCTCGCGGCGTGCGAAGGCGCGCTGCTCGTCGTCGACGCGGGGCAGGGCGTCGAGGCGCAGAGCGTCGCGAACTGCTACACGGCCATCGAGCAGGGGCTCGAGGTCGTGCCCGTCATCAACAAGATCGACCTGCCGACGGCGGACCCGGACCGCGTGATCCGGCAGATCGAGGACATCATCGGCATCGAGGCCAAGGACGCGCTCAAGATCAGCGCGAAGACGGGCTTCGGCGTCGACGATCTGCTCGAGCGCATCATCGAGCGGATCCCGCCGCCGAAAGGCCGCGCCGACGCGCCCCTGCAGGCCCTCATCGTCGATTCGTGGTTCGACAGCTACGTCGGCGTCGTCTCGCTCGTGCGCCTCGTCAACGGCGAGATCGCGAAGGGCGAGAAGATCATGGTGCATTCGACGGGGCGCAAATACACGGTGGATCGCCTCGGAATCTTCACGCCGCGCGCAACCGACACGGAGCGCCTCACGGCCGGCGAGGTCGGCTACCTCATCGCGTCGATCAAGGAGATCGACGCCGCGCCCGTCGGCGACACGATCGTCGCGGCCGACGGCCGCGACGTCCCCGCGCTGCCCGGCTTCAAGCGCATCAGCCCGCGCGTCTTCGCGGGTCTGTTCCCCGTCGACTCCGAGGACTACGACGCGTTTCGGCAGGCCCTGAAGAAGCTCGCGCTGAACGACGCCTCGCTCACGTTCGAGCCCGAGACGAGCGTCGCGCTCGGCTTCGGCTTCCGCTGCGGATTCTTGGGTCTCCTGCACATGGAGATCGTGCAGGAGCGACTCGAGCGCGAGCACGGCATGAACCTGATCTCGACCGCGCCGACCGTGGTCTACGAGGTCGAGACGAACGACGGCTCCGTGCTCCGCATCGACAATCCCGCGCAGCTGCCCGAGACGCAGAAGATCCGCGAGATCCGGGAGCCGATCATCCTCGCGACGATCCTCGTGCCGCAGGAGTATCTCGGCGCCGTGATCACGCTCTGCATCGAGAAGCGCGGCACGCAGCGCAAGCTCCAATACGTGGGCGGGCAGGTTTCGCTCGAGTTCGAGCTGCCGCTCGCGGAGGTCGTGCTCGACTTCTTCGACAAGCTCAAGTCCGTGAGCCGCGGCTACGCCTCGTTCGACTATCAGTTCCTACGCTTCCAGGCCGCGCCGCTCGTCAAGCTCGATATTCTGATCAACAAGGAGCGCGTCGATGCGATGTCGATGATCGTTCATCGCGACGGCGCGGAGCGCAAGGGAAGGAACCTCGTCGAGACGCTGCGCGAGGTGATCCCGCGCCAGCAGTTCGAGGTCGCCGTGCAGGCGGCGATCGGCGCTCAGATCATCGCGAGGAGCACGGTCAAGGCGTATCGCAAGGACGTCACCGCGAAGCTCTACGGCGGCGACGTCACGCGCAAGCGCAAGCTCCTCGAGAAGCAGAAGGCCGGCAAGAAGCGCATGAAGCAGCTCGGCTCGGTGGAGATACCGCAGGAGGCGTTTCTCGCCGTGTTGCAGGCCGATAGGAAATAGCCGGTTTGCAGCCGCCGCACGCGTGTTGCAGGCGGCTAGGAAATAACCAATACTGGAAACACCCACCCTCTCGCACCGCAGGAAACAGACACTTGGATTTCGCGCTGATTCTCGTTCTGGCCACGCTCGTGACCGGGCTCATCTGGGCCGTGGACGCCCTCGTGCTCAAGAAGACGCGCCGTGCGCGCGCGCCCGCGGGAACCGAGCCGGCGGAGCCCGTCGTCGTCGAGTACGCGAAATCGTTCTTCCCGATCCTGCTCGTCGTGCTGCTGCTCCGCTCCTTCCTGTTCGAGCCTTTTCGCATTCCTTCGGGCTCGATGGAGCCGACGCTCCTCACGGGAGATTTTATTTTTGTGAACAAGTTCGCGTACGGTCTGCGCCTGCCGGTTCTAAATACCAAGTTCATCGACATCGGAGAGCCGCAGCGCGGGGACGTGGTCGTTTTCAGGCTGCCGTCCGATCCCAGTGTGAACTACATCAAGCGAGTCGTGGGCTTGCCGGGCGACACCGTGTATTACGACGAGATCACGAAGCATTTGACGATCAACGGCAAACCCGTGCCGGTGCACCCCGTCGGTCCGTACGCCGAGGAGCCGGGAACGATGCTGCTCGAGGAGCAGCTCGGAACCCACGACCATTCGATCTTGTGGATCACGGATGCCGTGAGCCGCGGCGGCACCTACAAAGTGCCAGCGGGCCACTACTTCATGATGGGCGACAATCGCGACAACAGCAAAGACAGCCGCTTCGAAGGTGTCGAGTTCGTTCCTGAGTATCGTCTCGTCGGGCGGGCCGAGCGCATCTGGATGAGCTGGCGTCCGCCGAGCGAGGGAGGCCCGCGATGGAGCCGCATCGGAAAGAAAATCGACTGAGGCGGGGCCGCGGCCCCGCAGGGCATCGACGGATATTCGCGCATCGGCCTCGGAAGCACGAGGCCGGGATCACGCTGATCGGCTTCCTCGTCCTCGCGGGTCTATTCGGCCTCGTGGGCTTCGCCGTGATCAAGCTCGTGCCGATGTACATGCGCAACGTCACGCTGGCGACCGTGCTGACCGACGTGCGCAACGAGATGAACGGCAAGGGTGCGACGCCCGGCGCGATTCGATCGGCGATCAACCGTCGCTTCGACATCGAAGGCATCGAACTCCCGGCGGATAATGTTAAGATCAATCAAGTTCGGGACGGGTATCAGGTACGCATCCAGTACGAGGCCCGCGCCCACTACGTCTCCGATATTTGGCTGCTGGTGACATTCGACAAACAGGTCGACATACGCCGCTGAGCTCTCGTACCGATTGGGCCGAGAGCACGCTCCA
Source organism: Gammaproteobacteria bacterium (assembly GCA_035760685.1). Classification (GTDB taxonomy): domain Bacteria; phylum Pseudomonadota; class Gammaproteobacteria; order Steroidobacterales; family Rariloculaceae; genus ZC4RG20. Next base: position 5,548 of record DASTSM010000140.1, on the reverse strand, counting down.
TTACCGCTTCTCCGATCCGCTGCTGCTAGAGCTCGCGCTGACGCACCGGAGCGCCGGCAGGGAAAACAACGAGCGGCTCGAGTTCCTCGGCGACGCGTTCCTGAACTTCATCATCGCGAAGCGCCTCTACGAGTCGCGCTCCGAGCACTCGGAAGGCGACTTGAGCCGGGCTCGGGCGTCGCTCGTTCGGCAGAGCACGCTCGCGGAGATGGCGCGGGCCCTCGGGCTCGACGAGCAGCTGGTCCTCGGGCGCGGCGAGCTCCGGTCGGGAGCGGCACATCGCGGGGCGATCCTGGCCGACGCCTTCGAGGCGCTGGTCGGCGCCGTGCTGCTCGACGGCGGGCACGACGCGGCCGAGCGGCTCGTCGATACGCTTTTCGCGGACCGCTTCGCACGGCTGCCCGAGCCCGACGAGCTCAAGGATTCGAAGACCAAGCTCCAGGAATGGCTGCAGGGCAGGGGCATGCGGCTGCCTTCCTACTCGATCGATTCGGTCCACGGCCGCGAGCACGAGCAGGTCTTCACCGTCGTATGCGAGGTCGAGCAGCGCGCGAAAGGACAGCCGCGCGAGGCCGAGGGCGGGAGCCCGTACGTGCGCACGCACGGCCGGGGCTCGAGCCGGCGGATCGCCGAGCAGCGGGCCGCCGCCGCGATGCTCGCGGAGCTCGAGAGCCATGCCGAGTAAGGACGGCCGCTTCGGCTACGTCGCGATCGTCGGCAGGCCGAACGTCGGCAAATCGACGCTGCTGAACGCGCTCGTCGGCGAGAAGATCAGCATCGTGTCGCCGCGCCCGCACACGACGCGGCATCGCATTCTCGGCGTCATGAATCGGGACGGCGATCAGGCGGTCTTCGTCGACACGCCCGGCCATGCGCAGCGCTCGAAGCGCGTCATGCATCGGCTCATGGCCCGGGCGCTGCATCAGGCCGTCGAGGACGCGGACTTGATCCTGCTCGTCGTCGAGGCCAAAGCCTTCACGCCCGAGGACGAGGCGCTCGTGAAGACGCTCGGCGATCGGGTCGAGGCCACGATTCTCGTCGTCAACAAGGTCGACGCGCTGCGCGCCAAGGAGAAGCTGCTGCCGATGCTCGAGCGGCTCCGCGAGCACCCGTTCGCTGCCTTCGTGCCCGTCTCCGCTCGGACCGGCGCGAACCTCGACGCGCTCGTCGCGGAAATCTTCGAGCGCCTGCCGCCGGGAGCGGCGATGTTTCCGAAGGACTTCAAGACCGACCGCGACGTTGCGTTTCGCGGCGCGGAGATCATCCGCGAGAAGCTCATGACGCTGCTTCGACAGGAGGTGCCGTACGGTCTCACGGTCGAGATCGAGCACATGTCCCGCGGCGAGGACGGCCGCTGGCTCGTCCATGCGCTGATCTGGCTCGAGCGCGAGAGCCACAAGCCGATCGTGATCGGCAAGGATGGCGCCCTGCTCAAGCAGGCGGGCTCGGAGGCGCGCGTCGAGCTCGCGAAGCTGCTCGGCGCGCGCGTGCACCTCGAGCTCTGGGTCAAGATCCGCGAGCACTGGTCCGACAGCGAGCAGGAGCTCAAAAGGCTCGGCTTCGACCTCGAATGAGCGAGAGAGAAAGCGTGCTGCTCGAGCGCGGGTTCGTGCTGCACCAGCGGCCGTTCCGCAACACGAGCCAGCTCGTCGAGTGCCTGACCGAGGGCCACGGCCGCATCGGCCTCGTGGCGCAGGGCTCGCGGCAGGGCCCCCGGCCGCGCCGCGCGCTGCTGCAGCCGTTCGTCCCGCTGCGCCTCTCTTGGATTCGGCGAGGCGAGCTCGGCCGGCTCACGGACGTCGAAGCCGACGGGCAGGGTCTTGCGCTCGGCCCCGAGCCGCTCCTCGCCGCGTACTACGTGAACGAGCTCGCGCTCAGGCTTTGCGCCCGCGGCGACGCGAACGACGAGGTCTTTTCCTGCTATAGTCGCTGCCTCGCGGAGCTCGCCGCCGGATCCGCCCTCGCGCGCACGCTGCGGATTTTCGAGCTGCGCTTTTTGCGCGCTCTGGGATTCGGGCTCGAGCTCGACCGGGACGCCGAGAGCGGCGAGCCCCTCAAGCCTGAATTCCGCTACCGCTTCGAGCTCGAGCGCGGACCGAGAGCGGACGAGCGCATCGCCGATCACGAGGGCTACTGGGGCCGGGAGCTCCTCTCGCTCGGCGCCGAGGACCTGCACGACGAGGAAAGCCTCAGGGCGGCGCGGCGGCTGCTCGCCCGCGTCCTCGAGTCTTATCTCGGGGATCGGCCGCTCAAGAGCCGGGCCGTGTTGAAAGATATCGTTGCGAGAGGCCTGTGATTTTCGGAATAGGCTAAGGGACCTGGGCGGGCGCGTGATCTTCGGAATCGGGACGGATATCGTCGAGCTCGAGCGGGTCGAGCGCACGTGGGCGCGCTTCGGCGACGCGTTCGCGCGGCGCCTCCTCATGGACGAGGAGTACGCGCTTTTCGCGAGCCACAAGCGCCCCGCGCGTTTTCTCGCGATGCGCTTCGCCGCGAAGGAGGCGATCGCGAAAGCGCTCGGCACGGGATTCGCGAACGGCATCTGGGTTCGAGACGTCGGCACGGTGCCCGATCGGCTGGGCCAGCCGCAGGTCGTCTACTCGACGCGCGGCCATGCCGTCTGCGCGCGGCTCGGCGTCGGCGACGGCCACCTGACACTGACGGACGAGGCCGGTCTCGTGCTCGCCGTCGCCGTGCTCATGCGCCGCTAGAGAAAATGGGGCCGAGAAAAATGGGGTCAGAGCCGATTTTTGCACCACGCCCGCGACGGCGACGGATGCATTCGGCTACGTGCAAAAATCGGCTCTGACCCCATTTTTCTCCGCCCGGAAAATCGGCTCTGACCCCAATTTTTTGGCTGAAAAATCGGCTCTGACCCCATTTTCCAGGAGCGAGAGTGAATACGCTGGTATTCGACATCGAGACGGTCCCCGACGTCGACCTCGGCCGGCGCATCTACGACGCTCGCGAGCTCGACGACGAGAGCGTCGCGAAGATCATGTTCTTCAAACAGAAGCAGTCGCGCGGCAACGACTTCCTGCCGCTGCCGATGCATCGCGTCATCGTGATCTCGGCGGTCCTGCGCACGGCCGAGGATCTGCACGTCTTCAGCCTCGGCGGCGACGGCGCCGACGAGAAGGAAATTCTCGCGCGGTTCTTCGACGGGCTCGACCGCTACGTGCCCGAGCTCGTGTCGTGGAACGGCTGCTCGTTCGACTTGCCCGTGCTGCACTACCGCTCGCTGAAGCACGGCGTCGACGCGTCGCGCTACTGGGAGCTCGGCGACACGGATCGCGAGTTCCGCTTCAACAACTACCTGAGCCGCTTTCACTGGCGGCATCTCGATCTCATGGACGTCCTTTCCGGCTATCAGTCGAGCGGCCGCGCGTCGCTCGACCTCGTCGCGCAGCTCCTCGGCCTGCCCGGCAAGCTCGGCATGAGCGGCGGGAAGGTCTGGGAGTGCTATCGGCGCGGCGAGCTCGCGGAGATCCGGAACTATTGCGAGACGGACGCGCTCAACACTTACCTCGTGTATCTCAAATTCCAGCTCATGAGAGGGCTGCTCGATCACGAGCGGCATGCGGCGGAGCTCGAGCGCGTCGAGACGAAGCTCGAGCAGTCGGGCGAAGCGCACCTCGAGGCGTTTCTCGACGCTTGGCGCGCGGTGCGGGATGGCGGCTAAGGCGGCGAAGGCCGGCAAGGCGGGTCAGGCCGAGCCGGTCGAGGCCGAGATCGTCGACCTGACGCACGACGGCCAAGGCGTCGCGGACGTAGGCGGGCGGCGTGTTTTCGTCGCCGGCACGCTGCCCGAGGAGCGCGTCGTCATCGCGCCGCGGAAGCGCCGGCGCAAATACCAGGAGGCGGAGCTCCTGTCCGTCGTGCGGCCCGCGGCCGATCGCGTCGTGCCGCGCTGCGAGTATTTCGGCGTCTGCGGCGGCTGCGCGCTCCAGCATCTCGATTACCAGGCGCAAGTGCGCTTCAAGCAACGCGCCGTCGAGCAGACGCTCGCGCGCGTCGGCGGCGTCTCGCCGGAGGCGTGGCTTCCGCCGATCCTCGGGCCCGAATGGAACTACCGGCGCAGGGCGCGGCTCGGCGTCAAGTACGTCGAGGGCAAAGGGCGCGTGCTCGTCGGCTTCCGCGAGCGGGCGGCGCCTTACATCGCCGACATGCGCCGGTGCCCCGTGCTCGTGCCGCCCTTCGATTCGCTGCTCGGCGAGCTCGCGGCCGAGATCGAGGCGAGCGGCGTCGCGCGGCGGTTGCCCCAGATCGAAGTCGCCGCGGGGGACGCGGCATCGGCCATCGTGCTTCGCGTCCTCGATGCGCCGAGCGAGCGCGACCGCGCGCGCTTCGTCGAGCTCGGCGCGCGGCACGGCATCGACGTCTATCTCCAGACCGGCGGCCCGGGCACCGTCGCGCCGCTCGGCCCGGCGGCCGAGACGCTGCGCTATCGCCTCGATCGGTTCGACGTGACGCTCGAGTTCGCGCCGACCGATTTCATCCAGATCAACGGTTTCGTGAACGCGCGCATGGTCGAGGCCGCCGTCGAGATCGCCGACGTGGGCCCGACCGATCGCGTGCTCGACCTCTACTGCGGCCTCGGCAACTTCAGCTTGCCGTTCGCGCGCTTCGCGAACGAAGTTCTCGGCGTCGAGGGCGAAGCGGGCCTCGTCGCCCGCGCCGTGCGGAACGCGGCCTCGAACGGCCTCGCGAACGCGCGCTTCATCGCGGGGGATCTCGCCGACGCGAGCTTCCGCTTCTACCGCGAGCCATGGGACCTCGTCGTGCTCGATCCGCCGCGCACGGGCGCGGCCGAGCCCATCGAGCAAATCGCGAAGCTGCGTCCCCGCCGCGTCGTCTACGTCTCCTGTCACCCGGCGACGCTCGCGCGCGACGCGAAGGTGCTGACCGCGGCCGGCTTCCGCCTTGAGTCGGCGCGCGTGCTCGACATGTTCCCGCACACGCATCACGTCGAAGCCATGGCGCTCTTCGTCCGCCCCGACTGAGCGCCCGGGAAATGGGGTCAGACCCCATTTTCCCGCGCTGGTTTTTTCGACCGTCGTAAAAATGGGGTCTGACCCCATTTTCCCGCGCGATGACGCAGGGCGCGGAAATGCTTACCATGCCGCGTACCGAGCGGAGGCCCTTGCGATGAGCCAACCCAAAGACGTGATCGAGGACTTTCTGGCGCGGCGGCGGAACCGCGGCCGCCGGAGCGGCGGCTCGGGTGCGGGCCCAGACGGATTCCGGGGCATCAGCGGCCGCAACGTCGCGGTCGGCGCCGTCGCGCTGCTCGTCCTCGTCGGCGTGCTGAGCTGCTTCTACACGGTGCAGCCCGAGGAGCGGGCCGTCATCAAGCGCTTCGGCAAGGTCTACGGCATCGCGGAGCCCGGGCTCCATTTCAAGCTGCCGTTCGGCATCGACCTCGTGCAGCACGTCGCGACGGAGCGCGTGCTCAAGCAGGAGTTCGGCTTCCGCACGGCGGACGAGCGCGAGCCCGGCCGCAGCACGCAATATGCGGGCAGCGACTTCCCGGACGAGTCGCTCATGC
>DASTSM010000139.1:0-23561 GCA_035760685.1 Gammaproteobacteria bacterium | reverse complement strand
AGAACGACGAGCGGCGCGGGGCGTAGCCTTCGTCGAGGAGCTCGCGCCATGGCCCGACCTCGCTCGGCTCGCCGCGCACCACGACGATCTCCGGCGGCTCCAGATGCCGCGCGAGCGCGAGCAGCGTCGCCGCGTGCGCGTCGGGATACTGCCCGACGCTCTCGGCCGCGGCCGCGAGTCCCTTTTCCGCCGCCTCGACGTACCGCTGCTCGCCGATCAAGGCGCCGAGCTCGAGCAGCACGCGCAGCATGACGGCGTTGCCGGACGGCACGGCTTCGTCCGCGAGCGGCTTCGGGCGATGAATCAGCGTCTCGTGGTCGTCGCTCGTGAAGAAGAACCCGCCCGCGGGGTCCGCGAAATGCGCGAGCACGGCGTCCGCGCAGCCGACGGCCAGCTCGAGATCCTCGCTGCGCCAGCGGACCTCGAGCAGCTCTAGCAGGCCGGCGGCCAAGAACGCGTAGTCGTCGAGATAGGCCGCGAGCCGAGCGCGTCCGTCCTTGTACGTCGCGACGAGGCGGCCGTCGCGCCAAAGCTCGGTGCGGATGAAGTCCGCGGCGCGCGAGGCCGATGCGGCGAGATCCGCACGCCCGAGGCGCCGCGCGGCTTTCGCCATGCCGCGAATCATGAGGCCGTTCCACGAGACGAGGATCTTCTCGTCGCGCCCGGGGGGCACGCGTTTCTCGCGGGCGGCGAGGAGCGTGCGCCGCGCGGCGGCGAACGCGGCGACCGCCGCTTCGGCGTCGAGGCGGAGACCCAGCTGCCGCGCCGCCGCCTCGGGCTCGAGCTTCCGGTGCAGATGCCACTCGCGGTCCTCGAAGTTCGCGGGGCCGTCGAGCCCGAGCACGCGCTTCGCGAGCGCGGCGTCGGGCGCCGCGAGAAGCGCGTCGACTTCCGCCGGCGTCCAGAGGTAGTACTTGCCTTCCTCGCCCTCGGAGTCGGCGTCGATCGTCGAGTAGTAGCCGCCGCTCCGATCCTGCATGTCGCGCACGATGAAGTCGGCCGTCTCGCCCGCGATGCGCGCGTAGAGCGGCTGCCGCGTCGCGGCGTAGGCGTCGCTGTAGAGCGAGAGCAGCTGCGCGTTGTCGTAGAGCATCTTCTCGAAATGCGGGATCGACCAGCTTCGATCGACGCTGTAGCGGAAGAAGCCGCCCGCGAGCTGGTCGTAGAGGCCGCCGAGCGCCATGCGCTCGAGCGTGAGGTCGACGATGCGGCGCTCTTCGCCTTCCGCGCCCGCGCTCTCGTCCGCGCCGAGCTCGAGCAGCAGCTCGAGCGCCGTCGTGTGAGGAAACTTCGGGGCTCCGCCGAAACCGCCGTGCTCGGGGTCGAACGTCGCCGCGAGCCGCTCTCGCGCTCGCTCGATCGGCGCCGGCGAAAGCTGCGCTGCCGAGGCCGAGCCCGCTTCCATGCGGCCGAACGCCTCGCGCAGCGCCGCGCCGCGGGCCTCGACCTCGTCCGGATAACGCCGGTAGTACGCCTCGACCTGCTCGAGCACCTGCTTGAACGGCGACATGCCGTAGCGCGGCTCCTTCGGGAAGTAGGTGCCCACGACGATCGGCACGTGATCGTCGGGCGTCAGGAAGCACGTGAGCGGCCAGCCGCCGGCACGGCCCGTGTAGAGCTGGTGGGCGGTCTGATAGATGCGATCGAGATCGGGCCGCTCCTCGCGGTCGACCTTGATGTTGACGAAGAGCTGGTTCATGAGCGCGGCCGTCTCTTCGTCCTCGAACGACTCGTGCGCCATGACATGGCACCAGTGGCACGCCGAGTACCCGATCGAGAGCAAGATCGGCTTGTCCTCGGCGCGAGCCCGATCGAGCGCCTCGCTCGACCACGGATACCAGTCGACGGGATTCTCCGCGTGCTGCTGGAGGTAGGGGCTCGTTTCCTGAGCGAGACGGTTCGGCATTCCTCGACTATAGCAGGAGGCGCCGTTTAAACTACGCGCGCGAACCCTGAGGCCCGGCCGCGATGCTCGCGCTTTTCACCTACCCCCACATCGATCCGATCGCGTTCAGAATCGGCCGGCTGGCCGTGCATTGGTACGGGCTCATGTATCTCGGCGGGTTCGTGCTCGGCTGGCTCGGCACGCGGAGCCGAGCGCGGCGCCCCTACAGCCCGATCACGCCGCTCCAGGTCGACGACTTCGTATTCTTCTCCGCGCTCGGCGTCATCATCGGCGGCCGGATCGGCTACATGCTCTTTTACTTCCTGCCCATGAAGGGGCTTCAGGGATTCATCGACGATCCGCTGGTGCTCTTCAAGATTTGGCAGGGCGGCATGTCGTTTCACGGCGGCCTGCTCGGCGTGCTGTTTGCGCTGTGGCTGTTCGGGCGGCGCGTCGGCCAGCCGTTCTTCGCGATGACCGACTTCGTTGCGCCGTGGATTCCTCCGGGCCTCGGCCTCGGGCGCCTCGGCAACTTCATCAACGGCGAGCTCTGGGGCCGGCCGACGGATCCGAACGCCTTCTGGGCCGTCATGGTCGACGGCACGCCGCGGCACGCGAGCCAGCTCTACGAGGCGTTCCTCGAAGGCGTCGTGCTGTTTCTCTCGCTCTGGTGGTTCTCGCGTAAGCCGCGGCCGACGATGGCCGTGTCCGGCTTGTTCCTGCTGCTCTACGGCGTGTTCCGCTTCGCCGTCGAGTTCGTCCGCGAGCCCGACGAAGGCTACGGCTACCTCGCGTTCGGATGGGTCACGATGGGGCAGGTCCTGTCGGCGCCGATGATCGTGGCCGGCGTCGTGCTCCTCGTGCTCGCTTATCGCGTCAATCGAATGCCCGCGACGAATGCGACCGTACCTTGATCTGCTCGCCGCGATCCTGGAGCGCGGCGTAGAGAAGCGAGACAGAACGGGCACCGGCACGCGAAGCCTCTTCGGCCATCAGATGCGCTTCGATCTCGGCGCAGGCTTCCCGCTCGTCACGACGAAGAAGCTGCACCTGCGCTCGATCATCCACGAGCTGCTCTGGTTCCTCAAAGGCGACACGAACGTCGCTTATCTGCGCGAGCACGACGTCACGATCTGGGACGAGTGGGCCGACGCGGAGGGCAACTTGGGTCCCATCTACGGCGCGCAGTGGCGCGCCTGGAAGGCGGCCGACGGACGCCGCATCGACCAGATCCAGCGGGCCGTCGATCTGCTGCGCACGGATCCGGACTCGCGCCGCATTATCGTGAGCGCGTGGAACGTGGGCGAGCTCGAGCAGATGGCCTTGTCGCCGTGCCACGCGCTCTTTCAGTTCTACGTGGCCGAAGGCCGCCTCTCGTGCCAGCTCTACCAGCGCAGCGCCGACGTCTTCCTCGGCGTGCCGTTCAACATCGCGTCCTACGCGCTGCTCGTGCACATGATGGCGCAGCAGACGGATCTCGCGCCCGGCGAGCTCGTCTGGACGGGCGGCGACTGCCATCTCTATCTGAACCATCTCGAGCAGGCGCGGCTCCAGCTCTCGCGCGAGCCGCTGCCGCTGCCGAAGCTCGAGATCGAGCGCCGGCCGCCCTCGATCTTCGACTACCGCTTCGAGGACTTCGAGATCGTCGGCTACCGCTCCCATCCCGCGATCAAGGCGCCGATCGCGGTCTGACGGCGACCGCTGCCGCCGCGGCGGCGTAGACTTTCATCGATGGCAGCGCGCGGCTTCATTTTTCAGGCGAGCTATCGCGTCGAGTCCGACGCGCGGGGCCGCCGGCGGCCCGTCGTTCATCTCTACGGCCGGCTCGAGGACGGCGGCACGTTCCTCGTGCGCGACGACCGGCAGCGGCCGCATTTCTACGTGCGCGAGATCGACGGCGAGCGGGCTCGTGCGTCGGGTGCGCCGGCGCCGCTGTCGGCCGATCGGCGCACCTTCGCGGGCGAGCCCGCGTGCAGGGTCGAGGTCCCGACGCCGCAAGACGTGCCCGGGCTCCGCGAGCGGCTCCACGGCGCGGGCGTCGAGACGTTCGAGGCCGACGTGCGCTTCGCCGTGCGCTACCTCATCGACCGCGGGATCAAGGGCGGCTGCGAGATCGTCGGCGAGGCGGCGCCCGGCGCGGGCGTCTCCCGCGTCTTCGAGAACCCGGAGCTTCGTCCGGCCTCGGTCGACGTCGAGCCGCGCGTGCTCTCGTTCGACATCGAGACCGATCTTGCGGGCGAGCGCCTGCTCGCGATCTCGCTGTTCGCGCGAGCGGGCGCCGGCCACGAGAACCGCGAGACGCGGGGCGACGCCGGCTTGTCGTCCCCGCGCGCGGGGGGCGCCGAATCGTCGGCGCCGGCCGTCGACGAGGTGCTCGTCGTCGATTCCTCGGACCGACCGATGCCCCCGCGTGCGACCCGCTGCGCGGACGAGCGCGCCGCGCTCGACGCCTTCTGCGCGCGGATCGCCGCGTTCGATCCCGACGTCTTGACGGGCTGGAACACGATCGACTTCGACCTGACCGTGCTCGAGCGCATCGCGGCGCGGCTCCGGCACCCGCTCGAGCTCGGCCGCGGCCCGGGACGCATGCGCTTAAGAAAGGCCGAGGGCTACTTCGGCAGCGGCCAGGCGACGATTCCGGGACGCCTCGTGCTCGACGGCATCGATCTCCTGCGCGGCGCGTTCGTGCGCATGGACGACTACTCGCTCGACGCCGTCGCGCGCGAGGTTCTCGGCGAGGGCAAGGCCCTCAAGGGCGAGGCCCGGGAGCGGCACCACGAGATCCTGCACAACTACGAGCACGATCTGCCCGCGTTCGCGCTCTACGCACGCACCGACGCGCGCCTCGCGCTCGAGATCGTCGAGCGTCTCGATCTCGTCCCGCTCGCGTTCGAGCGCAGCCGGCTGACGGGCATGACGCCCGATCGCGTCGCGGCCAGCATCGCCTCGTTCGATTTCCTCTATCTCGCAGAGCTCGAGAAGCGGCGCATCGTCGCCCCGAGCGTGCGCTCGGGCGACTCGCGCGTTCACGCGGCGCAGCAGGGCGGGCACGTGCTCGAGCCCGTCACGGGGCTCCACCGCAACGTCTGGGTATTCGACTTCAAGAGCCTGTATCCGAGCATCATTCGCAGCCTCAACATCGATCCGCTGACCTATGTCGAGCGACCCGAGCCCGGCGCCGATCTGATCCGGACGGAGGCCGCAGCGTTCAAGCGCGAGCCCGGGATCCTGCCGCGCATGCTCGACGAGCTCTTCCCGCGCCGCGAGGCCGCGAAGCAGAGGGGCGACGCGGTCGCGGCGAACGCGATCAAAATTCTCATGAACTCGTTCTACGGCGTGCTCGGCACGCCGGCCTGCCGCTTCTCGAACCCCGCGCTCGCGAATGCGATCACGGGCACGGGGCGCGAGCTCCTGCTGTGGTCGAAGCACTGGTTCGAGGCGGCGGGCTTCACCGTGCTCTACGGCGACACGGACAGCCTTTTCGTGGCCTCGGGGCTCGTCGAGGCCGATGCCGCCGCCGAGCGCGGGCGCGCCCTCGCCCCGGAGCTCAACGCGGCGCTCGCGCGGCACGTCGAGTCGCGCTGGCGCGTCGCGAGCCGGCTCGAGATCGAGTTCGAGAAGCTGTATTTGAAGCTTTTCCTGCCGCACGCGCGGCACAGTGCGCGCGGCGCGAGCAAGCGCTACGCGGGGCTCCTGCACGGCGGCGGCGTCGAGTTCGTCGGCATGGAGGTCGTGCGCCGCGACTGGACCGAGCTCGCGAAGCAGGTGCAGCGCGAGCTCTACGAGCGGCTCTTCGCGGGCGAGCCCGTCGAGGAGTACCTCGCCTCGATCGTGAAGCGCGTGCGGCGCGGCGAGCTCGACGACGCGCTCGTCTATCGGAAGCAGCTCCGGAAGCGCGCCGACGCCTATACCGCGTCGACGCCGCCGCATGTCGCCGCCGCGCGCAAGTCCTCGCAGTCCGGGCGGCTCGTCGCGTACGTCGTGACGGCGGCCGGCGCGGAGCCGCTCGATAACGTGCAAAGCCCGCTCGATCGGGAGCACTATGTGCAGAAGCAGGTCAAACCCGTAGCGGAGCCGGTCCTCGAAACGCTCGGGCTCGAGTTCGAGCGTGTGATCGGCGACGAGCGCCAGCTCGATTTGCTGGCGGAGCTGCGGGTGCAGAAGTGAGGGACGGCGATGAGTGAGCTCGACCTGGAGATGTTGGAGGCGGCTCCTCCGTGGGACTGGCCCGCGAATGCCGCTGAGGTGCTTCTGGAGAGCTTGCGGGACCGATCGCGCACGCCGGCGGAGCGGCTCGCCGCGGCTCGGCTCGCGGGCGAGCCTGCCGTCATCGACGAAGCGCTCGCCGAGGCGCTGCTCGGGATCGTACGCAGCGCGGACGAGCCCGATGAGCTGCGCGGACAGGCCGCGATCTCGCTCGGGCCCGTCCTCGAGACCGTCGACGTCGAGGGCGAGGACTTTCCGGAGGACATTCCCGTCCCGGACCACACGTTCAGGAAGATCGTCGACGGGCTGCGCGAGGTCTACGAGGCGCCGAACGTGCCGAAGCTCGTGCGCAGGCGCGTGCTCGAAGGTTCGGTGCGCGCTCCCCGGCCGTGGCACGCCGACGCGATCCGCGAGGCCTCTGCGAGCGGGGATCCCGAATGGATGGTCACGGCCGTGTTCGCGATGCGCTGGGTGCGGGGCTTCGAGGACGAGATCGTCGAAGCGCTCGAGAGCCGCGACGAGGATCTGCGCTACGAGGCGGTGCAGGCCGCGGGCAGCTGGCAGATCGACGCCGCGTGGCCGTACGTCGAGCGGCTCCTGACCTCGGAGTCGGGCGAGAAGGCTTTGCTGCTCGCCGCGATCGATGCCGCGGGCAGCATCCGTCCGAGCGAAGCCGGAGAAGTCCTCGCCGATCTCGCCGAGTCCGACGACGAAGACATCGCCGAGGCCGCGCGGGAAGCGATCGCGATTGCCGAGGCGCTCGAAGGAGAGGGGTTCGAATTCGAAGCCGAGGAGGACGACTTCGAGGACGAATTGGAGGGCGAATCCGACGACGAGCTCGATGACGAGCTAAACGATTCGATCGACGACGGCCTCAACGGCGACGAGCGGGGCGGCGATTTGGACGAGCTCGACGAGAAGCGATAGCGAAGCGGCGCCGCGCAGCGCGGGCGCGGGTCCTCGGGCCGGCGGGCAGTTCCGGCGCTACCGCGGCGTGTTCAGCCGCGTCTCCACGAGCTCTCGCGCCCGGTCGAAGTCGACGTCCTCGAGCGACGTCGCCGCCGCGGCGAGCTCCGCGAGGATGTCGGCCTGGATCGCGCCGCGCCGCTGCGCCTCCGCGTACGAGATCTCGGGATGAAACATGACCATCGAATAGCGCGGCACGAAGCGCTCGGGGAATCGGCGCTCGAGCTCGAACGCGATCGCGCGGCGCAGCTCGAAGTTCGGGCTCCGGACCGTGTCGCGCATCTCGCGGTAGTTCTCGAGCGCCATCTCCGCGATCGCGTCCGCGTTCTCTAAGCGGCCGCGCTCGAGCGCCTCGAGGACGCGCGGCCAGTCGGCGCCGTGGCGCCCGACCAATTCGTCGAGCGCCGCGCAGTCCTCGAAGGCGGCGTTCATGCCCTGCCCGTGAAACGGCACGATCGCATGCGCGGCGTCGCCGAGCAGCAGGATCCGATCCTTGAAGCGCCACGGCCGGCAGCGCACCGTGCCGAGCGTGCCCACGGGCCGCGAGGCGAGCTCGGCCGCGAGGTTTGGAATCAGCGCGGCGACGTCGCCAAACTCCTCCGCGAAGAAGGCCGCGGCGCCCGAGGGGTGCGCCGCGCCGGCCGCTTTCCCCTTCGCGCCGCGCAGCGCCGCAAAGCTCTTCGCGCCCTCGAGCGGCAGGAACAACGTGGCCGTGAAGCTCCGATCGAGATTCGGCAGCGCGATCAGCATGAAGCCGCCGCGCGGCCAGATGTGAAGCGCATCCGGGCGGAGCGCGAAGCCGCCATCCGCGGCGGGCCGCACCGTGAGCTCGACGTATCCGTGATCGAGCAGCTCCTCTCGAGCCTGCATGTGGCCCGCGGCGGCAATGCCGCGCCGGACCGCGGAGCCGGCGCCGTCCGTCGCGAAGACGACGTCGGCGTCGAGCAGGTAGCGGCCTTCGGGCGCCGCGACGATGGGGCGCGCAGACTCGATATCGACGCCGACGCAAGCTTGGCCGTAGCGATATTCGACGCCGAAGCGTGCGCGCGCGAGGTCCTGGAGCAGGCCGTTCAACGTCGCGCGCGCCACGGAGTAGATTTCTTCGCCGCGCCGCTGACCGTACGGCAGAAAGCGCTCGCCGCCGTCTTGGTGGACTTGGCGTCCGCGCATCGGCAGCAGCAGCGGCTCGACCTCGGCCGCGACGCCGGCGCGCGCGAGCGCGGCGAGCCCGCGCGCCGCGAGCGCGAGGTTGATGGAGCGGCCGCCGGCCGGCGTGCGCGACTCGGCCTCGGTCGCGCGCTCGATGACGACGGAGTCGACGCCGCGGCGCGCGAGCAGGATCGCGAGCAGGCTGCCCGCGAGGCCGCCGCCGATGATCGCGGCTCGGCGCATCGGCGTCGCCGCAGCGCTCATTCGAGCGCAGCGGCGAGCGCCTCGACGGCCTCGAAGGCGTCGCCGAAGCGGTTGTACAGCGGCGCCGGTGCGATGCGGAGGATCGCGGGCTCGCGCCAGTCGACGACGACTCCCGCGTCGCGGAGGCGAAGCGGCACGCGCGAGGCGGCGTCGGGCGGCACGTCGAGCCGCAACGAGAGCTGACAGCCGCGACGGGCGGGATCGCGCGGCGTCAGGATTCGAGCGCGATCTCCGAGCCGCTCTGCGAGCAAGTACTCGAGATATGCGGTCAGCCGCTCCGACTTCGCGCGCAGCGAAGCGAGCCCCGCCCGCTCGAAAATCGAGAGCGACGCCGAAAGCGGCGCGAGCGAAAGCACCGGCGGATTGCTGAGCTGCCACGCGGCCGCACCGGGCATCGGCGCGAACTCGGCGGCGCCGTCGAAGCGCCGTGCCTCGCGCGTGCCCCACCAGCCTTCGAGGCGCGGCAGGCCCGCATCGTGCCAGCGCTCGTGCACGAAGCAGCCGCCGACGGCGCCGGGCCCGGCGTTGAGATACTTGTAGCTGCACCAGACGGCGAAGTCGGCGCCCGCCTCGTGCAGCTCGAGCGGCACGTTGCCGATCGCGTGCGCGAGATCGAAGCCGATGCGGCACCCGTGCCGATGCGCGAGCGCGGTCAGCGCAGGGACGTCGAGCGCCTCGCCGCTCAAGTACTGCACGCCCGGCAGCAGAAGCAGCGCGATGCGCTCGCCCTCGGTCGCGAGCACGCGTCCTAGGCGCTCGATGTCGAGCGTCCACGTGCCGGGCTCGGGCGCAAGCTCGAGCAACGCTTCGCGCGGGTCGAGGCCGTGCCAGCGCAGCTGCGACTCGACGGCGAAGCGGTCCGACGGAAACGCGTCGCGCTCGATGAGAATCTTGTAGCGATCGGCGGTCGGCGCGAAGAAGCTCGCGAGCATGAGGTGCAGGTTCACCGTCAGCGTGTTCATCGCGACGACTTCGGCGGGCTTTGCCCCGGCGAGGCGCGCGAGCGGAGCGGCGAAGCGCTCGTGATACCGAAGCCAGCCGTCGGATTCGAAGTGGCCCTCCACGGCGCGCTCGGACCAGCGCTCGAGCTCGCCCTCGACGGCGCGCCGCGCCGCGCGCGGCAGCGGTCCGAGGGAGTGTCCGCAAAGGTAGGTCAGCGGGCGGCCGGCGCGGCGGGGCAGCTCGAAGCTTTCGCGGAACGCCGCGAGGCCGTCCGCCTCGTCGAGCGCGGCGGCGCACTCGGCGCCCGGCGCGAATCCGGCGCCCATCGAGGGCGGCGCCTGCGCCGCGGGCTCTTCGCTCATCTCGGCGGCATGACGTTCCCGCACCGCTTGCAGGTGCGTGCGCTCTCGCTGCCGTAGAAGCGCTCGAACACGGGCGGTAGGTCCGTCACGATGTCGGAGACGTGCAGGAACTCCTCGTAGAGCTTCGCGCCGCACTCCGGGCAGAACCACATGAAGCCGTCGAGCTCGCCCGGCGCCCGGCGCCGCTCGACGACGAGTCCGACCGTGTCGTGGAAACGCTGCGGTGAGTGCGGCACGCGCGGCGGCAGCAGGAAGATCTCGCCCTGACGGATCGGCACGTCGACGAATTTCCCGTCCTGAACCGTCTTGAGGAGCATGTCGCCTTCGATCTGATAGAAGAGCTCGGGACCTTCGTCGTGGTGGTAGTCGGTCCGGGAGTTCGGGCCGCCGACGACCTGCACGATGAAGTCCTCGCCCTCGTAAATCTGCTTGTTGCAGACGGGCGGGCGCAGGTCCGCGCGGTGCCGCTCGATCCACTCGAGCAGGTTGATGGGCATCTTGACGGTCATGGCGCGCTCCGCGGCATGCGCGTCATTATGCCTCAGGGCGCGGGGGTCAACCGCGCGGCGCCGCCTCTTCTTTGCAGTCGACCGCCGTCCGGTCCCGGCCCTCGTCGAGCGCGACGGCCGTGAGCTCGCCGCCCCAGACGCAGCCGGTGTCGAGCGCCGTGAGCTCGGCGCGGCGCACGAACCCGAGCGCCGACCAGTGGCCGAAGACGATGTGAGTTCCCGCGGCCTTGCGCCCGGGCACCTCGAACCACGGCACGAGCTCGGGCGGCTGTGACCCCGGCGGTCCCGAGCGCTCGAGGTCGAGCGCGCCCGTGCGGTCGCAGAAACGCATGCGCGTCAGCGCGTTGATCGTGTAGCGCACGCGGCTCTGGTACTCGAGATCCTGCGTCCAGCGCGGCGGATCGTTGCCGTACATTGCCTCGAGACCGTAGCGCCAGTGCGGGCCGCGCAGCAGCGCCTCGACCTCCGACGCGTTCGCGAGCGCGTCGTCGACGTCCCATGCGGCCGGGATGCCCGCGTGCACGAGCACGCGATCGCGCGGCCGATCGTAGTGGAGCAGAGGGCGGCGCCGGAGCCAATCGATGAGCTCGTCGGCATCGGGCGCGTCCAGCACCTGCTGCAGCGTGTCGCCGCGCGACGGTCGCCGCACGCCCGCGGCAGCGGCGAGCAGATGCAGATCGTGGTTGCCGAGCACGGTCGTGGCGCTCGCGCCGAGCTCGGCGACGCGGCGGAGCACGGAGAGCGAGTCGGGACCGCGGTTCACGAGGTCTCCGACCAGCCAGAGACGGTCGCGGGCCGGATCGAAGCGGAGTCGATCCAACAGCGTCGCGAAGGCACGGTAGCAGCCTTGGATATCTCCTACGGCGTAGAGGGTCACGAGTATTGGAATCCTTTCTCGCTCTCGGTCGGCGGCATCGCCGTGGATTTCAATCGTCTACTCTGTCCAACTGCTCGACAACATACCCGAGAGCTTCCGCGTTCTCCACGCTGCGCACGTGCACGCAGCGGTTTCGGCAGCGGCGGTGACGTCAACGGCGCTCGCTGCGCGGCGCGTCCGGCCGGTCCGAGCATCGGGGGCGGTGCAGATAGCAGCGTGCCCGCCGCGGTTGTAGATTGGCCCGCTCACCACAGGAAGTGGGAGGCGCAGTCGCAACCGTCTTCACGACGATACGATCTCGAGCCGCGGATTCTCGAAGCCCGATGATCCGCGCTTGCCATCGCGACTCGCCGATAGAGCGTTTCTTGATCTCAACGCCTTCGATCAAGGAGGACCCTCCATGATCCAACTGCTGAGCTCGAAAAGAGCATTGATCGGCTGCGCGATCCTCGCGCTGACACCGTGCTTGGCGTTCTCGCAATACGGCGACGGCTCGGGCGGCGGCTCCGGCGGCGGCTCGGGTGGGGGTTCCGGCGGTGGTTCGGGCGGCGGCACCGGCGGCGGATCGGGCGGGAACGCCGGCGCGAGCAGCGGCTCCTACGAGACGCAAGTTCTGGTGTCGGACGGCGCGGTGCCGGCCGCCGCAACCGATACGAACCTCGTCAACGCCTGGGGCCTCGCGTTCAATCCGCAGGGGTTCGCCTGGGCCGCGAACAATGGGACGGGAACGGCGACCTTGTATGACGGCAACGGCCAGCCGAATTCGATGATCATCGTCACGATACCGCCGGGCCCGGGTGAGACCGCGGCGAGCCCGACCGGCATCGTGTTCAGCGGCGGCGAGGACTTCGTGGTCAACGGGACGACTACCGGCGGCGCCGCCGCTCAGGGTCCCGCGCGCTTCATCATCGTCACCGAGGGCGGCCAAATCGTCGGCTGGGCGCCGAACGTCAGCACGAGCACGGCGTTCCTCGCGGTCGACAATTCCGCGGGCGGCGCGGAAGGGCATGGGATCTACAAGGGCGCCGCGCTCGGCGGCGACGGCTCGTCGCATCTGCTCTACGTCACGGATTTCCACAACGGCCGCGTCGACGTCTTCGACGGCAACTTCCAGCCCGTGACGCTCTCGGCCGATGCCTTCACGGATCCCTCATTGCCGAGCGGCTTCGCTCCATTCGGTATTCAAGCGATCAACGGCGATATTTACGTCACCTATGCGATGCAGGACGAAAACGCCGAGGACGACGTCAAGGGACCGGGCCTCGGCCGCGTCGACGTGTTCGATCCGCAGGGAAAGCTCGTCAAGCAATTGATCGACGGCTCAGTCCTGAATGCGCCGTGGGGACTCGCGCTCGCACCGCTCAGCTTCGGACCCCTCGGGGGAGCGCTGCTCGTAGGAAATTTCGGCGACGGGACGATCAACGCATTCTCGCCGACGACCGGGGAGGCCCTCGGCGCTCTGAGCGACGCTAACGGCAACCCCATTCACATCGACGGAGTCTGGGGAATCCAGTTCGGCAACGGCCTTCTGAACCAGGAGACGAACGCGCTCTTTGCCACGGCGGGACCGAATGACGAGATGAACGGCACCTACAACGTGATCCGCGCGCAGTGACGCCGGGCGGACGCGAGCGAGCCGATTTGCTCGGCCGTTGGCCGGCCCGTAAGGGCGCGGCCGAGCGTCGACCTTACTCGACCTGCGCTCGTTGTATCGGTCCTGAGTGCCGTCCTCTCGCGCCGGCTTTCAGGACCAACGCCTGCCAGGCGACAAATGCCGACAGGGCCAGTCCGGCGGCTGCACTTCCCGAGACGAGAAGCGCAGTACTCGCTCGGCCGTCGGAAGCGACGCCGGCGACAACGCCCAAGCCCAGCGCGACGGCAGCAATGCCCGCGAATAGCGCGCCGAGGAGCAGCGAATAGCTGCGCGCGAGGGCATTGCGCGCATCGCTGCGACGGGGCATCTCGTGACGACGCCATGAGGCGGCCGCCAGGAACGAGAGGATAACGAGCGAGCCGGCTACCAAGGACCATTTCACGAGGCTTGCGTGAAACACATCGCGGACCGTGCCGTCCGCGAGCAGCGTAGCGCCCCCGGCGAGCTGCCTGACGTCAAAGTACGTGGACCCCTCCGGGAGAACGGCGAGAAAGTCGTCGAGCGCCTGCATTGTCATGCCGTTTTCGCCGAGATCGAAGAACCCGGCCGCAACGGACACGAAGCAAAGCGCGTGCACCGCGACCGCATTCTCGACTCTCGCATGCTCCGCGAGCAACAGCGTCAAGAACACTAGCAACCCGATATAACCCGGTACGAAGACGACGGAGTCGACCACGAGATGGGCGCGCAATCGCAAGAACGACGGTTGACTCGCTCGCTCGTTTCCAGCCACGTTGGGGCCCTCGCCCTCGTTGGACGGGATCCAGTTTCTGACGATGACTTGACCGAACGCCTCAGCAGTGTGGGCAAGCTGCAGGTCGAGGGCGGCTCCTCGATCGGGGAGCAGGGCGGCGAGAGTTGCGGTCCCGAGCACCGTAAGCGCAACGAACAAGGCGAGGACGCTGCCGCGGCGCTGGACCGTGTTCAATTCCACGACGGCGCTTTCTTGCACAGGTCGTTGCCCATCCGTGTCGTCTTGAGCTCGGCAGCCAGGGACCGAGCAGCGTCCCAGGCCACGCAACGCGCGTCGTCTTCCATCGCGCGCCGCATCTGGCGCGACAAGACCCACCCGAGCGGGGCTCTGGCAGCGACCGTATGTTCGGAGACGCGCAGTGAAACCACCTCGGCTTGGGAAATGTGTCGATCGACGCTTAGGCGCGCATGCTCCGCGTGTGAGCCGCGAACGGCGAGCAGCGTCCCGACGACCGACCAAAACTCGGGGAACGGCCCCGACGTGCTCTCGGCAATGCCGGCGCTAGCATTGTTGCGAATCAGCAGCAGC
The DNA here is from genome assembly GCA_035760685.1 of Gammaproteobacteria bacterium. Classification (GTDB taxonomy): domain Bacteria; phylum Pseudomonadota; class Gammaproteobacteria; order Steroidobacterales; family Rariloculaceae; genus ZC4RG20. The sequence continues at coordinate 9,465 of DASTSM010000139.1, read as the reverse complement.
AGCGGCTTGAACGGCTGGGCGGCGTAGGCATGCACGCACAGCGTGTCGATAAGCTCGATCGCGGTTTGGACTCCAGAGTTATCGAAGTAGCCACCGTCTACGAGCCGGAAGCTCTTCACGCCTGGACTGCCGTCGACGCGCTCGACGGTTCCCGGGGGGCTCACGACCGGGAAGCGCGCGCTGTGATGCACGAGTCCTGCGAGCGATTGGGTCCGCGTTCGGAAGTGCGGATTCATGGCGTCGAACGTATCGTTGAAAAGGACGTCTGCAGTCGCAGCGGCACATCCTGGGTGGGATGGTTTGTCCTGATCGGCCGCGGCTGCATCGATCGAGGTGTCCGTCGCTCGATGCGGCACGTTGGGGTCGAATGGTGACAATACGGCCCGCTTGCCCGTCTTGACGGTAGTGCTGTTGAGCAGCAATCGAGGCAGCCAACGGGGCTCCCTCTCGCCCGATCCGCACCCGGTGTAAAAATCAGCAAGGGTATGGGAGAACGGCGCGTCGGGGGCGCGCTCGAATGCGCGCTCCCATGCCGTCTCGATGGCGCGTGACCGATCGAGTCGACGAATCGGCAGCGGCAGAAAGCGCTGGAACAAGTCGTAGTAAAAGAGCCCGGCGACCGCGGGCGACAGAAAATCCATGCCGAGAGAGTCCGTCGCACGCACGCGCGGCTCCTGGCCCGTGCAGACTGTGCTGCGACGCTCTGTGAGCCATCCGGCGAGTCCAAGGCTGCCGCCCGAAACGCCCGACACTGCGTAGATGTGACGGTCGTAGTCCGGCAAGTACGCCAGCATATCTTCGAGCACTGCTGCGGTCCAATAGGCCGCGCGGATGCCGCCGCCTTCGCTCGCGACGAAGATCACAGGCACCTCGGTGTCGGCCGGTGCGTGCTCGTCGGCGCGGAGCGACGCCACGAATGCGTCGAAATCGCGCACGACGTCCAGCCGCTTCCCCGCATTAGCGCTCGACTCGCCCGGCCGAGGTCGTGCGCTCTCGACCAGATGATTGTCGTTGGCGAAACTAATGGCGCCTGCGAACACCAAGACCCACGGTGTGAGGTTAGGCAAGCCCCTACGCAACGGCCAATAGGTCAACGCGAAGCTGCCGAAAAAGTTGATGGACGCGAGCGCGAGCGCCGCGATAGATGCTCCTCCAATCACCCGCGGTAACGTGACGGGAAACAGCGTGATCATAAGTCCGATCAGAAAAGTCAGGGCGACGCTCCATGCCATCGTGCGCACGGTGAGCGCCGGCGTGGGGGCACCCGCTTCGACGACGCCGGGTCGATTGTTTGCAGCTCGACCCGATGCCGGTCGCAGCCAGCCTCGTCGCTGAAGCCGACCCATGAGGGCGCCTCGTTTCTGGAATGCGATGAACATCGCCGCTGCGAGCACCGCGAATCCTGCGGCCGTCAAATAGCCGGGCCTCGCGCAGCAGGCGTTTGGAACGTCGGCGTCCAGCCGTGCGATCAGGCTGGAGTTCACTGCGACGAGTGCGGGCGGCACCGCGCCGGCGAAGCGCGGAAGGAAGGCGCGAATTGTTCCCGGGCCGGCATTTAACGGCAGCCCGGGCATTTCCGCGGTCAGGAGCCAGCGCGTCGTGTACCAAAGGGATAGCGAAAGGACGGCGCTGGCCGTGCCGAGGAAAATCAGTCCGAGTACGTCTGGATCTGCGGTGGTGGCGGCCTCGATCAACGCTCGGAGTACGTCGACTCCTTGCTCCGAAAACAATAACAAGGAAAAGGCGCCCAGGGTGGCAAGTGGAAAGGCACAGCGAACCGTGCCCCGCATAGCGTCTGAAATCATTCTGCGAACCTTGGCGATTCTTTCGATACGTCAGCCGGATCTGGCCTCGCCGCACCGTTCCCCCAGAACGGCGCCGGAGGATCACCGATCCATCGAGATCCGGAGAACGACGACGCCGTTCGGGTCGTCCTTCGCTATCACGACACCGCCCTTGTGCCGCCGCTGGGTCAAATCCATCGGCGCTACCATCGGGACTTCCACTCTCACTTGCGGGCTCGGTCGCGCGAGCGGTTGCCCGTCGTGGCGGGCGTCGATCCCTTCGTCCGTGAGTTGAATGAATATGGGGCCCGTCGTGGCAATCGGCGTCGAGCGAAACTTGTCGTCTCCGGGGTCGACGGCCTCCTTCATTCGGCCCTGCAGATCCGATGCGACGGACCCGAGGAACACGTTCGAGATTCCGTTGACCATCGGCGACAAGTAGCTGGACAGGGCGCCACCGAAGATCTTGCGAAACCAGCGAAAGATCTTCGAGCGTTTGTCTCGATCGCTGACGACCAAGGTGAGCTTGGTTTCGCCGTACACCTCTTCCTTGAACAGGCCGCTTTCCCAGAAGTCGGCCGGGTCGAAGCGGTAGTCGTAGCCGCTCGGCAGGTCCAAGGATTTGGTGGAAGTGACTTGCGGTGCCCCGGACCGCGGGTATTCCAAGCTGGCGACGAGGACGTTGTCCTCGTCTTCTTCCGAGCGTCCGCCGCGGCTCGGTCCCCGAGGGGGAGCCCCGGCCTCGACGCGCTCGTCGCCGTTGTATTGGACCCGGACGCTCTCGAGCGCAATGCGAAGATAAGCGGACTTCCTCGCCATAGCACCCCCCCCATAGACTGAACCGACGGTCGAGGCCGTCTGTACGGAAAGGGCACAATTAGCGAATACGGGAAAATTTTGGAATCGGGTAAGAGTAAACCCGTTGACAGAGCGGCCCGACCAGTCCGCGGAGCGAGCTGCGCGACCCCACCCCTCTAGACGAGCGGATCGTCCCGACTGGATCGCTCGCCGCGCCCGACCGCCGCCGCGAGGCGCGCGAAATCGTGCGGGGGGAGCGTCTCGGGCCGGGCGCGCGGATCGATGCCGAGCGCCGCGATGTCCTCGCTCGTGAGCCGGCCCTTGAGGGCGCGGCCGAGCGTCTTTCGGCGCATCGAGAAGAGATGCGCGACGAGGCGCGCGAACGCGGCTTCGTCTGCGACGGGAAAGCGCGGCTCGGCGAGCGGCGTCACGCGCACGAGGGTCGACCACACGCGGGGCGGCGGCGAGAAGGCTCCGGGGCCTATGTCGAACAGCGCCTCGACGTCGGCGGCGAGCGAGAGCATGACCGTGAGCCGCCCGTAGTCCTTGCCGCCCGGCGGAGCCGCCATCCGCTCGACGACCTCCTTCTGAAGCATGAGGTGCATGTCCGCGATCGCGTCGCGCGCGCCGAGCAGGCGGAACAGCAGCGGCGTCGAGATGTTGTAGGGCAGGTTGCCTGCGACGCGCAGCGTGTGCGGCCCCTTCGCGAGCATCGCGAAGTCGAAATCGAGCGCGTCGCGCGCGTGCAGCACGAGCCGACGCTCGCTCGTGCCAAGCCGCTCGAGCTCCGGGCCGAGCCGGCGGTCGACCTCGACCACGTGCAGCTCCTTGACGCGCGCGAGCAGCGGCCGCGTCAGCGCGCCGAGCCCGCCGCCGATCTCGACGAGCGCGTCGTCCTCGCGCGGATCGATCGCGTCGACGATCTTGCGGATGACGGCGGGGTCGTGCAGAAAGTGCTGGCCGAGGCGCTTGCGCGCGCGGACCGGAGCCTCGCGCTCGTGCGCCGCCGTGCGGTGGTCGTCTTTGCGCGCGCGGATCAGCGCGCTCCGCCCGCGTCCGCGGCCTCGAGCGGCTCGCTTCTGCTTCGCCGCACGAGCTCGTCCGCGAGCCGCAACGCCGCCCCGAGGCTCTCGACGCGCGCGAGGCCCGTCCCCGCGAGATCGAGCGCCGTGCCGTGGTCGACCGACGTGCGGACGATCGGGAGCCCGAGCGTGACGTTGACGATCTCGCCGAAGGACGACGCCTTGAGCACGGGCAGGCCTTGATCGTGATACATCGCGAGCACGACGTCGCAGCGTGCGAGCGACACGGGCGTGAATGCCGTGTCCGCGGAGACGGGACCGAGCACGCGATAACCGCGCTCGGCGAGGCGACGGATGGCCGGCGCGATGACGTCCCGCTCCTCCGTCCCGAGCGTGCCTCCTTCGCCCGCGTGAGGGTTGAGTCCCAAGACCAGAATGCGCGGCTGCGCGATCCGAAAGCGCGCCGAGAGGTCGCGGTGCACGACGGCGACGGTCCTCTCGATGCGATCGCCGGTGATCGCGTCCGGCACGCCGCGGAGCGGCAGATGCGTCGTCAGCAGAGCGACGCGCAGCTTCGGTCCCGCGAGCAGCATGACGGGGAGCTCGGCGCCCGTGAGCTCCGCGAGGAGCTCCGTATGGCCCGAGAACGGCACGCCGGATTCGGCGATGACGCTCTTCTGAACGGGCGCCGTCACGAGGGCGCTACATGCGCCGCTCGTGCAGAGCTCGACGGCCTCCCGCAGCATCTCGAGCACGTAGGCGGCGTTGGCGCTATCGAGACGGCCCGGCACGACCGGCGCGCTCGCCCGTACGGGCAGGACGTCGAGCACGCCGGCAGGCCGCGGCTCGAGCCGCGCGGGCGGCGACCAAATCCTCTGCTCGACGCGAAGGCCGAGTTGCTTCGCGCGCGCCGCGAGCACGTCGGGGTCGCCGAGCACGACGAACCGGCTCGAAAGCTCGCGGCTCGCGAGCATGAGGCAGAGGTCGGGGCCGATGCCGGCCGGCTCGCCGGACGTCAGGGCGACGGGCCGAAAATTGGGGTCAGACCCCATTTTCCCTATGAGGGAGCTGCCGTTCGCGGCGGCGAAAAATGGGGTCTGACCCCAATTTTCGTCACAGCCGAACGTCGACGTAGGCCTGGTCCCGCAGCCGGCGGAGCCACAGCTCGCGTTCCTCCTCGGCCTTGTTGTCGCGGACCTGGTCGGCGCACCGCTGCTGCTTGAGCTCGTCCGTCATGTCGTGCGAGCGCCGGTCCATGACCTGCAGCAGGTCCCAGCCGTAGCGCGTCTTGATGGGCTCGCTGAGCTCGCCGACCTGGAGCTTCGCCATCGCCTGCTCGAGCTCGGGCGGCAAGTCGCCGGGGCTCGTCCAGCCGAGATCGCCGCCGTCGGCCGCGGAGACCTTGTCCTCCGAGATCGCTTTGGCGATCGGCGCGAAATCGTCGCCGTTCTCGATCTGTTGGCGAATCTGTCGGAGACGCTGCTCGACGGCGTCATCGTCCATGACCGCGTTCGTCTTGAGCAGGATGTGACGCACCTTGACTTGGTCGCGCACGACCCGCTCGGCGCCGCGCACTTCGTTGAGCTTCACGATATGAAAGCCGCTGCCGCTCTGAATCGGATCGGAGTAGTCGCCGGGCTTCATCTTCGGCACGACGTCCGCGAAGAGCGTCGGGAGCTCCGAGCCCTTGCGCCAGCCGAGGCTGCCGCCTTGCAGCGCCGTGTCAGCGTCCGAGTACGCGATGGCCACCTGGCCGAAGTCCTCGCCGCTCTTGAGCTTCGCGTAGATCTCGTCGAGCTTGGCCTTCGCGGCCGCGAGCTGCTGCTGGGTGGCCGACGGCGGCAGGCTCACGAGAATGTGCGAGATGTTGTAGTCCTGGTCGTTGGCCTGCGACGTCGCGCTGCGATCGAGGCATTGGTTGAGCTCGCGGGGCGTGACCTGAATGTGGCTCAGGACGTCGCGCTGCACGAGCTGCTGAAGGATGAGCTCGTCGCGGCTGTCCTCGCGGTACATCGTGTAGTCGAGGTTCTGGGCCGCGAGCGCCTCGGGCAGCCGCTCGAGCGTGAGCCCCAAATTCTGCGCGACGCGCGTGAGCGCCTGGTTCAGCGTTTGATCGCTGACCGTGATGCCGAGCCGCTTCGCGCGCTGAAGCTGCACCTGCTTCAGGACCAGCTGCTCCAGCACTTGCTTCTCGATCGTAGGCGTCGGCGGCAAGGGCCGCCTCTGATCCGGCGGCGTTTGAGCCTGCTGCTCGCGCAGCTGCTGGAGCACGAGCTGCGTGCGCTCGACGAGCTCGCTCTTGAGCACGACGCCGTCGTCTACCACGGCCGCGATGCCGTCGAGCAGCTGTCCGGTCGAGCCGAGCTCGCGAGTTTGGGAGAGCGCGACGGCGCTGATCGCGAGGGCCGCGCAGGCGAGCAAGCCGCTCAGGATCTTGGATTTCATCGAGGTTCCTCTTCGCTCAGGCCTCTATAGCCGAGAATACCACGGTCCAAAAGCTCCTCCGGCGCCGTGGCGCGCTGCGAGAAGCCCTTGAGCTCGAATTGCACCGAGATGCCGTTGTCCGTCTCCCCGGTCCGATGACCGACGTAGCTGCGGCCGACGACTCGGAAGCGCCAGCAGCACGAGTCGTACTCCCAGCCGAGGAAGCGCTCGAGCGGCTCGTTCTCGAAGAACGAATAGCTGTAGCGGCCGATGACGCGCCAGCGATCCGTCGCCGGCCACACGAGCGAGACGTCCCCCTGCTGCAGCACGCCGCGCCGGTAGCGGTAGCCGAAGCCGAAGAGCCGGTCCGGCGCCGGCCGGTACTCGAATCGGGTCTCGGTTCTCGCCGCGCGGTTCGTGTCGCTGTTCCATTGCAGCCCAAGATCGAGGCTCCACGTGCGCAGCACGTTCACCGAGACCTCCGCCACGTAGTCGGACGCGTTGGCCGTCAGCGGCTCGGCGCCCGGCAGAGTCACGTTTTGGCTCGTTAGATAACGCGTCTGACCCAAAGTTGCGGCGAGCTTCTGCTCGCCGGTCTCCTCGTCGATGAGCCGCCCCGTGAAGCCGACGCTGACCTGGTCGGTGTCGCTGATCCGATCCGGGCCGACGTACTGGTACTTGCGGAACAGCTGCACGAGGTTGAAGTCGGGAACGATCGTGTCGAAGACGGGCAGATTCGACTGATCGACGAAAGGCACGCGGACGTAGAGCACGCGCGGCTCGAGCGTCTGGAGCCAACCGCGGCTGCCGCGCCCGACGCGCTCGAGCCGGAGGCCCGCGTCGAGGCTCGTGACGGGGACGGTCCGCGACAGCGAGTCGTCGCTGCCCACGGGCGTGTTGCCGAGCCAGTAGTTGGTCTGGCGAAGCGCGACCGCCGGAGTCAAGTACAATCCCGCGCGCGCGAACCGGAGGCTCAGCTCTTCCGTCGAATCGAGCCGCCAGCCCGTTTCGCCGACGTCGCGCTCGAAGTTCACGAGCTCGGAGCTCGAGTCGAGCCCGAGGAGGCCGCGGTACCAGCGTCCTTGGAACAGCACCTGCGGCAGCCGCTCGTAGGGCCGATCCTCGGGCGCGATCGTCGCGTCGATCGTCTGATAGTTCTGGAGGCGCGAGCGCACGCTCCAGTAAGGGGCGGAGTACGTGACGTCGATGTAGCGATCGAGATAGAGCTGGCTCGTGACGCTCAAGCTCGAGCCGAGATCCTCGAAGTAGGCGTCGTCCGACACCTGCTCGATGCCGGCCTGCACGTCCCAGCCCTCGGCGAACGCGGTGCGGTGCTGGAGATCGACGTACCACCTCGTGAGACTCGTCACATCGTCGTTCGGCAGGTAGCTCATGCTGAACTCGCCGACGGTGCGCGGCAGGAGATAGCGCAGCTCGTTGTCGAGCTTGAGCCCGCGCTTGCTCAGGTAGTGAGGCTCGATCGTGAGGTCGATGTTGGGCTTCAAGTTCAAGTAGTAGGGCACCGAGATGTCGAGACCCGTGCGGTCGCGCTGGCCGAAGCTCGGCGTCAGGAACCCGCTCTTGCGCTCGTCGCTGATCGGGAACGTGAAGAACGGCGCGTAGAAGATCGGCACGCCCTTGAACTCGAGCTTGACGCCGCGGGCCGTGCCGAAGCCGCGGTCGACGTCGAGCAGGAGGCTCGACGCCTGAAGCTCCCACGTCGGCGAGTCGACGGGGCACGTCGTGAAATGCACGGACGAGAGGCTCATGGTCTTGTCGCCGCCGATCGTGACCTGCTGCGCCGAGCCGCGCGCGGGGCGCGCCGGGATCTCGAAGCCGGCCTCGCCGAACGAGACGCGGCGGTTCTCGGTGTCGAAGTCCGCGTCCTCGCCGAAGACCATGACGTTCGCGTCCTCGTAGGTCACGCGTCCCTCGACCTGACCGTGCTGCGATTGGCTGTCGTAAATCGCGCGCTGCCCCGCGAGCGACTGATCTCCCCGCGTGATCTGAACGCCGTTCGAGAGCACGAAGCCGCTGCGCGTGCCCCCTTCGAGATGGCCCGCGGAGATCTCGACGCCGCTCGGAAGCTCGACGCTCGACTGCTGCGCGTCTGCTGCGGCTGCTTGCTCGGGCGCGGAGGATTCACCGTCGTTCTGCGCGAGCAGCGGGAGCGGACCGGATAGCGAAAGCGGCCCGGCGAGCGCGAGCGGGTCCGAAGGCTCGAGGAGACTCGGAGGCACGGGACACGACTGCTCTGCCGCCGCGGCCCGGCCGGCCGAGGCGGCGATGAGACAGAGCATCAGGGAAGAGACCGGAGCGCGCTTGTCGGTCGACACGGACATGAGCCGCTTAAAGGCGGCTACAATGGCATAGATCATTTTTGCCTTCAACGACTTGTGCGCATGAAAGCGATCGTGCTCGCGGCCGGGCTCGGCACGCGCATGGGCTCGCTCACGGCGAGCCTTCCGAAGCCGCTGCTCGACGTCGGCGGCGAGCCGCTGCTCGCGCATCAACTCGCGCGGCTCGCACGCGCGGGCGTCGCCGAGATCGTCGTCAACGTCGCGCGCTTCGGCGACAAGATTCGCGAGCGCATCGGCGACGGGGCGCGCTGGAACGTCTCCGTGACGTACAGCGACGAGGGCGACGTGCCGCTCGAGACCGGCGGCGGAATCCTACGCGCGCTGCCGCTGCTCGGCCCGGACCCTTTCCTCGTCGTGAACGCGGATGCGCTGACCGATTTCGATCCCGCGTCGCTGCGCCTCGACGGCGCCGACGGCGCGCTGCTGCTCGTGCCGAATCCCGACCACAATCCGCGCGGCGACTTCGCGCTCGACGCGCAAGGATTCGTGCGCCCGACGGGGCCGAAGCTCACGTACGGCGGCACGGCGCTGCTGACGCCTAGCCTGTTCGCGGGGTGCGCGCCGGGCGCGCAGCCGCTGAAGCCGATCCTCGACGCCGCGATCGCCCGCGGCGCGCTGCGCGGCACGCGCTACGAGGGCTACTGGATCGACGTCGGCACCCCCGAGCGCCTCGACCGCGCCCGCGGGCGGGCTGCCGCGCGTTCTTCCGATCCTCGTGCCGCTGCTTCCGCCACGGCTCCCGCGCGGTCCGAGTGACTTGCTCCTGGTCCAGCTCCTGCCCCTGCAAGTCGAAGTCGCCAAGGGCCGGTGAACGGAAGGGGCGCATCGGGGGCATCGAGACGCATTGGGGCGCATTGTTCATGAACGACTACGCTGGCGGTGGCGGCGGCTCGCGTGTAAGCGCGCTTTAGGGACCGCCGCAAGTACGTCCCTGTAGGCTGCGTACGCGCCATCCATGGCGCGTACGCTCCCGAAAGCGCCCTCATTGCACAAGCCTCCGCCGACACGTCCTGCCATTTTGAGAAGTGAAGAGACCTGGGCATCGACGCTCGTCGCACTGCCCGTGAGTATCGCGGT
>DASTSM010000138.1:0-6185 GCA_035760685.1 Gammaproteobacteria bacterium | reverse complement strand
GACACGATTCCGACGCCGGCTTGCTCGGCCGGATCCACGAAGAGGGTCGCTCGGGTCTCGGCCGCGAGGTTGCCGGCACGGTTCGGCGCGAACGACGCCTTGAGCACGATCGTGCCGCTCATGAAAAGCCGCCGGCAATCGGTTGCGTCGCCGTGAGTCTTGCTGGACACGTGGCCCGGGGCGTCGGTGAGCACGCTGCCGTCGGGGGCCAAGAAGCGTGGATCGCTGCAACGGCCGTCCGGCCGCGAGCTATCGGCGCCGAAGTCGAGGATCTCGACGGCATTCGCGGCGGGTGCGGTGCTCGAGTAGAAATTGGGGACGGGCGCGTCGAGGTGCGCGCTGAGGAAATTGCCGAGGCGCGCGAGCATGTCGATGCGGTACCGCGCGGGACTAATGTTGTGCTCGGCGTGCTCATACTCTATGAGCTCGACATCCCCGCCCTCGCGCCGCATCGCGTCGCGGAGCTCGAGCGATTGATCGAACGGCACGTTGACGTCCTGATGCGCGTGAAACAGTAGAGTCGGCAGCCCGATCTCTGCGGCACGCCTGAGCGGGGACCCTTGCTCGCGTACCTCGTCGTCGCGGCCGATGAAGGCCTGTGCGCTGCGGCCGCCGACGAAGTTGCCCGCATTGCGCTCGATCCCAACGGGGTCGGTCACGCCGGCGATGCTGACGACGCATCGATAAAGCGACGCGTGCTCGATGGCGCTGAGCAAGGCTGCATAGCCGCCGTAGCTCCAGCCGACGACGCAGAGCCGCCCGGGCTCGGCGATGCCCGCCTTGACCAGATAACGGGCGCCGTCGGAGATGTCGCCGACGGCCTGGCGCCAATCCTGAAAGCCGCCGCTGCCGGCCCAGTCCTCGCCGTACCCCGCGGAGCCCCGGTAGTTGCTCTGAAGGACCGCGTAGCCCCGTGCGGCGAGGAATTGCACGAGGAAATCGAACCGCCAGTAGTCGCGCGAGGACGGGCCGCCGTGCGGCAGCACGACGGCCGCGCCCGACGCGCCCTTGGGCGGCAGCGTCAAGTAGGCCGGTATCTCGGTGCCGTCCGCGGCCGGATAGGTGATGGGCTGCACGACCGCGAGCTCGCGCTCGCCAAGCGCCGGGAACGCCCGCGCGAAGCGCTTGAGCTCGCGCGCTTGGCTGTCGAAGATGTAATACGTGCCGGGATCGCGGTCGCTGTTGACGAACACGAGATAGCGGCGCTCGGCCCAGTCCTCGTCGATCACGTTGACCGCCATGCCCGGAAACTCGGCGGCGAGCATCTCGTGCACGCGTTGTATGCCGGGCTCGAAGAAATTGAGCACCGGACGATCCTCGATCGTCACGGCGGCCACGACGCGCTCGTAGCGCCCGACGCGGTAGACGCCGGCCACGTCCACGCGCGGGTTCGCGTAGACGAGCCGGCGGACCCGATTCTCGCCGAGCGCGAGCGCGTAGAGCGCCGTGTGCCCTTCGTAGCGGTCGAGAAAAAGCACTTCGTTCGCGTCGCGGTCGAATGCGATCGGACTAAACTCGTCCTTGACGTCGGTCAGCGGCGTCTGGTGCAGGATGGACCAGCCGCTTTCGGGATCGAGCACGTACCAGGTTCGCTGCGTCGGCGAGATCTCGAGGCGCAGGCTCGGCGTGCCGTGGCCGTCGGTGATCCAGTCGAGCGCTTCGTCGTCGGCGCTGATCACGGACTCCACCTTGCTGTCGTAGATGTTCAGCCGGACCACGTGCGGGCCCGTCAGCGAAGTGGACCGGTGTCCGGCGGTTATCAACCCGTTGCCAATCTCGTACGGACTGATTCGCAGGCCGAGCAGCACATGCTCGGGATCGTCGCGCAGCCAGTCGATGATGTTGTCCTGGTATTGCGTCGTTCTGAGCGTGCGGTCCTGCTGCAGCAGCAGGAGGGGCTTCGAACCGTCGGCGTTGACCGCGGCGAGACGCGCGTGCGGGAACAACACGCCCCGTGTCGGCTCGATGAAGCGCAGGCTGCAGAGCAGCCGCTCCTCGTTGGCCCAGTCGCACCAACTTATGTCGTAGCCGTCGCGCACCCCGGCCATGGCCGTCGTGATCTTGCCCGAGCGGGTGTCGAAGACATTCACGAGTGGATAGCCGTCCGGGTGCATCTGCACGAACGATATGCGGCTGCCGTCGGGCGAGAGGCGCAGACCGCGCACGAGCGGCGCCGAGCCGAACGCCTCGGCGAGCGGCTCGCTCAGCAGCTTTTCCGGCTCCTGGCTGCGCGCCGCCGCCGCGGCGAGCAGACAGAGCAGACAGAGCAGTGCCCAAACGGCGGACCGAGACTCGCTGTACCGCATGACCGACACCCCCCTCTTGTCATCGACAAAGGCTCGATCAGTCAAGTTCAGTCCTAATCGACGATACAATAAAGTTCAGTACATGCAAATAATGCAGATCCCACAATGAAGACCGCCAAGCCGCCGATCAGCTCGTGGACGGGGACTATCCGGCAGCGGGTGCCGACTTCGTCAGCGTGCTGAGACGTCGTCGCGGAGATCGGAAAAACGGATCCGTTTCCGGCTCCGCTATCTTGGCGTTTCGCCCTGATTTTCCAGTTCTTTTGTGCCTTGGAGCTGGCTATAATTACAGTTAACGATTTGCCGCGTCGAGGTGCCTCCATGACCACCGATTCCACCGCCGGGGCCGCTGCCCGCCACGCATCGATCGACGACCTCGACCGCGCCATCGGGACGCTCGCCGCCCGCATCAACGCCGCCACCTACGATCTGCTCGTGCTGATCCGCCGCTTCGACGAGCGCGCCGGCTGGCTCGGCTGGGGCTTCGAGAGCTGTGCCGAGTGGCTGCACTACCGCTGCGATATTTCGAGGAGCGCGGCGCGCGAGAAGGTCCGGGTTGCCCATGCGCTAAAGACGCTGCCCGCGATCGGCCGGGCGTTCGCCGAAGGCCGGCTCTCGTATTCCAAGGTGCGGGCGCTGACGCGGGTAGCCGGCCGGCACAACGAGGAGGAGCTGCTCGCGTTCGCGTCGACGACCACCGCGGCACGGGTCGAGGAGCGTTGCCGGGAGCTGCGCTACGGGAGCCCCGATTCGACCGGGGACGCGCTGCGGGCGCACGCGCGCCGCACGTTGAGCCTGCGGCATGATCCGCACCGGGGGACGGTCATCATCACCGTCGAGCTGCCGGTCGAGGCGGGGGAGCTCGTGGACCAGGCGCTCGATCGGGCGCTTGAAGCGGCGATCCCTTCGAGGGAAGGTCCCGAGCAGGCCGGCGAGAGCTGGTCCGCGCAGCGCGCGGACGCGCTCGTGGCGCTCGCAAAGGCGTACCTCGGCGGCGGCGGGCAAGAGGGCGGCTCGGGCACGCCGCCTCACTACCAGGTCACGGTGCACGTCGAGGAGGCGGCCCTCCGCGGAAGCGCGGGCCGCTCGGGCGTGCCGATCGAAACGGTTCGCCGACTCGCCTGCGACGGCGATCTCGTCGTGCTGGTCGAGGATCGCCACGGCGAGCCGCTCAGCGTCGGGCGCAAGACGCGGGTGGTGCCCGCGGCGATCCACCGGGCGCTCTGGGCCCGAGACGGCGGCTGCCGATTCCCGGGCTGCGGCCGCAAGCGCTTCGTCGAAGCGCATCACATCGAGCACTGGGCGACGGGCGGAGAGACGAGCTTCGCCAATCTGATCCTTCTATGCTCGGCCCACCACACGCTGCTGCACGAGGGCGGGTTCAGGATCGAGAAGGACTACCGAGACCGGTGGTATTTCCGAAGGCCCGACGGCCGTGCGGTGCCGGCCTGCGGTTATCGACCGGAGGACATCACGGACGACGGCGTCGTGGCCGCGGAGGAGTATTTCGATGGGAACGCCTCCGCGGAAGCGCCGACGCGCTTCGGGCCCGTGGCCGAGCTATACGACGGGCCGTCACTAAGCGAGCTCGGTCGGGCTGCTCATGTGCCGGAAAATCCATCGACGCGCTGTTGAAAGCCGTCGGGCGGCACCGGCCCTTCGAGGCGAGTAGAGCGACGCGTTCGGACGGTCCCCCCGGGAGCCCATCGTCGCCCGCTCGCGCTATGCTTAGCGAAGGATCGAGAGGCGATAAACCGAGAGCGCGTTCGCGAGCTCTATGGCCGGAGGAAGGAGCATTAGCCGTGACTAGCGGATGGGTCGATCCCTTTGCTTACGAGATCTCGAAAGAAAAGGCCGGAACGCTCGGACGCGTGGGCCGCGGGCTCGAGAAGACGCTCGCCGCGCTCGAAAGCTGCACCGACGGCGCAAAGCGGGAGGAGCTGATCTGGGACGCGAGCGAGCTCGTTACTTCGCTCGTGGTTCAGCGGGAGGCTTGCGGGCTGCGCAGCCCGGGTTTCGTGTTCGAGTTCTACCGCGTGCCGCGCGAAGTCATAGTCCGCATGGGCATGAGGCGGCCCGTTTGACCCGGCCTGAGAGCCTGACCTGCCGACTGTTCACGCCCTTTCGGCTCGGGGGGCTCGAGCTCGCGAATCGCATCGTCATTGCCCCGATGTGCCAATACTCGGCCGAGGACGGCTGCATGACGGACTGGCACGTCATTCACCTCGGCCACCTCGCGCTGTCGGGTGCCGGGATCCTTACGATCGAAGCGACGGCCGTGACGGCCGAAGGCAGGATCACCTACGCCGACGTGGGCTTGTATTCGGATGCCTGCGAGAGCGCGATGCGGCGCACCGTCGCGAGCGTGCGTCGCTGGTCGGACATGCCGATCGCGGTACAGCTGGCGCATGCCGGCCGTAAGGCGTCGACGGAAGTGCCGTGGAAAGGCGGTGCGCAACTGCCTGCGGACCATCCGAACGGCTGGCGCACCGAGGCGCCTTCCGCGATTCCGTATCGGGCGAGCGACGCGCCGCCGACGGCGCTCGACCGCCACGGCCTTGCGCGCGTGCGCGACGCGTTCGCGGACGCCGCGAGGCGCGCCGTGCGGATCGGCCTCGACGCGATTCAGCTGCATGCCGCGCACGGCTACCTGCTGCACGAGTTCTTGTCGCCGCTTTCCAACGAGCGCGGCGACGAGTACGGCGGGCCGCTCGAGAACCGCATGCGCTTTCCGCTCGAGGTGTTCGACGCGGTGCGCGCCGCGGTGCCGCCGGAACGCCCGGTCAGTGTTCGCGTATCGGGCACCGATTGGGCACCGGGCGGTTGGGATGTCGAGCAAACCGTCGAATTCGCCCGCGCGCTCGAAGCACGAGGCTGCAGCGCCATCCATGTCTCGAGCGGCGGCTTGACGCCGGCTCAGCAGATCGCCGTCGGACCCGGCTATCAGGTGCCGCTCGCGCGAGCCGTGAAGGCGGCCGTGACGATGCCGGTCGTGGCGGTGGGCCTCATCACCGACTTCGATCATGCCGAATCCATTCTCGTGGCCGGCGATGCCGATCTGATCGCGCTCGCCCGCGCGATGCTCTACGACCCTCGCTGGCCCTGGCACGCCGCCGCTCATTTCGGCGCGAGCGTCAAGGCGCCGAGGCAGTACCTGCGCTCGCAGCCCTCGCGCTATGCGAGCCTGTTCGACCTACGCGCGGACGACTGATCTTCCTTGCGGCGCCGGCGCTCGGCGCTACTCCGCGAGGACGGTGCCCGACCCTCCGAGCTCGGACGGGAAGTCCTTGAGCTTCGGCAGCCCGTCCTTCATGGGCAGCACGGTGTGGGCGTAGTTCACGTGCACCGCCGGCTCGAACTCGAGGCCCGGGATCGTGGCCGCATAGACGTCGGTCAGCGCCCACAGCGGATGGTGCGTGAGCAGGTGCCCGCCGCACTTCGTGCACCACTTCCGCTCGCTGTTGTCGCTCTTCTGAAAGCTGCCGATGAGGTCGGCCCCTTTCGTGACCTTGACGTTCTCGGGCTTCCACAGCGTGAAAGCGTTGACGGGTCCGGCCGACCAGGAGCGGCAAGAGCTGCAATGACAATAGCCCATGGCTTCCGGCGCGCCGGAAATTTCGAGCGTCACGGCTCCGCAGAAGCAGCTGCCGGTGTACTTCGTGGTCATGTCGTGTCTCCTCTGTTTAAGGGTTGAGGGTGAATCAGCGGACGACGAAAAACTCGGGCTCGTCGATGCGATCGGGCTCGACGAACCGGATCGGGCGCCCCACGGCCAACGCCGCGCGCAGCTCGGGGTCCATCTCCTTCAGCGGCGCATCGGGCGCCGCGCCGAGCGACTCGATCACTTTCGTGAAGAAGGCGCGGCCCGCGGCCGTCGCG
>DASTSM010000137.1:0-3171 GCA_035760685.1 Gammaproteobacteria bacterium | reverse complement strand
TCGTCGACGCGATGAATCGCGGCGGCGGCGAGGCGCCTCTGCGGCTCTCGACGTTGGCCGCGCTCGGCGCCCACGTCGGCCAGAGCTGGAACGACGCCGTCGGGTTGCTCGTCCTCGCCGCGGAGCGCGGCGAGGATCGAGCGAGGCATCAGCTCCGCCTGTTGTCGAGGGACGCGGATCTCGTCCGTGGCGCGGCCACGGCCGAGCGCGCGCCGCGCGACGTCTGGCGCTCGCTGGCCGGCACCATCGATTTCGGCGCGTGGAGCGTGCCGCCGCCCGGCGCTGCGCTGCATGCGTCGCCGGACATCCGCCTGTTCGCGGACTTCGTGCCGCCCGGCGTGGGCGCGTGGCTCATCGAGCGGGCGCGGGGCAAGCTCAAGCGGGCGCTCGTCTACGATCCCGTGGGCCGGCGCAACCTCGCCGCCGGCACCCGCACGAATACCGTCGCGGAGTTCGATCTCGCCGATACCGACCTCGTGCAGGTGCTGCTCCAGGTCCGCATGTCGGCCGCATGCGGCGTGCCGGTTCGCAACATGGAGGCCCCCGCCGTTCTGCACTACGAGGTGGGCGAAGAGATCGTCAACCACTACGACTTCGTCGATCCCGACACGCCGGGCTACGCGCGCGAGATCGCGGAGCGCGGCGAGCGCATCATCACGTTCCTCGCGTATCTCAACGACGACTATGGGGGAGGCGAGACCGACTTTCCGACGCTCGGCCTGAGCCACAAGGGCCGGGCGGGCGACGGTCTCTACTTCGTCAACGCGCTGCCGAACGGCGGAGGGCCGGATCGGCGCATGCTGCACGCGGGCCGGCCGCCGACTTCGGGGGAGAAGTGGATCGTCTCGCAATTCATCCGCGATCGGGCCGCGTTGCCGGCCGTCCCGCGCGCCGGAGGTTCTACGTGACCGGCTACCTCGCCGAGGCCGCGGAGCACGACGCCGCCGGCCGCTATTACGAGGCCGTCAACGCGATGGCGCTCGGCGCCCAGCGCGGCGATCTCGAGGCGATGGTGGCCTTGGCGAAGCGCTTGCTCGTCGGCGATCGGGCGCCCTATCTGCCGAACGATGCCGTGAAGCTCCTCGGCGACGCGCTGCGCGGCGGCAATCTCGAGGCCGCGCTGCGGGTCGCCGCCTTGGCGGCGCTCGGCACGCACGTCGAGCAAAGCTGGAGCGGCGCGTTCGGCCTGCTGATCCACGCGGCGGAGCGCGGCTCCGAGTCGGCGCGGGGCCAGCTCCGCGTGCTCGCGGCCGGCCCCGGCGCCGTTCCGGAAGCCTCCGAGTGGCGGGGGCTTGCCGAGAGGATCGATCTTAAGTTCTGGCTCCGCGTGCCCGAAGGCGTCACGTTGCACCCAGCGCCGCTGGTCCGCCGCTTCGCCGATCTCGGCACGGATGCCGCGTGCGCATGGCTCAAGCAGCGCGCGGCGGGCAGGCTGCGCCGCGCGCTGATCTACGATCCCGGGGAAGGCGGCGACGTCGCCGATCACATGCGCACGAATACGATCGTGACGTTCGATCTCGCGGACATCGACCTCGTGCAGGTCATGATGCAGTACCGCATGTCGGCCGCGTGCGGCGTGACGCTCCGGAACGCGGAGGGCCCGACGATTCTCCACTACGAAACGGGCGAGCAGATCACGAACCATTTCGACTTCGTGAATCCGCGGCTTCCGGACTACGCGAAGATCATCGAGGAGCGCGGCGAGCGCATCATCACCTTCCTGCTCTATTTGAACGACGACTACGAGGGCGGCGAAACGGGTTTCCCCGAGCTCGGGTTCAAGCACAAAGGCACGCGGCGCGGGGGGCTCTTCTTCACGAACGCGCTGCCGACGGGCGGTCCCGACGAGCGCATGGTGCATGCGGGCTTGCCGCCGACCCGAGGGGAGAAGTGGATCGTCTCGCAGTTCTTCCGCAGCCGAGTGGCGTTGAACATGCGGGCCGAAAAAGTCGGCTAGGTAGGCTCCCGAGGTGTGCGGTTCTCGCAACAGGTAGCCGCAGTAATAGCAATAACAGTGATCTAGTCGCGCGCCAAGCGCTCATGCAGACTCGGCAACGGGCGATTTGACATAGGCTCGGCGCCCGAAGAGGGGGAGGTCAATCAAGTTTTTTGGCGGCAACACTCGCCCGCGGGGCGAGGGCTGCGATTAGCCGTTCTAATCACATCCTGGGGAGTCCTATGCGATTACGAAAGCTCAAGGCAGCGGATTGCCATAAGCTCACGCTGCTTGCCTCGACGATTTCCGCGATTCTGGGCGCGCAGACGGTTCGCGCACAGCAGCAACAGCAGCAGCAGGCCATCGAAGAAGTCACGGTCACGGGCTCGCGCATCGTTCGGCGCGACTTCGAGGCCCCGAGCCCCATCGTCACGGTCGACTCGGCGCGCCTCGAGAACTCGAGCACGATCAGCATCGAGAGCGTGCTGAACCAGATGCCGCAGTTCGTCCCGGCCGACACTCAGTTCGACCAGGGCATTCAAGCGGGCCCGACGGCCTCGCTCGGCATCGGCAGCGTCAACCTGCGCGGTATCGGCACGAACCGCACCCTCGTGCTCATCGACGGCCGGCGCGCACAGCCCGCGAACGCCGCGCTCGTCGTCGACGTGAATACGGTTCCTTCGGCCGCCATCGAGCGCGTCGAGACGATCACGGGCGGCGCTTCCGCTGTGTACGGCGCGGACGCCATGGCCGGCGTCGTGAACTTCATCCTCAAGAAGGATTTCGAAGGCGTCGACATGGACTTTCAGTCCAGCATGACGGCAGAGGGCGACGGCGCGGAGACGCGCTTCACGGCCTTGCTCGGCACGAACTCCGGCGACGGCAAGAGCAACGTCATGCTCGGCGTCGAGTGGTACGACCGCGGCGAAGTGCTGTTGAAGGATCGCGACTTCTACCGGAACGGCTGGTTCGATGCGGGCAGCAACGCGGGCGGATTCATCCAGATGCCGGGCTACTCGCCGGCCTCGGCGGTCCTCGGCGTCTCGAACGTGCAGAGCGGAGGTCTGCCGACGCAAGCGGCCGTCGATCAGATTTTCTCGGATGCCGCGCGCTACCCCGGCTACTTCCCGTGCGCGAGCTATGCGGTCTTCAACGACTGCAGCGCCGCCGCGAAGGCCGCCGGCGCCGCGCGCTGGACCGTCAGCAATCGGTCCGAAATCTATTTCAATCCCGAC
>DASTSM010000136.1:0-23352 GCA_035760685.1 Gammaproteobacteria bacterium | reverse complement strand
CGGGCGCCGTTGCGAAGCTTTCCGCGCCGAGGCGGCCGCGGCTGCCTTGGTCGAACTTGTGGCCGAGCAGCAGGCCCAGGACGGAGCCCACGGGGCCCGCCGCGGCAAAGCCGAGGATTCCGCCGACCGCTTTTCCCTTCCACTCCATCGTCGTTCCGTAAACGCGGCCCCCGATACCTACGAGTTGCCGGAACGGCGCGCGTGGCGTCATTATCTTGCGTTTTCCACCCAACGCAATCGGAGACGCGGCGACCCGTGGAACCTTTGTTCGAATCGCGCTTGCGCGGCCTCGAGCTGCTTACTCGCGGCAAGGTGCGCGACATTTATCGAGTCGACGCGGAGCGGCTGCTCATCGTCGCCACCGACCGAATCTCGGCGTTCGACGTCGTGCTGCCCGATCCGATCCCGGGCAAAGGGATCGTCTTGACGGCCATCTCCAACTTCTGGTTCGACCGGCTCGCGGGTCTCGTCACGAATCACTTGACCGGCATCGATCCGACGGAGGTGCTGTCGGAGCCGGAAGACCGCGCGGTCGTCGAGAGACGCGCCGTCGTGGTGCGCTATTTGAAGCCCCTGCCCCTCGAGGCCGTCGTCCGCGGCTACCTCATCGGCTCGGGATGGAAAGACTATTGCCAGACCGGAAAGGTTTCGGGCGTCGAGCTGCCCTCGGGCCTCGAGCTCGCCGAGCAGCTGCGCGAGCCGATCTTCACGCCGAGCACGAAGGCCGCGCCCGGGACGCACGACCAGAACATCTCGATCGACGAGGTGCGCAATCTCATCGGCGTCGAGCTCGCGGACCGAGTGTGCGACCTCTCCCTGAAGCTCTATGCGGAGGCGACGGCGTACGCGCGGGACCGCGGCATCATCATCGCGGATACGAAGTTCGAGTTCGGCCTCTCGGCGGACGGTCAGCTGTCGCTCATCGACGAGGTGCTGACGCCGGATTCGTCGAGATTTTGGCCCGCGGACACTTACGAGCCCGGCTCGTCGCCCCCGAGCTTCGACAAGCAGTACGTGCGCGACTACCTCGAGACGCTCGAATGGGACAAGCGCGCGCCGGGCCCGCACCTGCCCGCCGTCGTCATCGAGCGCACGCGGCAGAAGTATCACGAGGCGCTGCTCCGCCTGACCGGGCGCGACATCGCAACCTCCTAGAGCGAAATTCATCCGCGCGTCGCACGCAATGCTCGAGCTCGAGCGTCGCGTCGAAGCCTGGCTCTTCGCAGAGCGCCCGGCGAAACTCCGCGCCGAACGCGCTCCTAGAGCCTACTGCCCCGCGATCGTGAGCTTGTCGACGAGCACGGAGCCCGTGCGAATGCCGCCCCTCACGTCGACGTCCGACCCGACGGCGCGGATCGAGCCGAAGATCTCGACGAGGTTCCCTGCGACCGTGACCTCGTTGACGGGATACGCGATCTTGCCGCGCTCGACCCAGTAGCCCGCCGCGCCCCGGGAGTAGTCCCCGGTCACCGGGTTCACGCCTTGCCCGAGCAGCTCGCCGACCACGAAGGCCTCCTCGCAGTCCGCGACGAGCTCCTCGAGCGGGCCCGCCGTCGGCTTCACGACGAGATTGTGCGCCCCGCCCGCGTTACCCGTCGTTTGCATGCCGAGCCTTCGCGCCGAGTAGCTCGAGAGCACGTAACCTTGCAGCACCCCGCGCTCGACGAGCATGCGGCGCCGCGTCGCGACCCCTTCGGCGTCGAACGCGCCGCTGGCCAACCCGCGCGGGATGAACGGGTCCTCCTCGACCTCGATGAAATCCGGAAAGATTTGCTTGCCGATCGAATCGAGCAGAAACGTCGACTTGCGATATTGGCTCGTGCCGCGAATCGCGGCGATGAGATGGCCGAAGAGGCTGCGCGCAAGCTCCGCGGGAAAGATCACGGGCACGACCTTGGTCTTGACCTGCCGTGCGCCGAGGCGGCTCACGGCGCGCTCTGCGGCTCGGCGCCCGACCTGCTCCGGATCGTCGAGATCGCCGAACGCGCGGGCGACCGTGTACCAGTAGTCGCGCTCGAGCGACCCATCTCCCTTCGCGATGACGCCGCAGCTCGCGGAGTAGTTGCTCGTGGGATAGCCGCCGATGAAACCGTGGCTGTTGGCATAAATGCGCAGGCCCTCGCCCGCGGCCGCGGTCGCGCCTTCGGAATTATCGATGCGCGGATCGAAGCCGCGCGCCGCATTTTCGGCGCGCAGCGCGAGCTCGGTCGCCGCGTCCACGCCGAGGTCGCTCGGAAAATAGAGCTCGAGATCGGGCGGCTCGCCTTTCGCCATGAGCTCCGCGTCGGCGAGCCCGGCGTACGGATCTTGCGCCGTGAAGCTCGCGATGCTGAGCGCCTTGCGCACGGCGTCTTCGACGCCGCGCTCGGAGAAGTCGCTCGTGCTCGTGGCGCCCTTGCGCGTCTCTTTGTACACGGTGACGGCGAGGCCGCGGTCGCGCTGCCGCTCGACCGACTCGACCTCGCCGAGGCGCACCGTGACGGAGAGTCCCTCCTCTTGGCTCGCGGCCGCCTCGGCCTGGTCGGCCCCGAGGTGTAGGCCGAGCTCGACGGCCCGCGCGGCGATCTCGCGGAGAGTGTTTTCGACGGCGCTCGCATCCATGTTGTCGACGGCTCGTTCGGGTGAGAACTCGATTCTACCTGCTGTACAATGCCGCGATGAAACCACTAGTCGGAGTCATCATGGGATCGGTCTCGGACTGGTCCACGATGTGCCACGCCGCGAACGTCCTCGAGCAGCTCGGAGTTCCGCACGAGGTGCGCGTGATCTCGGCACATCGTACGCCCGACCTGCTCTACGAATACGCCTCGTCCGCCGTCGAGCGCGGGCTCGAGGCCATCATCGCCGGCGCCGGAGGGGCCGCGCATCTTCCGGGAATGACGGCCGCAAAGACGCGCCTTCCCGTGCTCGGCGTGCCCGTCAAGTCGAAAACGCTGAACGGCATCGATTCGCTGCTGTCGATCGTTCAGATGCCTGCCGGCGTCCCGGTCGGCACGCTCGCCATCGGCAAGGCCGGCGCCGTGAACGCCGCGCTGCTCGCCTGCGCGATCCTCGCAAACAAGCACGCGGAGATCGGCGCCGCGCTCGAGAATTATCGACGCACGCAGACCGAGAACGTGCTCGAGCAGCCCGACCCGCGCGCTGCCGACGCGCAGTAGCGCGGCTCCCTTACGCCGCCGGCCGATGTCCAAGGACGAGCCCCGAGTCGGCATCATCGGCGCCGGACAGCTCGGCCGCATGCTCGCGCTCGCCGGCTATCCGCTCGGCATCGAGTGCGTGCTGCTCGACAAGGATCCTCGCTCGCCGGGCGCGCAAGTCGCGCCGAGCATCGCTGCGGAGCTCGACGATCATGACGCGCTGCGGCGCTTGGCGCGCGGCGTCGACGTCGTCACGCTCGACATCGAGAACGTCTCGATCGACGCGCTCGCGGCGCTCGCCGGCGTCGCCGAGATTCGCCCCCCGGTCGCGGCCGTCGCGGCCGCGCAGGACCGGCTCGCCGAGAAGGAGCTCTTTCGAGAGCTCGGCATCCCGGCCGCGCCTTTCGTCGCGATCGATCGAGCCGAGGATCTCGGGCACGCCGCGGCGCTCGGGTGGCCGCTGCTCCTGAAGACGCGGCGGCTCGGTTACGACGGCCGCGGCCAGCGATTGGCCCGCTCGCGGGACGAGCTCGAAGCCGCATGGGCCGAGCTCGGCCAGAGGCCCGCGATCGCCGAAGGCTGGGTCCGCTTCGACCGCGAGCTTTCCCTCGTCGGCGCGAGGAGCTCGCGCGAGGCCGCGTTCTATCCGCTCGCGGAGAACACGCATCGCGACGGCATCCTCGTCTCGACGGTCGCGCCGTTCGAGGACGCGAAGCTGCAGCGCCAGGCCGAGTCCTGGCTCCGCGCGATCTTCGACCGCTTCGACTACCGCGGCGTGCTCACGATCGAGCTCTTCTCCACGCGCGACGGCCTGCTCGCGAACGAGATCGCGCCCCGAGTGCACAACTCCGGGCACTGGACCATCGAGGGCGCGGAGACGAGCCAGTTCGAAAATCATCTGCGCGCCGTCCTCGACTGGCCCTTGGGCGACACGGCCGCGCGCGGCTACGCCGGCATGCTGAATCTGCTCGGCAGCATGCCGCCGCGAGAGCGCGTGCTCGCGTTCCGCGGCGCGCACCTGCACGATTACGGCAAGGACCCTCGGCCGGGCCGTAAGCTCGGTCATTGCACGCTGCTCGACGGGTCCAGAGACCGCCTGCTCGAGCGTCTCGACGAGCTGCGCGCGGTCCTGGCCTGACGGCCCCGCCGGCGCGCAGCCGACCTCCGCAGAACGCGCAGAAGCACGCCGCGCCGCGGCGTAGAATCGCCGGCCGGCGGCGCAGAATCGCGCGCCGGGGCCGCGGCCCCGCCCTTCCCGCATGGCGCCGAAGTGTGCCGGGGTTTGCTCGAATCGCCCCCCTATTTGTATTAGTCTTGAACGAGACTTAGCCGGCGCACTCAAGATGTACTGCGAGCTTTTTGGACTCAAGGAACCGCCTTTCCGGCTCACGCCGGATCCGCAGTTCCTCTTCGCGAGCAAGCAACACTCGCGCGCGAAAGCCTACATGGAGTCCACTATTTGGCTCGCGGACGGCTTCGTCGTGATCACGGGCGACATCGGCTCGGGCAAAACCACGCTGATCGAGAGCTTTCTCTCTGAGCTCGGCGACGACGTCGTCATCGGGCACGTCAATCAAACGCAGCTCTCCCCGGTCGAATTTCTCCAGGCCCTGCTCGTCGAGTTCGGCTTCAAGCCGTTCAAGATGCAAAAGATCGAGCTGCTAACGATGCTGCGCGATTACATGATCGAGCAGTACGCAGCCGACAAGAAGCTGCTGCTCGTGGTCGACGAGGCGCAAAATCTGTCGCGGCAGGTGCTCGAAGAGATCCGCATGCTCTCCGGCATCGAGGCGCAAAAGGAGAAGCTGCTTCGGATCATCCTCGCCGGGCAGCCCGAGCTCGCGGCGAAGCTCGACTCGCCGAAGCTCGAGCAGCTCGCTCAGCGCGTGCGCCTGCGCTTTCATTTGGGCTCGCTCTCGAAACGCGAGACGCGCGAGTACATCGAGCACCGCCTCCGCGTCGCAGGCTCCGGCGATCGCGCCATCTTCACGAACGACGCCTTCGACGTCGTGTTCCGCTACTCCGGCGGCGTGCCGCGTCTCACGAACGTGATCTGCGATACGGCGATGCTGTGCGCGTTCGCCGAAGAGCGCGATACAGTCGATGCCTCGCTCGTCAAGGCCGCCGCCGAAGAGCTGCAATGGATCGAGTACGCCGAAAGGCTGCGCTCTCGGGAGCACCGCGACTCGACCGGGGAGCACCCTCGCGTCGCCCATTTACCGAGCGTCGATCTGTTGTTCCGGGACGAGGTCGTGTCGCACCACGTGCTGCCGCCGGGACGCGCCATCATCGGGCGCACGCCCGACAACGACGTGCAGATCCAGAGCAAGTTCATCTCGCGCCATCATGCCCAGATCGTCACGTACCGCGGCCGCTCCGTCATAGAGGATCTCAACAGCACGAACGGCATCTTCCTCGGCGCGAGGCGCGTCAAGCATCATGTGCTTGCCGACGGCGACGTGGTGCAGATCGGAGAGCACACGCTCGTATTTCGAGACCGCGGTCAGGCCTCGGGCCCGACCGAGCGCCGCGATAGCGATCGATCGGCCGACGATCTCGTCGGAGTCGACACGCTCGACGGAACGGAAGACATGGACGACGTGCTGGATGCGGGTGCGGAAGGCGGCGCGGCCGCCGGGCTGGAGGTCGGCGTGGACGACGCGGAGATCGAGTCGCCGGAAGAGGCCCGAGACGAGGAAGACGCTTCCGAGCCGGCGCCCGCGAAGCTCGGGCGCGCCGGCAGCTCGAGCTGAACGGGCTCGACTCGAGGCGAGCCGAGGCGAATCAGCGCTCTTCCTGCCCGCCCTCGAGCCCCAGCAGCTTCGCGAGCAAGGACGGCTCCCAAGCATCCATCTCGAACGGCGGCGCGCTCGACGGCGCTCGGCCCTCCGCGACGGTCGCGGCCGGCCTTCCGCCTTTCGCAGGGCCGGCTCCGCCGCGGCGCTTCGGCGAGCGGCCGGTTTCGACGGCGATCTTGACGGCGCGTTTCCTTGCAGGCGCCGAGGCTCGCGCGCTCATGAGGAAACTCAGGAGCTCTTGCCCGTCAGGAGCCCCAAGAGGCGCATGACGAGCGTCGCCTCGAGCCCGTCGACGGCGAGGTCGGGCTCGCCCTGACTGACATAATGCTCTTCATGGGAGTCGAGCAGCGGGCGGCTGAAATCCGCCTCCGTCATCGTTTCGTCGAATTCCATCTCGCGATCTCGTCCTTCCTGGACCGAAGCAGCAGGCTACCAAAGCGGCCCTGCAAATGCAGTGAAGCGATTCACGGCGCACGCCACGACCGACCGCCCGAGCGGGCGATATTCGCGGGCCGCGGCCGATCTCGCGGCGCGCCCCGCGCGCTCGACCTCACGCCTCCGTGCCGCCGACCGTCAGCGAGTCGATCTTGAGCGTCGGCTGCCCGACGCCGACCGGGACGGATTGGCCGTCCTTGCCGCAGACGCCGACGCCCGCGTCGAGCTCGAGGTCGTTGCCGACCATCGACACGCGCGTGAGCACCTCGGGTCCGCTGCCGATCAGCATCGCGCCTTTGACGGGGCGCGTCTTCTTGCCCTTCTCGATGAGATAGGCCTCGCTCGCGGAGAACACGAACTTGCCCGAGGTGATGTCGACCTGCCCGCCGCCGAAGTTCGGCGCGTAGATGCCTCGCTCGACCGACGCGATGATCTCCTCGGGATCCCGGTCGCCGGGCAGCATGTACGTGTTCGTCATGCGCGGCATCGGCGCGAACGCGTACGACTCCCGCCGGCCGTTGCCGGTCGGCCTGCTCTTCGTGAGCCGTGCGTTGAGCTTGTCCTGCATGTATCCCTTGAGCACGCCCGCCTCGATGAGCGTCGTGCATTCCGTCGGCACGCCCTCGTCGTCGATGTTGAGCGAGCCGCGGCGCCCCGGCAGCGTGCCGTCGTCGACGACCGTGCACGCGGCAGTCGCGACGCGCTCGCCCATGCGGCCGCTGAACGCCGACGTTCCCTTGCGATTGAAGTCGCCCTCGAGACCGTGCCCGATGGCCTCGTGCAGCAACACGCCGGGCCAGCCGGGGCCGAGCACGACGGGCATGTTGCCGGCCGGTGCCTGGACCGCCTCGAGGTTGACTTGCGCTTGGCGCACGGCCTCGCGCGCGAGGCGCTGCGCGACGTCGTTCGCCGCGACGAGGCTGAAATCGCCGCGGCCGCCGCCGCCGGCATAGCCCTGCTCGCGCCGCCCGTTCTGCTCGATGATGACCGAGACGTTGAGACGCACGAGCGGCCGCACGTCCGCCGCGAGAACGCCGTCCGAGCTTCGAATCAGCACCATCTCGTAGACGCCCGAGAGGCTGCCGACGACCTGGATGACCCGCGGATCGAGCTGACGCGCGAAACGATCGAGCTCGGTGAGCAGCGCGACCTTGTCGTGATCGGTCAACGTTGGCAACGGATCGACGGCTTCGTAGAGCGTGTGCCCCGGCGAGCGGACCGGCACCTTGTACTTGCCGTCGCCCGAGCTCTTCGCAATGCCGCGGGCCGCGTTCGCCGCATCGAGCAGCGAGGCGAGATCCAGCTGATCCGCGTACGCAAAGCCGGTCTTCTCGCCCGAGATCGCGCGCACGCCGACACCCTGGTCGATGCTGAACGCGCCTTCCTTGACGGTGCCGTCCTCCACGGACCAGCTCTCGAAGCGGGTCGACTGGAAGTAAAGGTCGCCATAGTCGAGCTGCCGCGTCATGAGCGTGCCGAGCGCGCGATCGAGCGCGGCCGTGTCGAGCCCGGCGGGCTCGAGGATCTGGCGCGTCGCGACCGCGACCGGATCGACGGTCGTCGCGATGGGAATCTGGACTCGTGGCTGAACCTGGATCATTGCGTGATTTCTCGCCGATGTTGGAGAACGGGGAATTTGCTGCGCAATCGTTGGAGCTCGATCATATCGATATCCGCGGCCGCGACACCAGGACCTTCCGCGCGCTCCGCGAGCACCTCGCCCCAGGGGCCGATCACGAGCGAATGGCCGTAAGTCTTCCGACCGCCCGCGTGCTCGCCCCACTGACCCGACGCGACGACGTAGCAGAGCGATTCGATCGCGCGTGCCTGAAGCAGCGGCAGCCAGTGCACGCGCCCCGTCGGCACCGTGAAGGCCGCGGGCAGCACGACGATGTCCATGCCGAGGACCCCGAGCCGATGAAAGAGCGCGGGGAAACGCACGTCGTAGCAGACCGCCATGCCGACGCGGCCGAAGGGCGTCTCGACGACGACCGCGCGCTGCCCGGGAGCCGTCGTCGCCGACTCCCTGTAGCTCTCGGACGCCTGTCCGGGAATCGCGACGTCGAAGAGATGCATCTTGTCGTATGACCCGATGCAGCGGCCGTCCGGCGCAAAGAACATAGACCGGGAATAGGCGCGTTCGTTCCGGTCGCGGACGGGGATGGTGCCGCCGACGAGCCAAATGCCGTGCGCGCGTGCGGCATCGGCCAGGAAGCGCTGCGCGGGACCGTCGCCCGGCTCCTCGGCCGCGGCGACCCGCTCCGCGTCCTCGGCGCCGAGGAACGAAAAGTTCTCGGGCAGCACGACGAGCTTTGCGCCGTCTTCCGCTGCACTCGCGACGAGGCGGCCCGCCTCGTCGAGATTGCGGGCGACGTCGCGCCCGCTCGTCATCTGAATCGCGGCGACTCTCATATCAGTGCGGCTCCTCTCGCCTGTTCGGCTCCTCTTGCGGCGGCGCGTCCTCGCGGCGAGCGCGCGGCCCGGCCGTTTTGAGCCCTCGCGCCCTCGGCTGCGCGGCCGCGCCGTCGGTGCCGCCGTCCTGCGGCGCCGGCCCGCCGACTCTCGGCGCCGCACGAGACGCGCTCGTTCGTGCCGTGCCCGCCCTGCGCGGAGCGGCCTCGATCTTCTTCTCGTGCGGCAGGCCGCCGGCCGGCAGCTCTGCGCAGATGCGCCCCTCCTGAAGCTGCTCGGCGCTGAGCCGCTCCACCTTCGGCGCATCCCAGTCGCCGGTCACGCAATAGGACGCGCGGCCGATGCCCTTGAGCGGCTCTTTGAAGATTCGCGTGAAGATCAAGAGGGCCGCGCCGACGCCGGCGCCGCCGATGAGGCCGCCGACGGTCGGCAGCACCTTGCCCGGCTCGGCGGTGACGACGGCCTGCTGCGCGAAGTCGTGGTCGCGCAAGCCGACGCGTCCTGCGACGCCGATCTCGGCGGCCGGCCCGGCGACCTTGAGGTTGTCCGAGTAGGCATTGCCGTCCGCGAGCAGGAAATCGCCCGAGATCTCGTCGAATACGAGACCCTTGTTGAACACATCGCGGAAATCGAGCGCGAGCCGGCGCGGCAGCGCCGTGATGCTCATGAGCCCGACCACGCGGCCCGCGCCGGGATCGATGTCGAGGAGACTGCCGTTCTCGAAGTGCATCGAGAGCTCGCCGGCGACGTGCTGCATCCAGCTCGAGGACGGCGCGCCCGGCCACTGCACGGTCGCCGTGACCTCGGCCTTCTTGCCCGAGGCGATGGGCGCGAGCGCAAGGTCTTTGAGCGCGGCCTCGACGTTCGTCGAATCGAGCTTCAACTGAAGACGCGTCACGGGCGCGCCCTGCTCGACGAACCAGCCGCCGCTGCCTTCGGTCGTGAATGCGTCGCTCTTGCTCTTGAACGAGACGAGCCGAAGCCCGTCGCGGTCCGACTGCACGTCGGCGCTCAGGCTGCCGAAGCGGCGCGCGCCGAACCCGAAGGCATCGGCCTCGAGCGAAAGTCCGACGAGCTTGCGCGGATCGAAGCTTGCGCCTGTGCCGCCGCTTGCGCCGCCCTCGAGGTAGAGCCGCTGCATGCGCGCCACGATCTGCGGCCGCGACGCGAGATCGAGCGGCACGGAGATGCGTCCGGCGACGGCTTCGCTGTCGATGCCGATGTCCCATTCCGCATCGCTGCGCCGCACGCTGAGCCGGCTCATGCCGAGCCGCTGGCCCAGCACGCGAAAATCGGCGACGTCGAGATCGGCTTGCTCGAAGAGCTCGCCGACCGCGCCGCTCGCGAGCTCCGCGCCCGGAGCGGACCGATGCATGAGCGCGAGCCACTCGTCGAAGTGCAGATGCGGCAGCGTGCCGTCGACGACGAGACCGCCGCCCGGCGGCAGCACGGGCTCGGCGCCGCCGAAGCGCAGCGCGCCACCCGTAAGCTCGGCGCCGTCGCCCGAATCCTCGAAGGCGAGCGTGAAGCGGCGCGTCGCCCCGAGATGTCCCGAGAGCCGCGCGTGGCGGCTGTCCGGAAGCTCGATGCCGACCTCGAGGCTCAGCGGG
Source organism: Gammaproteobacteria bacterium (assembly GCA_035760685.1). Lineage (GTDB taxonomy): Bacteria > Pseudomonadota > Gammaproteobacteria > Steroidobacterales > Rariloculaceae > ZC4RG20. Next base: position 12,960 of record DASTSM010000136.1, on the reverse strand, counting down.
TCGGCCGGCGCCTTGTCGAACGGCGCGGGAAAATTCAGCGCAACGCCCGCGAGGTTCGAAGCGACACGAATGCTGAGCGGCGGGCCGGCCTCGTCGTCGGTTTGCGCGGGAATCAGCAGCTCGCCCTGCCATCGCGTCTGCCCGGCGGCGAGATCCGCGAACGGCAGACGGAACGCCTTCGCGACGGCGTCGGCCGTGACCTCGCCGGCGAAATCGAGCTTCGCCCGATACGCCGGCTCGTCCGCGCCGGGCGGGAGCACGTCGGCCGTCACGGGGCCGTCGAGGAAGATCGCCTTGATCCCGCTGCCGCGCAGCACGCCGTCCGCGAGCTCGAGCGCGCCGTCGACCTCGGTCGCATGGGGCCCGAATCCGTCGACGGCGAGCTCGCCGTCCGCGATGCCGAGCCTCGATTTCACGTCGTACGCGGCGAGATCCTTGAGCGGCAGCGAAAGGTCGAGCGCGACCGCGCCGCGGCCCGCGAGCGCGTGCAGCCGCTCGTAGCCCGGGCCGAGCCGAGCCGCGATCGGCGGCGCCGCCTGGAGAAAGCCGAGCACGTCGGCCAAAGGTCCCTCGGTGTCGGCGTGCAGCGCGAGCGTCGCGTTGCGCAGGTCCGGAATGTCGACGCGCACGTCGCGACCGACGTTGCCGAGCACGCGCCCCGTGGCCCGCGCCGCGAAGCTCGCGTTCACGAACTCGACGGTGCCGTCGAGATCCTCGGCGCGGGGCCAGCCGGCGACGTAATCGAGGACGGCGTTCTCGATGGATACCGAGGCCCGAAACTGTCCCTCGCCCCCGTCGAACGGAAACGCGGCCAGCGGGCCGAAGAAGCGCACGTCGGCCTTGGTCGCGCGGCCGCCTGCAAGCGACTGGTCGAGCCACTGCACGACGGCGGCCGGCATCTTGTGCACCGGCAGATACCGCTTCGCGGCCGCGACGTCGAACGGGCCGAACCGAGTCTCCATGTCGAGCAGCGGCGAGCCGCCGGCCGCCGGCAACGTGAGCTCGAGGCTCGTGCGCGTCGTCGCGTCGCGATTCGCGAGGACGAGGTCGTCGCCGACGACGCGAACGCCGTCGAAGCCTTTGCGCCAGACGACGATGCCGGAGAGCTCGTCGATCGCGAGCCTGTTCCTGAAGAGCGCGGGGAAATCGAGCGCCGCGCCGCGGGTCGCGAGACTCACGCGGCCGCTGCTCGAGTCCGCGCGGATCTCGCCCGAGAGCCCCGTGAAGCCGGGCCAGGTGCCGCGCGCGTCGACGCCGAGGCCGGCGAAGCGGCCGGCCAACGTATAGCTCCAGCCCTCCGCTCCGGGCGCGAGGGAGAGATCGATGCCGGAGAGCTCGCCGCGCGGCGCGAGCTCGAGCCAGCGCTCGGGGAGAGCGGGGTCCGCCAGTTGGCGCGCGAGCGCGGAGCCGGGCAGCGTCCGCACGAGCGGCGCGAGATCTTCGAGGCGCACGAAGTCCGCGCGGACGCTCACGCCTTTGATGCCGTCGGGCCCGCGGTCGACGTCGATGACGGCGTCCTGACCGCTCGGCCACGCTTGACCCCTGTCGAGGTCGACGTCGTCGAGCGTCACGTGCCAGCCGCCGCTCGAGTTGCGCAGCCATTCCGCGGAGAGCGAGACGTGCCGATAGCCGGAGGCCGAGTCCGCTCGCGCGGCCGCGCTCCAATCGACGTCGTCGAGCGCGGTCTCGAGCATGCCGCGAGCGAGCGCGCCGCCCGTCCACTCGAGCCACACGGCAACGTGTCCCGCGCCGTGCGACGGGATCGGCGCGAGCGCAGGCAGCGCGGGCGCGAGCGCAGCGAGATCGACGTCGCGCGCGTCGACGAACAGGCGCCAGTTGCGGCCGAGATCGCTCGCGTCGCGCGCCTCGCTCTGGACGGCGATCTCGAAGCGGCTGCCGAGCTCGTCCGGCGGCCGCGCGCTCGCCTCGACTTGCAGGACGTCGGAGCCGCGCGTCAAGTCCGCGTCGACGTCGCGAAACGTCCACGACAGGCCGTCCTGCCGGTCGTCGTAGACGACGCTGCTGTTGCGCACGCCGACCCGGATACCGCGCGGCACCACGAGCGCAAGATCGAGCCGGGCTTCCGAGCCCGCGGGCGCGCCGAGCAGATGAAGCGCTCCCGTGCGCTCGCGCACGAGCGCGAAACGCGTGCCGTCGATGCTCAAGCGGCCGATGCGAAGCCGCCGCTCCGTGATCGCCGTCCACGGATCGATGACGACGCGCGCCTCCTTCGCGACGAGGAAGGGCTCTTCGCGGCCGGACGCCGCGACCGAGACGCCGCGAAACGTGAGCTCGGGTCCGTGCAGTCCCCAACGCGCGTTCAGCGTGTCGTAGTCGAGCTCGAGCCCGAGCGACTCGTTGAGCCAGGCTCGGAGCTCCGCCTCGTAGCTCGGCAGCTGCCTCACGGCGAGGCGGAAGCCGCCGACCGCGACGGCGAGCAGGATGACGACGCCGGCGGCGACACCGAGCAGCGCACGCCCGAGCCGCTTCAAGTAGCGCGGCGTCTTCACATCAGCACGACGTCGAACTGGTCGGGAGCATAGAGGGTTTCGCTTTGCAGTCTGATTTGCTTGCCGGTGAGCTCTTCGAGCTCCGCGACGGTCGCCGACTCCTCGTCGAGCAGCCGTTCGATGACGTCGGGCTTCGCGAGGACGAGGAGCTCCTGAAAGTCGAACTGGCGGTGCTGCCGCAGAATCTCGCGGAAGATCTCGTGGCAGACGGTCTCGGGCGACTTGACGAAGCCGCGCCCTTCGCAGCTCGGACACGGCTGGCAGAGCACGTGCTCCAAGCTCTCGCGCGTCCGCTTGCGCGTCATCTCGACGAGCCCGAGCGGCGAGACGTTCATGATCTGCGTCTTCGCATGGTCGCCCGCGAGGCGCGCGGTCAAGGCCTGCAGGACCTGCGTCCGGTGCTCTTCCTCCGCCATGTCGATGAAGTCGATGATGATGATGCCGCCCAAGTTCCTGAGCCGCAATTGCCGCGCGATCGCGACGGCCGCCTCGAGATTCGTGCGGAATATCGTTTCCTCGAGATTGCGGTGCCCGACGTACCCGCCCGTATTCACGTCGATCGTCGTCATGGCCTCGGTCTGATCGAAGATCAGGTAGCCGCCCGACTTGAGCGCCACCTTGCGCTTCAGCGCGCGATCGATCTCGTCCTCGATGCCGTAGAGATCGAACAGCGGGCGATCCTCGGCGTAGAGCTCGATCTTCGGCGACATGTGCGGCATGAAGCGGCTCACGAAATCCTTCATGCGCACGTACTCGCGCTCGGAGTCGACGCGCACGCTCTCGACCTCGGGGCCGAGCAGGTCGCGCAGCACGCGAAGCGGCAGCGGCAGATCCTCGTAGACGAGGCTGCCGGGCACGGCCGTCGCCGCCGTCTCCTCGATCGCCTCCCAGAGCTTCTGCAGGAACAGCATGTCGGCGCGCAGCGCCTCGAGCGACGCGCCTTCGGCCGCCGTGCGCACGATGTAGCCCGCTTTCGTCGGCGGCGCGATGATCGCGTCCATGAGCGAGCGCAAGCGGTTGCGCTCGCTCTCGTCCTCGATGCGTGCGGACACGCCGATGCCGCTCCCGTTCGGCAGCATGACGAGATAGCGGGACGGGATCGTGATGTGCGTCGTGAGCCTCGCTCCTTTCGTGCCGAGGGGGTCCTTGAGCACCTGAACGAGCAACGCCCCTCCCTCGTTGACGACGTCGCGGATATTGGGCTCGCCGTCGCCGTCCGGGACCTCGTCGGTCGGATTGCGCACGATGTCCGAGGCGTGCAGGAACGCCGTGCGCTCGAGGCCGACGTCGACGAACGCGGCCTGCATGCCCGGCAATACCCGCGAGACTCGGCCCTTGTAGATGTTGCTGATGAGCCCGCGGCGGCTCGCCCGCTCGATGAGGACCTCTTGCAGCACGCCGTTCTCGACGAGCGCGGCGCGGACCTCGCGAGACGTCGCGTTGATGAGGATCTCGTGCGTCATGCCGCGGGCCCGGCCGCGAGCCAAGCAGGCAGGCCGACGCGCCCGAGCAGCGCGGCCGTCTCGCGCAGGGGCAGGCCCATCACGGCGGAGTAGCTGCCGCAGAGGTGGTCGACGAAAACCGCGCCCTTGCCCTGGATGCCGTACCCGCCGGCCTTGTCATAAGGCTCGCCGGACGCGCAGTAGGCGCGGCGCTCCGCCTCGGTCGTCGGCCGGAACCGCACGTCGCTCGTCGTCAGCGTCGTCTCGACGGCGTCGCCGTGCCGCAGCGCGACGCCCGTATAGACGCGGTGCTCGCGGCCCGAGAGCCTCGCGAGCATCTCGAGCGCCTCGGCCTCGCTCGACGGCTTGCCGAGCAGCGCGCCGTCGAGCACGACGGCCGTGTCGGCGGCGAGTATCGGCGTCTCGGCGGCCGCGCCCTCGAGCCGCGCCCAGACCGCGTGCGCCTTCGCGGCCGCGACCCGCAGCACGTACGGCCCCGGGGCCTCGCCGGGCAGGCGCTCCTCGTCGATCTCCGCCGCGCGGACCTCGAACGGCACGCCGATCTGCTCGAGCAGCTCTCGGCGCCGCGGCGACGCGGACGCGAGGTATACGAAATCCTTGCGCATTCAAGAGACTATACGTGGCGGCCCGGCGCTCGCCTAGAGAAATGGGTCGGAGCCGAATTTCTCGCCGGCACCTGAAAATGGGGTCAGACCCCATTTTTCGCGGCCGCTGCGAAAAAAATGGGGTCAGACCCGATTTTTCCCGCACCCGGAGAAAACGTGGCGTCCGATGCAGAGGGGAAAAATGGGGTCTGTCCCCATTTTTTGGCGCGATGGTAGGGGTGGTGCTCGAGGACGGTCCAGGCGCGATAGAGGGCTTCGGCGACGATGATACGGACGAGGCCGTGCGGCAGCGTGAGGCGAGAGAGGGACCAGCGCTCTTCGGCGCGCGCGAGACAGCCGGGCGAGAGGCCGTCGGGACCCCCGACGAGGAAATGGACCGGCGCCCCGAGCCTTTGCCAGTCGACGAGCCGGGCGGCGAGGTCGCTCGTGCTCAAGACCGGGCCGCGCTCGTCGAGGGCCACGACGCGGGCGCCGGCCGGCACGGCCGCGAGCATCCGCTCGCCCTCGCGCTCGACGGCGGCGGCCGCGGGCGCGTTCCGCCCGCGCGGCGCGAGCGGGATCTCCTTGAGCTCGAGCGCGTAGGCTCCGCGGAAGCGCCGAGCGTATTCGGCGAAACCCTCGTCGACCCACGAGGGCTGCCGGTTCGCCGCCGCGACGAGCACGAGGCGCATGGCGGCGATTCGCTACGTCGAGCGAGAAATCGAGCGAGCTACATCTCGGCCGCTTCTTCGCCGGCCGAGATATCCCAGAGCCTTTCGATGTTGTAGAACTCCCGAACCCTGGGCAGCATGACGTGGACGATGACGTCCGCGAGATCGACGAGCACCCATTCGCCGGCCTCCTGACCCTCGACGCCGAGCGGCTTGTACCCTTCCTCTTTGCAGCGCTCGAGGACCCTGTCCGCGATCGAGCGCACGTGGCGGTCCGAGCGGCCGCTCGCGATGATCATCGTGTCCGTGATCGATGTCAGATGCGTGACGTCGAGGCTCACGACTCTCTCGGCCTTCATGTCGTCGAGCGCTTCCACGACGACTTCCGCGAGTCCCCTACGCATTGGCGCGTTCCGTGGTTTCTTCTGCTGCATAACACTCCGTATCGAGGATGATCTGCCGGACCGCGTCCGGCACGAGGTAGCGCGGGTCGCGGCCGGCCCGCACACCGGCGCGCAGCTCCGTCGAGGAGATCTCGAGCTGCGTGACGGGTTCGACGTGGATACGGCCCGCGCCCGTCGCGAGCTTCGCCGCGTCCGAGCAGAGCCGTTCCTTGACGAGGTCGCCGAGCGGACCGCTCTCCGGGTATCGCCAGCCCGGACGGTGCGCGACGACGACGTGGGCGAGATCGAAGATCTCGAGCCAGCGGTGCCAGCGCGGCAGCCCGAGGAAGGCGTCCATGCCGAGCACGAGGCAGAGCGAGGTCTCGGGATAGTCCGCGCGCAGGCTTTCGAGCGTGTCGATCGTATACGAAGGGCCGGCGCGCTCGAGCTCGCGCGCGTCCGCGACGAATCCCGCCTGACCGCGGATCGCCGCCCGCACCATCCGGAGCCGGACGCGGCCCGGAGCCGCGGGCGGCGGCCGATGCGGCGGATGCGCGCACGGGATGAAGCGCATCTCCGAGAGCGCAAGCCGCTCGAGCAGCTCGAGAGCCGTTCGAAGGTGCCCGTAGTGGATCGGATCGAAGGTGCCGCCGAGGATCCCGATGACTCGCATGCGCCGCCCGTCAGCCGACCCCCGGCCGCGCGGGCCGATCCAACATCGCTGCGACGAGGCGCGAGACGGCATCCCAGGGCCTCTCCCCGGGAGCGCCCTTGACGATCGCGTCCGTTTCGGCGGCTTGTGTCAGCAGTCCCTTCAGCCGTGGCCACTCGTACCGCTTCAGCGCCCTTCCGACGAGCGTCCGCCGGCGGGGCCAAACGCCGTTGCGGGCGAAAGCGGTCTCGATCTTCTCGCCTCCGGCGAGCGCAAACTTGAGCTTGGCGAGCAAGCTGAGCTCCCGGGCCAGGGCCCAGGATACCAGAACCGGCTGCACGCCTTCTTCCCTCAAGGCCGCGAGCACGCGAAACGCGCGCGCGGGCTCGCCCCCGAGCACGGCGTCCGTCAGCAGGAATACGTCGAAGCGCGCGCTGCTCGCGACGGAGTCGAGCACGGTCGCCTCGTCGACCTCGCGGCTCGCCGTGAGCGCGAGCTTCCTGAGCTCCTGGTCGCCCGCGAGCAGATTGCCTTCGACCCGCTCGGCCAGGGCGTCTGCGGCGGCGTTCTCGAGCGCGAGCCCGTAGGCGGCCGCGCGCGCGCGCAGAAAGGCGGGCAGCTCGGCGCGGTCGACGGGCCACACCTCCACGAGGGCGCCGGCCTCGTCGAGGGCCTTGACCCACGCGGACTTGGCCGCCGCCGCGTCGAGCCGGGCGCCGACGCCGATCAGGAGCAGCCGATCTCGATCCTCGCGCTCCGCGAGGCGCGCGAGCGTTCGTGCACCCGCGTCGCCCGGGCGCGGCGAGGCGAGCCGAAGCTCGATGATCTTGCGCGTCGCGAACAGCGAGAGATTGTCTGCGCCGCCTTCGAGCTCGTCCCAGCGAAAGCCTCGGTCGACGACGTGCAGCTCGCGGTCCTCGAAACCCGCCCGCCGCGCGCTCTCGCGGATCTCGTCGAGCGCCTCGCCGACGAGCAGAGGCTCGTCGCCCGCGACGAGATAGACCGGCAGCAGGCCTTCCCGCAGGTGCTTCTTGAGCTGCTTCGGCGGAATCTTCAACGGCGCAATCGCCGATGCATCTTCAGCGGCGGCGCAATCGCCGGTGCCGCTTACGCACCGACCTGGCTGAGCTCGATGCCCTCGTCCTCGAGCAGCACCGGGATGCCGTCGCGCACCGGATACGCGAGCTTGCCGTCGCGCGTCACGAGGGCTTCCTCGAGCGCCTGCTCGACCGTCGCGCCGCCGCGATTCTTGATCTTGCGCTCGCCGACGAGCGCGTTGAGCCGCTCGAGGCGGCTGACCGGCATGCGCTCGAGCGGGAGCCGAGTGACCGGACAGCACAGAATGTCGAGCAACGCCGAATCGAAGCTCACGCGGATCCTCCTCGCGTCTCCGCCCGCTCTCTAAAAACCGGACGCTCCGGCACGGGATCGTACCCGGACGTGCCCCACGGATGACAGCGCCCGAGGCGCTTCAGCGCGAGCCATCCGCCGGACACGGCGCCGAAGCGCCCGAGCGCCTCGATCGCGTACGCGCTGCAGCTCGGCAGGTGACGGCATCGTCCGCCGAGCCACGGCGAGAGGCCGAGCTGATAGCCGCGCACGAGCGCGACGAGCACGCGCGAAGCGCGGCTGCGCGCAGCGCTGCCGTCTGTCGTGCTCGTCTTCATCTCGCCCTCCGCCAGCGGGATCCGCCCGCTACGTCCTCGATGAGGATACCGCCCTGCGCGAGCCGGTCCCGGATCGCGTCGGCCTCCGCGAACTTGCGCTCGCGCCGCAGCGCGTCGCGGCGCGCGAGCAGCGCATCGATCTCGGCCTCGGCCAGCGAGGCCTCGCCTCCCGGCGAGCCCGCGAACCACGCCGCGGGGTCTCTCTCGAGCAGGCCGAGCAGCGCCGCGCCGGCACGCAATCGGCGCGCGAGCGCCTTTCTCTCCGCCGTGTCGGCGGCCTTATTGGCGGCACGCGCGAGGCCGAAAAGCTCGGCGATCGCCTCGGGCGTGTTGAGGTCGTCCTCGAGCGCGGCGAGCACGGCCTCCGGCGGCTCGGCCGGCTCCGCCGGCTCCGTCGCGTCCGCTCCTCCGATGCCCGCGTCGCGCAGCGCGCCGTACATGCGGTCGAGCTTCTGCCTCGACTCCTCGACGAGGTGGGCCGTCCACTCGAGCGGCTGACGGTAGTGCGCCGTCAGCAGCGCGAGCCGCAAGACCTCGCCGTCCGTGCTCTTCAAGAGCTCGTGCACAAGCACCATGTTGCCGACGGATTTCGACATCTTCTCGGCGCCCATGTTCACGAGCCCGTTGTGGACCCAGTAGCGGCTGAAAAGCCGGCCGCGATGCGCGCACGTGCTCTGCGCCGTCTCGTTCTCGTGATGCGGGAACACAAGGTCGAGCCCGCCGCCGTGGACGTCGATCGTCTCGCCGAGATGCGTCTCGACCATCGCGGAGCATTCGATGTGCCAGCCCGGCCGTCCCCGGCCCCACGGGCTCTCCCAGCCGACGACGTCGGGCTCGGAGGGCTTCCAGAGCACGAAGTCGGCGGGGTCGCGCTTGTACGGCGCGACGTCGACGCGCGCCCCCGCGATCATCTCGTCGAGCGAGCGCCGCGAGAGGCTGCCGTAATCGGCGTAGCTCGGCACCGAGAAGAGCACGTGGCCTTCGGCCTCGTACGCGTGCCCGGTCGCGATGAGCCGCGCGATGAAGTCGATGATCTCGGGGATCGTCTGCGTCACGCGCGGCTCGACGTCGGGCGCACGTACGCCGAGCGCGCTCATGTCCTCGTGAAACGCCGCGATGTAACGCGCCGTGACCGCGCCGATCTCGACGCCCTCGCGCCGCGCGGCCGCGTTGATCTTGTCGTCGACGTCGGTGAGGTTCCGCGCGTAGACGAGGGGACCGATGCGGCGCAGCAGCGTCGCGAGCACGTCGAACACGACGAACGGGCGCGCGTTGCCGATGTGGGCGAAGTTGTAGACCGTGGGACCGCAGACGTACATCGTGATCCGGCGCGGATCGCCGGGCACGAACTCCTGCTTCTCGCGGCTCAGCGTGTTGTAAAGGCGCAGCATCGTGGGGCCCGGGCGGTCAGGTTCGACATGATACCAAGTCCGCGGTTGGCCTATAATTACGCCCCCGCGCGAAACCGCGCGCCCCCTCAATAGGGTCCACGTCGAGCTTATGTCGCAGCCATTCGTACCGCGCCGAAGCGTCGAGCAAGTCGAAGAAGGCACCGAGCTCGCGCCGAAGTTCGACGAGCGCGGCCTCATTCCGGCCGTCGCGACGGACCATGCGACGGGCGAGGTCCTCATGCACGGCTACATGAACGCCGAGGCGCTCGAGCGCACGATCCGCACGGGCGAAGCGCACTACTACAGCCGGAGCCGCCAGGCGCTCTGGCACAAGGGCGCGACGAGCGGCCTCGTGCAGCGCGTCAAGGAGCTCAGGATCGACGACGATCAGGACTGCGTGTGGCTCAAGGTCGAGATCGCGGGCCAAGGCGCGAGCTGTCACGTCGGCTACCGTTCCTGCTTCTACCGCAGCGTCCCGCTCGGCGGGCGTCCCGGCGAGCCCGTCAAGCTCGAGTTCGAGGAGTCGGAGAAGGTCTTCGACCCCCAAGAGGTCTACGGCGACGCTCCGAATCCGACGCAGCTCTGAGCGCTGAAATCGCCTCGCAGCCGCCACGTCACCAAGCCGCCGGCGTCGATGAGGCCGCGGCCGAGGAGCCACTCCCGAGCGAAGCGGCCGTCGCCCGCGAACCACGCGGCGGCCCCGCCCTCGCGGAAGCTGTAGCCCCAAGCGTCCATGTCGGCGAGCGCCTTCGCTCCGCCGAAGCCCGGCAGCCGATCCGCGAGCAGCACCTGCAGGTAGCAGACCGCGGACTCTTCGGCGTCGTCGCCGCCCGCGTCGCGATCGAGGCGCGCGCGGCGCTCCGGAGTCATGCAGACGTAGTGCCCGAGCTCGTGCAGCAGCGAGTGCGCGGGCGTGTCGTCGCGGACGTAGATGCGCCCGCCGACGAGCCCGGCTTCGGGCGCGCCCCAGTACGACCCCAAGATCGGCGCCGAGCGCGGCAGGCGCACGAGCGCAGCGCCGTAGCGTGCGACGCAGTCGGCCGCAGCGGCAGCGTCGAGGTCCGCGAGCAAGGTCGTCGCCGGAGTCATCGGATCAAGGCGGCGCGGACGCGGGCGGCAGCGCCGGGGGCGACTGCGAAGGCGACGGGCCCGGATCGGCGGCCGGCCCCGCGGAGGACGACGACTCGGAACGCGTCGAGCGCGAGGCGGCGCCTTCGGAAGCGCCGGAGCCCGAAGCAGAGCTCGAAGGCGGCGCCGCGCCGGCGCCCGTCGCGACGATCCGCCGCATGACGCGCCGCGCGAGGTCATCGGCCAGCGCTTGCCGCAGGATTCCCTCCTCCGCGCTCTTGCCGAGCACCTCGTTCTCGTTCCACGCGTAGACGCGCGTCGCGACCATCGTCTCGGGCTCGATGAGCTTCCGCTCGCCGACCGACAACGCGACGCTCACCGTGTAGAAGACCTCGTACTCGCGCGGCACGTTGCGGGCCGTGACCGAGAGCACGCGCTGGCCCGCGTCGTCCATGAGAACGGACAGCACGGCGTCGGCGCCGTCCCGCGAGGTCAGCACCTGCGATCCCCGCACGCGAAGCGCGTCGCGCAGGCTCGTGAAGAACTCGGAGCTTCGGTCCTGGGCGTCGATGTAGGTCTTCGCCATTCCGGGCGGCAGGGTGCCGGCGCCCTCGAGGCGAAAGCCGCAGCCGGCGAGGCCCGCCGCCGCGGCGGCCAGGAGCGCGGCCCGCTTGATTCCACTCGGCTTTGTCAACATCATCCGCGAAGGATCCGACCGTCTTCGGCGCGCGCGGCCGCGCGCGCGGGCAGCGCGCAGCATCGAGCATTCTCCGGCCGTTGACAACCGGCCGGCGCGAGACGCGGGGGCGTCGAAAGGGAACGAGGAGTCGCAAGGACGACATGGCAGGGTATCCGTTCAAGGAAATCGAGGCCAAGTGGCAGCGGTACTGGGAGGCGAACAAGACGTTCCGCGTCGGCGGCGGCGTCGACGCCGCTAAGCCGAAGTACTACGTCCTCGACATGTTCCCGTACCCGAGCGGCGACGGTCTTCACGTCGGCCATCCCGAGGGCTACACCGCGTCCGACGTCGTCGCGCGCTACAAGCGCATGCGCGGCTTCAACGTGCTGCACCCGATCGGGTGGGACGCGTTCGGCCTGCCGGCCGAGCAGTATGCCGTTCGCACGGGCACGCATCCGAAGATCACGACCGAGCGCAACATCGCGCGCTTCCGCTCGCAGCTCAAGGCGCTCGGCTTCTCCTACGACTGGGACCGCGAGATCAATACGACGGATCCCGCCTACTACCGATGGACTCAGTGGATCTTCAAGCAGCTCTTCGAGCAAGGCCTCGCCTATCAAGAGGAGCTGCCGGTCTGGTGGTGTCCCGAGCTCGGCACGACGCTCGCGAACGAGGAGGTCATCGACGGCCGCTCCGAGGTCGGCGGATTTCCGTGCGTGCGCCGCCCGCTCCGGCAATGGGTCCTCAAGATCACGGCGTTCGCCGACGAGCTGCTCGAAGGGCTCGACGCGCTCGATTGGCCGGAGAGCACGAAGGAGATGCAGCGCAACTGGATCGGCCGCAGCGAAGGCGCGGAGATCGAGTTCGAGATCGAGGGCCTCTCCGGCGTCGCGCTCCGCGTCTTCACGACGCGGCCGGACACGCTGTTCGGCGCGACGTACATGGTGCTCGCGCCCGAGCACGAGCTCGTCGGCCGCCTGACTCGCCCGGAGCGACGCGCCGCGGTCGATGCGTATCGCGACCAGGCGGCGCGCAAGAGCGAGCTCGAGCGCGCGGAGCTGCAGAAGGAGAAGACGGGCGTCTTCACTGGCGCTTATGCGATCAACCCCGCGAACGGCGAGCGGCTGCCGATCTGGATCGCCGACTACGTGCTCGCAGGCTACGGCACGGGCGCGATCATGGCCGTGCCGGCGCAGGATCAGCGCGACTTCGAGTTCGCCACGGCCTACGGCCTGCCCGTGATCCGCACGGTGCAGCCGCCGCCCGGCTTCGCGGGCGAGGCGTATCTCGGCGACGGCATCGTCATCAACTCGGGCTTCCTGAACGGTCTCCGCGTCGACGAGGCCAAGGCCCGCATGATCGAGCGGCTCGAGGCCGACGGCCGCGGTCGCCGCCGAGTCAACTACAAGCTGCGCGACTGGCTCTTCTCGCGCCAGCGGTACTGGGGCGAGCCGTTCCCGATCATCTTCGTCGACGGCGTGCCGAAGGCCGTGCCCGACGATGCGCTGCCCGTGACCCTGCCGGCGCTCGAGGAGTTCAAGCCGAGCGGCTCCCCCGAAGGCCCGCTCGCGGCCGCGAAGGACTGGATCGCGACGGTCGACCCCGAGACGGGCAAGCCCGCGCGGCGCGAGACGAACACGATGCCGCAGTGGGCCGGCTCCTGCTGGTACTACCGGCGCTTCATCGATCCGCACAACGCAGAGCGGCTCGTCGATCCCGCGAAGGAGCGCTACTGGATGCCGGTCGATCTCTACATCGGCGGGTCCGAGCACGCGGTGCTGCATCTGCTCTACGCGCGCTTCTGGCACAAGGTCCTTTACGACGCGGGCGTCGTCTCCACGCCCGAGCCGTTCAAGAAGCTCGTGCACCAGGGCATGATCCTCGGCGAGCTC
>DASTSM010000135.1:0-16551 GCA_035760685.1 Gammaproteobacteria bacterium | reverse complement strand
CGCGCGCGCCGTCTCTGCGCCGCGCTGCCCGCGGGCGTCGCGCGCGTCGCCGTCATGCGTCACCCGAGCCCCGAGGACGCGGCCCGCGTGCTGGACGAGTTCGCTCCGGATTGGCTCCAGACGGACGCGGACGACTTCCTGCGGCTGCGCTTGCCTTCGAGCTGCTTCGCGCTGCCCGTCTACCGCAACGGGCGGGTTCCGCCGGACGCCGCACGTCCGCCGCGCCTGCTCTTCGAGGGTGTCGCGAGCGGCAGCGGGGAAAGCGCCGACTGGAACGAAGCGGCCGCGCTCGCACGCGAGACGGAGCTCATACTCGCGGGCGGTCTCGACCCTGAAAACGTGACCGAGGCCATCCGGCGAGTGCGGCCGTTCGGCGTCGACGTCTCGACCGGCGTCGAGCGCGCGCCGGGCGACAAGGATCCGATCAAGGTCAAGGAATTCGTGCTGCGCGCCAAGGCCGCAGCCGAGGAGGTTTGAACATGCAACAAGACGCCCAAGACGCGAACGAGCGCGAGGCGCTTCTCGGGGCGCTGCTCGCAGGACGGTTTCCCGATGGCGCGGGGCGCTTCGGGCCTTTCGGGGGACGCTACGTTCCGGAGACGCTGATGCCCGCGCTCGAGCGGCTCGAGCACGGCGTGCGCACGCTGCTGCACGACGCGGGCTTCGAGCGCCGTCTCAAAAGCGAGCTCTCCGGTTGGGTAGGGCGGCCGACGGCCCTGACACAAGTGCCGAGGCTCGGCCGGGCGTGGGGCGCCGAGGTCTGGCTCAAGCGCGAGGACCTCGCGCACACGGGCGCGCACAAGATCAACAACGCGATCGGCCAGGCACTGCTCGCGGAATCGCTCGGCGCGAAGCGCATCGTGGCCGAGACCGGAGCCGGTCAGCACGGCGTCGCGGCGGCCGCCGCCTGCGCGCGCGTGGGGCTGCCGTGCACGGTCTACATGGGCGAGATCGACGTCGCGCGGCAGGCGCCGAACGTCGACCGCATGCGTCGGCTCGGCGCCACCGTCGTGCCCGTGAAGTCGGGCGACCGGACGCTGCGCGCGGCCATCGACGAGGCGATCCGCGATTGGGTCTCGGATCCGTCCGATACCTACTACCTCATCGGATCCGCCATCGGCCCGCATCCCTATCCTTATCTCGTGCGCGAGCTCCAGGCCGTCATCGGCCGCGAGGCGCGCGCGCAGATGCAGGAGGCCGGCGGCGCGCCGCATGCGGTCTTCGCCTGCGTCGGCGGCGGGTCGAACGCGATCGGCCTGTTTCACGCATTCCTCGGCGATCGCGACGTCGCGCTGTTCGGCGTCGAGGCCGGCGGCACGGGCCCCGGGCTCGGCCGTCACTCGGCCACGCTCTCGGCGGGCAAGCCCGGCGTGCTGCACGGCAACTACTCGATGCTGCTCTACGACGAGCACGGCCAGATTCAGGAGACGCACTCGGTCTCGGCCGGTCTCGACTACCCGGGCGTCGGCCCCGAGCACGCGCTCCTGAAGCTCGTCGGCCGCGTCGAGTACGTGACCGCCTCGGACGACGAGGCGCTGGCGGCGCTCGACGAGCTCTGCGCGAGCGAAGGCATCCTGCCCGCGCTCGAGAGCTCGCACGCGCTCGCGGGCGCGAAGCGCTGGGCGAAGGAGCACGCGGGCGCGCGCATCCTGATCGGGCTCTCGGGCCGCGGCGACAAGGACATGCCGATCCTTGCGCGCTATGCGGCGGACAAGGAGCAGCACCATGCGACCGCGTGAGGAGCGGCTCGAGCCCCGCGAGGCCGTCGCCGCGGCCCTTCGGCGGGGCGACGGCCCCTCGATCGTCGCCGGTCTGACGGCCGGATACCCGGATCCCGACCGCTTCATCGAGACGCTCGATGCGATCGCGGGCGCCGCGGACGTCGTCGAGATCTGCGTGCCGTTCTCCGACCCGATGGCCGACGGCATCACGATCCAGCGCTCGAGCCGGGCGGCGATCGAGCGCGGCGTGAGCCTCACGTGGATCTTCGACGAGCTCGCGCGCCGCGGCCCGCGGGCGGCGGCTCCGCTCATTTTCATGTCGTACTTGAATCCGCTGCTCGCGTTCGGCTACGAGCGCCTAGCGGAGCGCGCGGCCGAGAC
Organism: Gammaproteobacteria bacterium; assembly: GCA_035760685.1. GTDB lineage: Bacteria > Pseudomonadota > Gammaproteobacteria > Steroidobacterales > Rariloculaceae > ZC4RG20. The sequence goes on along the minus strand of DASTSM010000135.1, from coordinate 14,449 downwards.
GGGCGTCGGCGGCTTCATCGTGCCGGATCTGCCCCTCGAGGAGAGCGGCCCGCTCGCGGCCGCGCTCGACGCGGCCGGCCTCGCGCTCGTGCAGCTCGTGACGCCCGCGACGCCCGCCGAGCGGCTGCGCCGGCTCTGCGAAGCGAGCACGGGCTTCGTCTACGCCGTCACGCGGACCGGGATCACGGGCGCAGGACAAGGGCTCAAAGACGAGCTCGCGGCCTATCTCGATGCGGTCAAGAGCGCCTCGAGCCTGCCCGTCTGCGCGGGATTCGGCGTGCGGACGCCCGAGCACGTCGAGCTCATCGGCCGTCATGCGGACGGCGTCATCGTCGCCTCCGCGCTCGTCGAGCTGCTCGAGCGCGGCGGCGATCCGGCCGCGTTCCTCGTCTCGCTTCGCGGCGGGCGGAGCGCAAGCGCACGATGAAGCGGGTCTATACGAGCGAGGCCTTGCCCGAGGTCGGTCACCTCAAGAACGTGCTCGAGCAGCACGGCATCGCCTGCTTCATCAAGCACGAGCAGCTCTCGGGCGCGCTCGGCGAGATCCCGTTTCTCGATTGTCTGCCGGAGCTTTGGATCTTGGACGACGCGGAATGGCCGCGGGCGACGCGCCTCATCGCGCAGCAGCGCGAGCCCGTCGCCGCGGGCCCGGCATGGAGCTGCCGGCTCTGCGGCCAGCAGAACGACGCGCAGTTCGCGGCCTGCTGGCGGTGCGGCGCTGCCGACGCGCAGCCGTGAGCACGCCGGCCGTCGAGAGTCGCTCGGGGCGCGCGGCGGCGCTCGATCGGGTCTTGCGGATCGGGGCGATCGGCCTCGTCGCGGCGACCCTGCTGTCCTTCGCGGCGCGCGCCTGGTGGATCTTCGAGCTCATGACGCACTTCAAGCTTCAACTCTGCGTCGCCGCGGTCGCGATCGCCGCATGGCTCTGGCTAAGGCGCCTGCGCCGCTTCGCGCTCGCGGCCGCGGCGGCAGCGCTCGTCAACGCGGTCCCGCTCGCCCATGACACCGTGTTCGCGGCCTCGACGGCGGCCCCCGTCACCGCGCTCGACGTGTTATCGGTCAACGTGCGCTGGACCAACGACACCTATGCCGCGCTCCTCGGCATCGTCGGGAACGCGGATCCGGACGCCGTCGTCGTCGTCGAGCTCACGCCGGCCTGGGGGCGCGGCCTCGCGCCTCTCGGCGATCGCTATCCGTATCGCCTGCTCGCGCCGCGCGCGGACCCCTACGGCGTCGGGGTCTGGTCGAAGTATCCGATCCGGGCGTCGGAGATCGCGCTCGAGTCGGCGTCCGCGATCGACGCGCACATCGACACTCCGGCGGGGCCGCTCCGGCTCATCGGCGTGCACCTGCGCGCGCCGACGACGTCCGCGCGGGCGGCCGAGCGCAATCGGCAATACGGCGACCTCGCGCGGCTCGTCGCTTCAAGCGGAGACGAGCCGCTCCTCGTCGCGGGCGACTTCAATACGACGCCGTACTCGCCGTACTTCGCCGACTGGCTCGCGTCGACGGGCCTGCGCAACGTGGGGGCCGGCCTCGATCTCACGTGGCCCGCGTACTTGCCAATAGTCGGGATCCCCATCGATCATTGCGTCGTGAACCCGAGAATCGAAGCGGCGGAGCTCCGTCGGCTGCCCAAGTTCGGCTCCGACCACTATCCGATCCTCTGCCGTCTCGCGCTGGACGGCGGCTCATGACGGACGGGCGCGCGCCGACCGCTTGCGTGCTGATCATCGGCAACGAGATCCTGTCCGGTAAGACGCAGGACGTGAACCTCAAGTTTCTCGCCGAGGAGCTCGCAAAGCTCGGCATCAAGCTCGTCGAAGCGCGCGTCGTGCGCGACGACGAGGAAGCGATCGCGGCTCACGTCAACGAATGCCGCGCGAAGTTCACCTACGTCTTCACGACGGGCGGCATCGGGCCGACGCACGACGACATCACGGCTCAGTCGGTCGCTCGGGCTTTCGGCGTCGATCTCGTGCTCGACGAGGAGGCCGTGCGCCGCATGCGGAGCTCCGGGCGCGAGCTCAACGAGGCGCGGCTCAAGATGGCGCGCATCCCGGCGGGCGCGGCGCTCGTCGACAACCCGATCAGCCTCGCGCCCGGTTTCCGTATGGGCAACGTTTACGTGCTCGCGGGCATACCGAGCATCGCGCGCGCGATGTTTGCATCCGCGGTGCCGGAGCTCGTGCGCGGCGCGCCGATCGTGTGGCGCTCGATCGACGTGCCGCTTCGCGAAGGCGACCTCGCCGGGCCGCTCGAGCGCATCGCCGAGGCGAACCCCGAAGTCGAGATCGGCAGCTATCCGTTCAACCGCGAGGGGCGGTTCGGCGCGACCCTCGTCGTGCGCGGCACGGACGAGAGCGCCGTCGAGCGCGTGCTCTCCGAGGTCGTCGCGGCCATGGACGCGTTGGAGCAGCGCTTGCGGCATTAGTCGAAAATGGGGTCAGACCCCATTTTTTCGCCGCTCACGGATCACGGGGCAAGGTCAAAAGCCGTTTTTCCACGTCGCCCCTTTTCGTGACGATTCCGAAAAATGGGGTCTGACCCCATTTTCGGGCTTCAGACGCGCCTTCCGGCGGCCGCGAGCAGCATCGCGGCGCCGACCGCTGCGCCGAGCCAGCCGATCCAGAGCGGCGCGGCCCCGAGCCCCGCCCAGAGCACGCCCGCGATCAGGAACGCGGCCCCGGCGAAGAGCCGGTCGCGCCCGGGACGCGCGTAGGCGAGACGATCCCGCGACTCGCGCCGACGCATGCCGCCGCGCGGCCTCACGCCGAAGGCCCCGCGCGTCCGCGGCCGAACGGGCTCATGCCCCAGGCCCGCGGCGCGTCGGACGGCGCGATGCAGAATCTCGGGCACGAGCATGAGGTCCTCGCCGACGACCGGCCAGGCGTCGACGAGCCGGCGCAGCTGCACGCGCGGATCCTTGCGCTCGCGCATCCAATCCTCGAGCACCGGTTTCGCGGTGATCCAGAGATCGAGCTCCGGGTAGAGCTCGCGGCCGATGCCCTCGATCGTGAGCAGCGTCTTTTGCAGCAGCACGAGCTGCGGCTGCACCTCCATGTCGAACTCGCGGGCGGTCTCGAAAAGACGCAGCAGCAGGAGCCCGAACGAGATGTCCTTGAGCGGCCGATCGAAGATCGGCTCGCAGACGGAGCGCACGGCCGATTCGAGCTCGTCGACGCGCGTCTCGGGCGGAACCCAGCCCGAGTCGACGTGCAGCATCGCGACGCGCCGGTAGTCGCGCTTGAAGAACGCGAGGAAGTTCTCGGCGAGATAGTGCTGATCCCGCTCGCTCAGCGTGCCGACGATGCCGAAATCGACGGCCAGGTACTTGGGCCGCGCGGGCTCGCGCACGTCGACGAAGATGTTGCCGGGATGCATGTCGGCATGAAAGAAGTTGTGGCGGAAGACCTGCGTGAAGAAGATCTCGACGCCGTTCTCCGCGAGGCGCTTGATGTCGGTGCCGCGCTCCTTGAGCGCCGCGACGTTGCTGATCGGGATGCCGTAGATGCGCTCCATCGTCATGACGTTCGTACGGCAGTAGTCCCAGTAGACCTGCGGGACGTAGAGCTTCTCGGATCCCTCGAAGTTGCGCTTGATCTGCGCGGCGTTCGCGGCCTCGCGCATGAGGTCGAGCTCGTGATGCAGCGTCTTCTCGAATTCCTCCACGACGTCGCCCGCGCGCAGCCGCCGCGCGTCGGGCCAGTAGGTCTCGACGAGGCCCGCAATCGCGTAGAGGACCTCGACGTCGCGGCGGATCTGCGCGCGCACGTTCGGCCGCAGGATCTTGACGACGACCGAGGTGCCGTCGAGGAGCCGCGCCGCATGGACTTGCGCGATCGACGCCGCGGCGAGCGGCTCCCGCTCGAACTCCGCGTAGACGCTCGAGACCGGCCGCCCGAACGCGCGCTCGAGCGTCTCGACGGCCTCGTGCGACGGGAACGGGGGCACGCGGTCCTGTAGCTTCGCGAGCTCGTCGCCGATCTCGGGCGCGAGCAAATCGCGGCGCACGGACAGCGCCTGCCCGAACTTCACGAAGATGGGACCCAGCTCCTCGATCGCGAGCCGGAGCCGATCGCCGAACGGAAGACCGCGCAGGCGCGCGGGCCGCGGCACGAGCTTCTGCAGCCAGGCGACGGGCCGGAGCAGATGCGTCTGCCAGACGATCTCGTCGAGCCCGTGGCGCAGCAGCGTGTTCTGGATGCTGATGAGCCTGAGCAGCAGACGCAGCCGGCGCATGGCCTCAATCCTCGCGCACGAGGGCCGCGATCCTGTCGAGCCGCGCCGCCGCGCGCTCGACGTCGTCGCGCAGCCGATCGACGCCCGCATAGAGCTCTTCGGCCTCGTGCGGGCTCGGCAGCAAACGGCGCTCTTCCTTGAGGTATTCGGCCGCGTTGTCCCGCATGGCCGTCGCGGCCGCGACGGCCCAGCCGCCCGCGCGCCGGACGGCCTCGCCGAGCGCGTGCGCCGCGACGTCGCCGACCCAGCCCGAGAGCTCCTCCTCGATGTCGGGCGCCGCGAGCTTCAGGAGCTCCGCGAACTTCTCGGCCGTGCGCACCTCGCCGCTGACGCGCGCGCCGCGCGCGCGGCCGATCGCGTCCTTGCGCAAGAGCCGGAAGAGGTCGAAGGGCGTGCCTTCGACGGAGACGTCCTCGCCGCCCCGCGGCGGCCCCAGGACGACGCGGCCCCCCTCGATGCGCATGGCGAAATCGAGCGAAAGCCCCTCGATTGCGACGCGGCAGCTCCGCCCCTCGAGCTCCGCCGCCGCTCGAGCGGCCGAGACGGACTCCTCGAGCTGGCGATTGAGCAGCCGGGCCGCCCGGTCGAGAAACCACGCCGGGATCATCGCCGCCCCCGCGCTCCCGGCCCCCGCATCGTCGCGAAACGCAAGCGGCTAGAGCCTGAAGCCGACATGCAGCGCGACGACGCCGGCGGACAGGTTGTGGCAACGGCAGCGCTCGAAGCCTGCGCCGCGCATGAGCTCGAGCAACGCGTCCTGATCCGGGTGACGGCGAATCGATTCGGCGAGGTAGCGATAGCTGTCGGCATCTCCGGCGACGAGCCGGCCGAGGCGCGGCAGCACCTGAAAGGAGTAGAGGTCGTAGAGCGGCTCGAGCGGGGAGAGCGTGAGCTTCGAGAACTCGAGCACGAGCAGGCGTCCGCCCGGCTTCAGGACCCGAAACATCTCGGCGAGCGCGCGCGGCCTGTCCGTGACGTTGCGCAGGCCGAAGCCGATCGTTACGCAGTGAAAGCTGCGATCCGCGAACGGCAGCGCCTCGGCGTCGGCCGCGAGCGCGTGGACGTTGCCCGCCGCGCCCGCATCGAGCAGACGATCGCGTCCGATGCCGAGCATGCGCAGGTTGATGTCCGTCACGGCGACGCGGCCCGACGGGCCGACCTGACGCGCGAGACCGACGGCGAGATCGCCGCTGCCGGCGGCGACGTCGAGGGCGGCGTGTCCGGCCTTGAGCCCCGTCTGAGTCAGCGCGAAGCGCTTCCAGTAGCGATGGAGCCCGACCGACATGAGGTCGTTCATGAGGTCGTAGCGCGGTGCCACGGAGTCGAACACCGACCGCACGCGGGCTTTCTTCGCGTGCCGCGGCACGCGCTCGAACCCGAAGTCGGTCTTCGCGGGCTCGGCGCCGGCGCTCAACGGCCGCGAAGCGGCGCGCGGCTCTGTCCCGCCTGCGACAGTCTCTCGAGATAGCGTTCCCAAGTGCGCTCCTGGTTCCGGCCGAGCTCATAGAGTACAGGCCACGTGTAGAGCCCGGTAGCGTGCCCGTCGTCGAAAACGATGCGGACCGCGTACCTTCCCACGGGCTCGATGCGCGTGATGCCGACGTCCTGCTTGCCCGCGACGAGCAGACCCTCGCCGGCCGCGTGGCCTTTGACCTCGGCCGACGGCGAGTGGACGCGCAGATACTCCGCCGGAAGCTCTGCCTCGAGTCCGTCGGAGAAACGCACGTCGAGGCGCCGCGACTTCGAGCGCAGCTTGATCTCGATCGGATACGGAGTTTCGTTCTCGGTCATTTCTGAGATTGCAATGCGTGCCTGCCGCGCGGCTCTGCCGGCCCCCGAGCGTGAGCCCGGCTCGCCCTTAGCGCCGCAGTGCCCGCGCCGCAGTGCCGGGCCGCTACAGGATATACCGGCTCAGGTCCTCGTCCTTGACGAGCGCGCCGAGATGGGCATCGACGTAAGTCGCGTCGATGCTCGCGACCTCGCCGCTTCGATCCGCGGCCTCGAACGAGATCGTCTCGAGCAGGCGCTCGAGCACCGTGTGCAGACGCCGCGCGCCGATGTTCTCGCTGCGCGAGTTGACCTCGTACGCGACCTCCGCAATGCGGCGGATGCCGGTCGGATCGAAGCGCACGTCGACGCGCTCGGTCCGAAGCAGCGCCTGGTACTGCTCCGTCAGCGAGGCCGCGGGCTCCGTGAGAATGCGCTCGAAGTCCTCGATGCCGAGCGCCGAGAGCTCGACTCTGATCGGGAAACGCCCCTGGAGCTCGGGGATCAGGTCGGACGGCTTCGCGACGCTGAACGCGCCGGATGCGATGAAGAGGACGTGATCCGTGCGCACCATGCCGTAGCGCGTGCTCACGGTCGAGCCTTCGACGAGCGGCAGCAGGTCGCGCTGCACGCCCTCGCGCGAGACGTCCGCGCCGCCGACGGTCTCTGCGCGGCGCGCGACCTTGTCGATCTCGTCGATGAACACGATGCCGTCCTGCTCGACCGCGCGCAGCGCCTGCAGCTTGATGTCCTCCTCGTTGATGAGGCGGGCCGCCTCCTCGTCCTTGAGGAGCTGAATCGCGTCCTTGACGCGGAGCTTCCGATGCCGTCGACGCCCGCTCGAGAGGCTCTGGAACATGCTCTGGAGCTGGCTCGTCATCTCTTCCATGCCGGGCGGCGCCATGATCTCGACGCCCGGAGCCTGCGCCTGCACGTCGATCTCGACCTCGCGGTCGTCGAGCGCGCCTTCGCGCAGCATCTTGCGGAACCGCTGCCGCGTCTCGCGGCCGGTCGTGCCGTCCTGCGGCGCGAGGTCGCGCGAGCCCGGCAGCAGCGCATCGAGCAGCCGCTCCTCCGCGGCGTCCTCGGCGCGGTCCGCGACCTTGGCCATGGCCTCCTCGCGCATCTGCTTGACGGCCATGTCGACGAGATCGCGGATGATCGAGTCGACGTCCCGGCCGACGTAGCCGACCTCCGTGAACTTCGTCGCCTCGACCTTGATGAACGGCGCGTTCGCGAGCTTCGCGAGACGCCTCGCGATCTCGGTCTTGCCGACGCCGGTCGGCCCGATCATGAGGATGTTCTTCGGCGTGATCTCGGAGCGCAGCGGCTCGGGAACCTGCGATCGCCGCCAGCGGTTACGCAGCGCGATCGCGACGGCGCGCTTCGCCTCCGCCTGCCCGACGATGTGCTTGTCGAGCTCCTCGACGATCTCTCGCGGCGTCATCGACATGATCAAAGCTCTTCGATCGTGATGTTGCTGTTCGTGTAGATGCAGATTTGACCCGCGATGGCGAGCGACTTCTCGACGATGGTCCGCGCGTCGAGCGTCGAGTTCTCGAGAAGCGCGAGCGCCGCGGCTTGCGCGTAGGCGCCGCCGGAGCCGATCGCGACGAGATCGTGCTCGGGCTCGAGGACGTCGCCCGTGCCCGAGATCAGCAGGGACTGCGTCGCATCCGCGACGCAGAGCAAGGCCTCGAGCCTGCGGAGGCTCCGGTCCGTGCGCCAATCCTTCGCGAGCTCGATGGCCGCGCGGGTCAAGTTGCCGTACTGGCCGAGCTTGTTCTCGAAGCGCTCGAACAGCGTGAAGGCGTCGGCCGTGCCGCCGGCGAATCCCGCGAGGACGCGGCCGTCGTGCAAGCGCCGCACCTTGCGCGCGTTGCTCTTCATGACCTTGTCCCCGAGCGTGACCTGGCCGTCGCCGCCGAGGGCGACGCGGCCGCCGCGGCGGACGCAGAGTATCGTCGTGCCTTCGAAAGTGCTCATGGCGTGCGGCGCCCCGCGCGGCGCGCGGTTCTCAGCCCGTTCGGCCCTGACGGCGCCGTGCGCGCGGGTGTGCTTGGTCGTAGATGTGGGCCAGGTGCTGGAAATCAAGGTGTGTGTAGACCTGCGTCGTCGAGAGGCTCGCGTGGCCGAGGAGCTCCTGGACGGCGCGGAGGTCCCCGCTCGACTCGAGCAGGTGCGACGCGAACGAGTGGCGGAGCAAGTGCGGGTGGACGCGGACCGGGGCGCCCTGGCGCTTCGCCCAATAAGCGAGCCGCGCCTGAACGGAGCGCGGGGCGAGCCGGTCGCCGCGGCGGCTCACGAACAGCGCGGGCTCCTCGGCGCGCGCGATGCCGCTTCGAAGCCCGAGCCACGCTTCGATCGCCTCCACGGCCTTGCGGCCGACGGGAACGACGCGGCTCTTCGATCCCTTGCCCGTGACGCGCACGGTGCGGTCCTTGAGGTCCACGTCGCCGAGGTCGAGGCCGACGAGCTCGGCGAGCCGGAGCCCCGAGGAGTAAAAGAGCTCGAGCACGGCGCGATCGCGGATCGCGAGGGCGTCGTCGGCATCGAGGGTCAACAGGCTCGCGACCTGATCGGTATCGAGCGTCGAGGGCAACCGCCGCGAGGGCTTCGGCGCCTGTACGTGCACGCCCGGATTCGAGCCTGCAAGGCCGCTCCTCACGAGAAACGCGAAGAAGCTCCGCACGGCCGAAAGCCGCCTCGCGACGCTGCGCGGGCCGAGGCCCCGGCGATGGCTCTCGGCCGCGAACCGCCGCACGTGGTAGGAATCGACGTCGCCGAGGGAGGCGATCCCCTCACGGCGAAGGAAGTCGAGCAGACCCTCCAGGTCGCGGCGATAGGCCGACAACGTATGCGGCGACAGGCGCCGCTCCGTCTTGAGTCCCGCGAGAAACGCCGCGAGGGCCTCAGGCGGTCGCACGGCGGCTCTCTTCGCAGCCCAACGCGACCGCGACGAGCTCGCCGATGCGCGCGAGAAAATCCATGCGCTTCCCGGGATGGAAGTGGGCCGGGTCCCGGCTGCCGATCACGAGAAAGCCGATGCTGGCCTCCGGACCGAGCGGGACCATGGCGGCCGACGCGATTTCATCCGCGTCGCGCTCGAAGAGCAGCGTCTTTTGGCGGTCTCGCAGGGGGCCGCAGCGGGGCCGCGAGGCGCGCATGAACGCCGAGAACGGCTTGAGCAGCGGGTCGTCCCGGTCGATTGTCCTCACGAACCCGGAGCGAAGCGGCCCCGTGTAGCCGGCGCCCGAGAAGAGCACGAGCGCGGCGCGCTCGGCGGCGAAGTCCTCGCGCAGGCTCGTCTCGAGCTGCTCGAGCCGAGCCGCGCGGTCGACGGCGTTCATGAGCTTGACGGAGAGCTGATGGATCTTCTGCACGAGGGAATCGTTGGTCTTCGCGACCGCGATGAGGTCGCGCAGCTGGCGCTCGAGCTGACTGTTGCGCTGCCGGAGCAGCGCGACCTGCCGCTCGACGAGCGAGACCGTGACGCCGCTCGTCTCGTGGGGCAGGCGGAGCCGGAGCAGCAGCGGCCCGTGGCGCTCGAAGAAATCGGGGTGATCGCGCAGGTACTCCGCGACGAGGGCCTCGGAGATACCGTCCGCCGCGGCACCGGCCTCGCTCTTCGACTGACTCATAGCTCGATCTGACCCTCGTAGACTTTCGTAGTCGGTCCGGTCTGCCAGAGCGGGGCGCCGGGTCCGGGCCATCGCACCGTCAGCGTTCCGCCCGGGAGCCGAACCTCCACGCTCTCCGCGAGCCGACCCCAACGCCTTCCCACGGCGACCGCGGCCGCGGCTCCCGTGCCGCACGCGAGCGTCTCGCCGGCGCCGCGCTCGTATACGCGCAGCCGAATGTGCCCGGCATCCACGAACTCGGCAAAGCCGACGTTGACGCTTTGCGGAAAATCCGGATGAGCCGCGAGCGCAGGTCCCAGTATACCGACGGGAGCCCGTTCTACCGAGTCCACCTCGATGACGGCGTGCGGATTGCCGAGGGAGACGGCGCCGAATTCGACATCGGTGCCGGCGACGGTCAGCCGATAGCGCTCGCGCCTCTCGGGCGCGCGGAAAGGCAGCGAGGCCGGATCGAAGCTCGGCTCGCCGAAGCTCACGCTGACGCGGCCGCCGCCCTCGACGCGCGCCTCGACGGGACCGCCGGCGCTCCGCAGGTTGACCCGGCTGTCGGCCGCAGGCGAAAGGAATTGCGCGATGCAGCGGGCGCCGTTGCCGCATTGCTCCACCTCTCCGCCGTCCTGATTGAAGATGCGATAGCGCGTCTCCTGCTCGCCGGGCGCGGGCTCCATGACGAGCAGCAGCTGATCGAAGCCGACGCCGAGGCGCCGGTCGCCCCAGCGTTGCACCTGCTCGCGGTCCGGGACGGGCAGCGACGCGGGCCAGCGCGCGACCATGAAGTCGTTGCCGAGGCCGTGCATCTTGGAGAAGCGGATCTGCATGCGCGTCTGGTAATCGATCACGGGCAGGTTTATGGTCCCTCGCGGCCGGCGTGCGCCGATCGTGCGCAGCGCCGGATTCCCCGAACGTCTTCGCGCCCGGCGACGGGCGGCACGAATCGATGAAACCGAAGCGGTGAAAGTATAGTGGATTCTCCTTGGCGCAGGCCCGATAAGCCCTGCCGGGATCTGCGCGACTTTCTCGCGCTGCTCGAGTCGCGCGGGGAGCTCAAGCGGGTCGGGGTGCCGGTCGATCCTCGGCTCGAGATCACCGAGATCTCGCGCCGCACCCTCGAGAAGGGCGGCCCGGCGCTGCTGTTCGAGAAGGCCGGCGACAAGGGCGTCCGCGTGCTTTCGAATCTGTTCGGCGCACGCTCGCGCATCCTCGCGGCGCTCGGCGCAGAGAGCGACGACGCGCTGACCGAGCTCGGCAAGCTCCTCGCGGCGCTCAAGGCGCCCGAGCCGCCGCGCAGCGTCGGGGAAGCGTTTCGAAAGCTGCCGCTGCTCAAAGAAATAATGAACATGGCGCCGCGCGTCCTTCGCAGCGGCGCTACGCTCGAGCACGAGCGCGAGGGCGGGGACGTCGACCTCGCGGCGCTGCCCGTGCAGACCTGCTGGCCCGAGGACGCGGGACCGCTCGTCACGTGGGGGCTCACGACGACGCGGCGCGCGGACGGCGGGCGCGAGAATCTCGGGGTCTATCGGCAGCAGGTCATCGGCCGCAACAAGCTCATCATGCGCTGGCTGCCGCATCGAGGCGGGGCCACGGACTATCAGGCCTGGTGCCGAGCGCGCCCGGGCGAGCCTTTCCCGGTCGCCGTCAGCATCGGCGCGGATCCCGCGACGATTCTCGCGGCCGTCACGCCGATCCCGGACACGCTCTCCGAGTACGCGTTCGCGGGCCTGCTGCGCGGCGAGCGCACGGAGCTCGTCGAGGCGCGGAACGGCCTGCGCGTGCCCGCCCACGCCGAGATCACGCTCGAGGGCCGCATCGAGCCCGGCGAGACCGCGCCCGAGGGGCCGTTCGGCGATCACACGGGCTACTACAACGAGGTCGAGCGCTTCCCCGTCATGACGGTCGATCGCATCACGCATCGGCGCGACCCGATCTATCACACGACCTACACGGGCCGTCCGCCCGACGAGCCGGCCGTGCTCGGCCTCGCGCTCAACGACGTCTTCGTCCCGATCCTTCAGACCCAGTTTCCCGAGATCGTCGACTTCTACCTGCCGAGCGAGGCGTGCTCCTATCGGCTCGCGGTCGTCAGCATCCGCAAGCAGTATCCGGGCCACGCGCGCCGCATCCTGTTCGGCGTCTGGTCGTACCTGCGGCAGTTCATGTACACGAAGTTCGTCATCGTCGTCGACGACGACATCGACGCCCGCCGATGGGCCGACGTGATCTGGGCGCTCGCGACGCGCGTCGACCCGGCGCGGGACGCCGTCATCGTCGAGTCGACGCCCATCGACTATCTCGACTTCGCCTCGCCCGTCGCGGGCCTCGGCTCGAAGCTCGGCATCGACGCGACGACCAAATGGCCCGGCGAGGTCACCCGCGAGTGGGGCCGCCCGATCTCTATGCGGCCGGACGTCGTCGCGCGCGTCGACGCGATCTGGAAGGACCTCGGCATCGACGGCTGATCGGGGAAATGGGGTCGGAGCCGATTTTTCTCACCGCTTGCCGACCGACAGCGCGAGCTCGCGCGCGAGTCCGCGAAAAACGGGGTCTGACCCCATTTTTGGCGACTCACGAGGAAAATCCGCTTTGACCCCATTTTTCATCGCTTAGTTGTGCCCGGCATCGAGTTAATACCGATGATTGGACATTCGACATAAGGCTGGCTAATTTATGCGCTCGCTGACGTACGCAGGGGCCGCCGTCGGGGCCGGCCGGGAGCGTCTATGAGAACTATCCTGATTGCGAACGCGAAGGGCGGGTGCGGCAAGAGCACGATCGCGACGAACCTCGCCGCCTACTACGCCTCCGAAGGGTTCGCGACGGCGCTCGCGGACTTCGACCCCCAGGGCTCGGCCCTCTCCTGGCTCGGCGAGCGCCCCGAAGAGTTCGGTCCGATCGCCGCCGTGCAGGGCTTCGAATCGGGGCTGAAGTCCCTGCCGCGCAGCGTGGAATACCTCGTCATCGATGCGCCGGCGCGCTCCTACGGGAAGGAGCTCGTCGACCTCATCAAGCGCGCGGAGACGGTCATCGTGCCCGTCCTGCCCTCGCCGATCGACATCAAGGCGGCCGAGACCTTCGTCGACGAAGTCCTCGGCATCGGCAAGGTCGCCGACAAGAAAGCCAGGGTCGGCCTCGTCGCGAACCGAGTCCGGGAGAACACGCTGATCTACGACGAGCTCGACAAATACCTCACGAAGCTCAAGGTCCCGTACGTCGCCACGCTGCGCGAGGCCCAAAACTATATCCGCGCCTATCAACGCGGCCTCGGCGTCCACGAGCTGCCGCCCTATCTCGCGTGGCCCGATTGGGAGCAGTGGGATCCGCTGCTCGAGTGGCTCGACTCGAAGCGCTCCCAGCCGCGCAACTGATACTAGGCGCCCTCGGCGAGGCGCGCGTCCGCGGCGACTCCGGGCCCCGTCAAGGCCGGGACTTCCGCTCGTCCGTGCTCGAGCAGTGCGAGGCCGGATCGAAACGCGAGCGCCGCGCGCTGGCCTTCGCCGAGACGGTCGAGCAGCCGGCCGTAGAGCGCGTAGCGCGCAGGCGCAGGCGCGAGCGCGAGGCTCGATTCGAGGTAGCTTCTCGCCTTTCCCCAAAGCTCGCTCTCCATGCAGAGCTTCGCGGCCGCCGCGAGCAGCGCGGCGTCCTCCGGGTGCTCCTTGAGCCGGTCCTCTGTGAACTTGAGCTGCTTGACCCGGTCCTTGCCGCGCACGTCCGCGAAGGCATCGATGAGCGGCTCCCGCCACTGCCGCTTGAGCGCGGCCCTGAGCTCGCGCTCGGCTCGCTCGCCGTGCCCGAGGCGGTCGAGCGACCGCGCGCGGAGCGCGATCGCCTCGGCCGACTTTCGGATCGGCGGCGGGAGCGCCGTCCAGTACGCGTCGAGGCCCGAGCGCGTGAGCTCCGGCCCCGACAGAGCCTCCTCGAGGGCGGGCAAGGCGATGCGGAGCAGGGACTCGCCGTCGAGGCGCGGGCGGCGGCCGAGCTTCGGCAGCAGCTCGGCGAGCTCTCGGTGCTCGCCGAGCTCGGCGCACGTGCGCGCGTGCATCGCGAGCGCGCGCGGATGCCCCGGCGCTTGCCGCTCGACGCGCCGCAACGTCGCGAGCGCGCGGGCGTGCTCGCCGCCCTCGAGCTGAAGCTCCGCGCGCATGAGCAGGATCGCCGTCTCCGCCTTCGGCATCCGCTCGTAGGCCGACTTGAGCCACTCGTCGCGGCGCTCTCTCGAGCCCTGCGCCTGGGCGGCGCGAGCCGCGAGCAGGTAATGCGCGAGCGGCGCCTGGGCGCCCTTGAGGCCGCGGGACAAGAGACGCTCCCCCTTCGCCCAGTCTCCTTCCGCCATGACGAGCAGCGCTTGCGAGAGCCTCGCGCCGGCGAGCCGGACCCTGCGCCGCGCCACGCGGACGCCGACCTTCGCCGGCACACGCAAGAGCGCGGTCAGCGCACGCACGACCGCATAGAGGGCGGCCAGCACGAGCACGAGGCCGGGAACGGACATCTCGACGGCGTAGCCGCGAAAATCGACGAGCACGTAGCCGCGGTCCTGGAGCAGGACCTGCGCGATCAGCGCACCGAGCACGAGAACCGCGAGGCCCAGAAAGCCGAAACGCATCAGCCCTTCCTGTCCGTGAGGCGCAGCCGCTTGAGCGACTCCCCGATGTCCGGGCGAGCCGGAGCGATCTCGACGTCGAGCAGCGGCTCGAGGAGCTGCCTCGCCGCCGCGACGGCGCCCGAATCCGTATCGAAGTCTCGGTCGAGGAGCGCGAGCGCGCCGCGCACGCCGGAGGCGAAGGCCTGCGAGCGCCCGTCGACGG
>DASTSM010000134.1:0-2676 GCA_035760685.1 Gammaproteobacteria bacterium | reverse complement strand
GCCCGCCCGCGGACAAGGACCTGCGCGTGCGCGGAACGCTCGCGTCCGTCGACGTGCAAGGCGGCGCCTATGACGTGCGCGTCCGGCCGTGGGTTCGCCGCGCCGGAGATCACGGCGAGATCACGGTGCACACCGATGCCGCGACGACCTTCGAGATCGGTGCGGATACGTATACCGGTGCCGAGGGCCTCGCCGCGCTCGCGGCGCTCGACGCCGGCACCATGACGGTCGCCTTCGGCCGTTACGACGCGGCCACGCATGCGTTCACGGCCGCGACCGTGCAGGCGGGTCCGAGCGTCGGCGGAGCCGATCTCGATGCCGTCGAGGGCAACGTCGTCGCTCGCAGTGGCGACCTCCTCACGGTCCGCGGCGGCTGGGCGCTCTGGCGCGACCGCGACGCGGGCTTCCGCCGCACGGTCCAGGTGAAGCTCGGCCCAGACACGCGCGTTCTCAAGTCGGGAGCGCCCGGCGCTGCGCTCGACGAGGCCGCGATCTCGGTCGGTCAACGCATCGTCGCGCTCGGCAGCTTCGAGGAGCCGTCCGCGAACGCGCAGGAGTCGAGCGAACAGCCGTTGGTGCTCGATGTCACGCAGGGCCGCGTGCGCCTGCAGTTGACGCACCTCGACGGGACCGTAAAGGCCGTCGGCGCGGGACAGCTCGAGCTCGAGCTTCGCTCGATCGACCGCCTCGGGGTCGAGCTTTTCGACTTCAGCGGCACGGGCACCGTCCCATCGGCCGATGCCGATCCGAACGACTACGAGGTCGCGATCGGCACCCTCGGTCTCGCCGGCTTCGCCGAGGGCCGATGGACGCGGGTCCTCGGCTTCGTCGCGCCGTTCGCCTCCGCTCCGCCGGACTTCGAGGCCGAGACCGTCGTGTCGCGGCCCGACCCGGTCGCGGCGCTCACGATCGGCTGGGGCGCGGACGGGACCACGGCCCCGTTCGTGACGATGGAGCCGGGCTCTCTCGTCCTCGACCTCGCAAACGCCGCGATCGGCGAGCGTCACGCGCTGCGCGTCGGCGGCGACGTCCTCGACTTGCTCGATCTCGCGGCGTCGCCTGCGATCGTGCCCTCGGGCGGCCGAGGGGTGTATGCGATCGGCGAGCCGGGCCACGTCGAGATCTTCGCCGACTTCGCCGAGTTCGTGGAAGCGCTTACGGGGAGGCTCGGCGGCGGGCAGTCGGCTCGGTGGCTCACGGCGATGGGCCGCTACGACGGGACGGCCAACACGCTGACGGTCTCGAACGTCGCCGTCCTCATGGAGGGCGCCGGCGCGCCGCAATAGCGCGCACGAACGCCGGGCTCGGGACGCGGTGTTCCGCTAGAATAAAGACATCAGGAAGCCGCGTTTCAACCCTAGATTCATCGAGGACAATCGTGACCAGGTTCGACCAACAATTCGAGAAGATGCGGACGCAGAAGGGCTTCATCGCCGCGCTCGATCAGAGCGGCGGCAGCACCCCGAAGGCGCTGCGTCTCTATGGAATCGACGAGACCGCGTGGAAAAACGAAGAGGAGATGTTTCGGATCGTCCACGAGATGCGCACGCGCATCATCACGAGCCCGGCCTTCGACGGCGATCGCATACTCGGCGCCATCCTGTTCGAGAACACGATGGATCGCGAGATCCGCGGCAAGCCGACCGCGGACTATCTCTGGGACGACAAGAAGGTCGTGCCTTTCCTCAAGGTCGACAAGGGCCTCGCGGAGGAGAAGGACGGCGTTCAGGTCATGAAGCCCATCCTGGGTCTCGACGGCCTGCTCAAGAAGGCCAAAGCGAAGAACATCTTCGGCACGAAGATGCGCTCGGTCATCAAGCACGCGAACAAGGCGGGCATCGACGCGATCGTGAAGCAGCAGTTCGAGCTCGCGAAGCAGATCATCGCCGCCGGCCTCGTGCCCATCGTCGAGCCCGAGGTGGACATCCACTGTCCCGACAAGGCGCAGGCCGAGGCGCTGCTGAAGGCGGGCATTCTTTCCGAGCTCGACAAGCTCGGCGCGAATCAGAAGGTCATGCTCAAGCTCACGCTGCCGAACGAGCCGAATTTCTACGCCGACTGCATCGATCACCCGAACGTGGTCCGCGTCGTCGCGCTATCGGGGGGTTACTCGCGGGCCGAGGCGAACGAGCTGCTCGCGAAGAACCATCGCATGGTGGCGAGCTTCTCCCGCGCCCTCGTCGAAGGGCTCAAGGCGCAGCAGTCGGACGCGGAGTTCAACAGGCTTCTCGACGAATCGATCGAGAGCATCTTTCGCGCGTCGAGCACCTAGAGATCGAGGCCGCGGCGGCTTTCGCCCGCCGCCGCGGCCTCGCGAGCGCAGCCGCTTGCCGTTATTTATGGCTGCTGTCGCTGCTACGGCTTGCTGTCGGAGCTATTGCTGCTGCTCGCCGTGATAGCGGCCCACGTACGCCGCCTTCGCGACGATGTGGCCGTCCATGGCCTTCAGCAGATCCTCTCGGCTCGCGCTGTCCGCGAGATCGAGCTTCGCATCGAGCGCGTAGAGCTCGAAGACGTAGTGGTGATACGGTCCCGGGGGCGCGCCGGGCCCCATGTAACCGGCTTGCCCGCGGATGTTCTTGCCTTGCACGGACCCTTCCGGCAACGAGCCCTCGGGAATCCCGTTCGCCGACGCCGGGATGTTCCAGGCCATCCAGTGCAGCACGTCGGTCGTGC
>DASTSM010000133.1:0-21847 GCA_035760685.1 Gammaproteobacteria bacterium | reverse complement strand
CGACTTCATTCACACCGAGCTCTCGGACCAGCCGGGCTGGGCGCCGGCCGAATTCGCCGCGTTCGTCTCGTCCATCATCGAGTCGGGCTTCAATCCGGCGCGCATGGGGGAAGTCCGATCGCGCCTCGAGCAGCTCGGCCTCGAGCCCTACGATTGCTTGTCCCCGCCGCTCATGGATGCGATCGCGGCCCACACGGCGCAGCGGAAGAACGCGGCTTCCTGACGATCGTCGGTCGGCGCGGGCTCGGGCCTAGGTGCGCACGCCCGCGGCGTCGGGCGGCTCGCGCGCTTCGCCCTCGAGCTCGCGCGCTCGAGTTCCTCGGCCTCGCGCTCGGGCCGCGCTCGCGCTCAGTGCTTCTTTGCAGCCTTGAGCTTGTAGACCGAGTTCCCGTAGTAGTCGACCATCGCCTTCTCGAGCGCGCGCAGGTGCGGCGACGACTGCTTGAAGATGTCGAAGTCGATCTCGATGTGCTTGCGGCGCCGGTCCTCGGTATCCGGCACCAGCTTGAGGATTCCGCCGGGCGCGGCTTCGGACGTCAGCGAGAAGACGATGCGCGACACGGACGTGTACGGGATGTCGAGCTTTTCGGCCAGCGACTTCATCGAATGAGGCTTGCCGCTCATCGCCGCATCGATGACCTCGAGCGCGACGAGCACCTCGGCCAGCGTGCCGTGCCGGCCCGACTTGTGAAAGGCCGTCAGCAGCGCGATGGCGGCTTTGCGGACGCCGTTCGAGTCGAAGCGGGCCTTCGACGACGAGCGGCGGGATTGCGAAGCGATACCGGTTGAGACGTTGTCCCTAGCCACACCAACTCCATGTGTCCATTGAAAAAATATATAGGGAATGATACGCAACCTATTACCGTAGCTACAAAAACCGCACCGTCCGGTACGACGAGCGCGCGGACTGTCTAAACGCGCGGGATTGATGACTTAAGGCGGCGCAAGAGCTTTCTCGGCTAATTGTTCGATGCCGAGACGTCGTAACAGTTCCGTACCGATGTGACCGTCGGCGGCGACGCCGTTCGCGCGCTGCCATTCGCGCACGGCCCGGCGCGTCGCCGAGCCGGCAACGCCGTCGGGCTCGCCGCTGTCGAAGCCGCGCAGATTCAGCGCGCGCTGGAGTGCTTCGACGGACTCGCGCGAAAGCGGCGGCTCTTCGGGCGGCGGCGAGCGCAAGGAGCCGGCTCCCGCGATCCGATCCGCGAGCAGGCCGACCGCGAGCCCGAAGTGCTCCGAGCGATTCCAGCGCAGGATCGCCTCGAAATTCGCATACACGAGGAACGCGGGGCCGAGGTGCCCGGCCGGGAGCAGCAGCGAAGCCTGCACGTCCGCCGCGTCGATGGGCCCCCCGTCGGTTTTCCGGACGCCGGCCGCGCGCCACTCGGCGAGCGTCTTCGAGCGATCGAGCCCCGCGGAGTAGTAGTCGAAACCCGACGGGAGCATAACCTCGCGGCCCCAGCGCCAGCCGGGCGTCCAACCGAGGCCGTGCAGGAAGCTCGCCGCCGAGGCCAAGGCATCCGGCACGCTGCCCCAGAGATCGACGGCGCCGTCGCCGTCGCCGTCGACGCCGTTCTCGAGATACACCGACGGCATGAACTGCGTATGCCCCATGGCGCCGGCCCACGAGCCGGTCATCTCGGGCGCGGCGACGTCGCCGCGCTCGACGATCTCGAGCGCCTTCATGAGCTCGGCCGCGAAGTAGTCTCCGCGGCGCGTGTCGCAGGCGAGCGTCGCGAGCGAATCGAAGACCGGCAGCCGGCCGAGCACGCGGCCGTAGTTCGTCTCGAGTCCCCAGAAGGCGATGAGGTACTGGCCCGGCACGCCGTACCGCTTCTCGAGCCGCGCGAGCAGCGCCGCGTGCTCCCGCAGCAGCTCCTGCCCTCTCTCGATGCGCTGCTCCGTCACGCGCCGCGCGAGGTAGGTCGAGAAGGACTCGATGAACTCCGGCTGCCGGCGATCCGCCTCGAGGACCTCGGGCCGCTCGCGGACGGCGCCGAGCACGGCCGCGGCCGTCTGCGCCGTCACGCCGCGCTGCTCGGCCTCGGCGCGGAGCCGCAGCACGCAGTCGTCGAAGCCGCCCTCGCCGCGGCCGAGTGCCGGCAGCAAGGTCAAGACGAGCAGGACGATACCGCGCGGGCGCGCCGCCGCCCGGACGTTTCGATCGAAGGTTCCCACGGCGCGATTATACGGACTCCGCCGAGCAGCGGGCGCACCGGAGCCGGCGGCGCGCTCGATTGCACAAAACGCCCCCCGCAATGCCGATTCGGCCCGGCGTTACGAGCCGGGCGCGGCACGTCGTCCACGGCTCGGGACGCGGTCCGACGCCCGGCCTTCGCGTCATCGCGCCTAAGTAGTGTCCCGTGGGCGGGTTCCCCGAAGGCTTCCCTTCTGCCGAATCTGGGTATACTCCGATGAGCCCGATAACGAAAACAATGGATAACTAGAACTATCTAGAACCATCGGAACTATAAGGAAAAGAAGCAGGAAGCATGGTGCGAGCACTGGCGGCGTTGGCATTGATCGCTTTGCTCGGGAGCTGCTCGGGTCCGCCGTCGGTTCTCGATCAGATCCTCGAGCTCGGCGAGCTCAGGGTCGTGACGCGCGACAGCCCCATGACGTTCTATCTCGGCTCGGACGCGCCGCGCGGCATCGAGTACGAGCTCGCTCGGGGCTTCGCGGCCCGCCTCGGCGTCGACCTCAAGATTTCCGTCGAGAACCGCGTGTCCGAGCTCCTGCCCGACGTCGGCAGCGGCCGGGCGCACATCGCAGCGGCCGCGCTCACGGTGACTTCTCCGCGCCGCGAGCTCGTGACCTTCGGGCCCGCCTACGAGCGCGTCGAGCAGCAGGTCGTCCATCGGCGCGGAAAGAAGGCGCCGAAGAGTCTCGCGGACCTCGCTGACGGCCGAATCGAGGTCGCGGCCGGCTCGGCTCAGGCCGCCCTGCTCGAGCAGGCGCGCGGCGATGCGCCCGGGCTCATCTGGCGGGAGGACCCGCGCGCGACGGTGGAGGAGCTCGTGCGCCGCGTCAGCGAAGGCACGATCGACTACACGATCGTCCCGTCCAACGCGTTCGCGCTGCTCCGGCATTCTTATCCGGAGGCGGAGGCCGCCTTCGCGCTCGGCGGCCCGGAGCCCGTCGCCTGGGCCGTGCCGAAGGGAGCGGTTCGGCTCCGCGAGCGCATTGCGGCCTACTTCGCCGAGATCCGCGCCACGGGAGAGCTGCAGCGCATCATCGAGCGCTACTCCCTGCCCGCGCGGGACTTCGACTACGTCGGATCGCGCGCCTTCTTGCGCCACATCGAGACTCGGCTCCCGAGCTACCGTCCGTACTTCGAGGAAGCCGCGCGCGAGACCGGCATCGACTGGCGCCTGCTCGCCGCGATCGGCTACCAGGAATCACACTGGGATCCGGCCGCGGTTTCCCCGACGGGCGTTCGCGGCGTCATGATGCTGACCGGCGACACGGCCGGCATGATGGAGGTCGAGAACCGGCGCGATGCGCGCGAGAGCATTCTCGGCGGCGCGCGCTACCTGAGGCGCGTGCTGCACAAGATCCCCGCTCGCATCTCCTACCCGGATCGAGACTGGCTCGCGATAGCGGCCTACAACATCGGCTTCGGGCACCTCGAGGACGCCCGCATCATCACCGAGATACAGGGAGCGAATCCCGATCGCTGGGATCAGGTCCGCAGGCGCTTGCCGCTGCTTGCCGACGAGGCGTGGTACTCCCGCGTCAAGCGCGGCTACGCGACGGGAGCGGTCGCCGTGAGCTACGTCGACAACGTCCGCCGTTACTACGAGCTGCTCCAGTGGATGACCGACCGCGAGGTCATGACCGAATACGTCGAGTCGCCGCGCCAGCGAGGGCCCGAAGACGGCAAGGCCGGCTAATCCTTCCCGAGCCGGGCGGCGTCGAGCGGTGCGACGCGCCGGCCGTGCACGAGCCAATTGACGCCGAAGAGCACGAGCCCGAGCAGCAGCAGCACGCCCGCGATCCGATACTGCTCGAGATCGCGTCCCGACCACGGCGACGCGAGATAAGCGCACGAGAACATACCGAGGATCGGAAACAGCGTCGGCGCGCGAAAGTGATCGTGGTCGACGGGCCGCGCGCGCAGCACGAGCACGGCCGCGTTGACGAGCGTGAACACGCAGAGCAGCAGCAGCGCCGTCGTGCCGCCGAGCGCGCGCACGCCGCCCCAGCTCGCGAGACCCAACGCGATCGCGGTCGTGAACAGGATCGCGACCCACGGCGTTCGCCTTGCGGAGTGCACGGCGCCGAGCGTTTCCGGCACGACGCCCTCGCGCGCCATGCCGTAGATGAGCCGCGAGGCCATCATGAGATTGATCAGCGACGTGTTCGTGACTGCGCACATCGCGATGAAGGAGAACAGGGTCAGCGGGAACCACTTCGCGCCGACGCGGATGACCTCGAGCAGATCCTGGTTGCTGTCGCGGAGCACGTCGATCGGCACGAGGGTCGTCGTGACGAAGGCGACGAGCATGTAGACGACCGCCGTGAGCGTGATGCCCAAGAAGAACGCGCGCGGGAAATTGCGGCGCGGATCCTTCGTCTCCTCGACGAGGTTGATCGAGTCCTCGAATCCGACGATCGCGAAGAACGCGAGCGTCGCGCCGCTTATGACGAGCGCAAACGGGCTCCGATCGGCGTTGAACTCGAGCGCCTTCGCGGGGTCGCCGGCGCCGCCGCCGAGGGCCGCCATGCCGACCGCGATCACGATCAAGAGGCCGCTGAGCTCGATTGCGGTCAGCACGACGTTGAGCCGGACGGACTCCGCGACGCCCCGATAGTTGATCGCCGCGAGCACGACGACGAAGAGAAGCGCGACGAGAAGCGGCGGAAGCACGACGAACTCGGCGGCGTAGCCGGCGAACGTGCGGCTCGCGGCCCCGACCGACGTGAGCCCGGAGCACATGACTGCGAACGCGACGAAGAACGTGAGCACGCGGCTGCCGAACGCCTCGTGCGTGTAGAGCGCCGCGCCCGCGGCGCGCGGATACTTGCCCACGAGCTCGAGATACGAGGTCGCCGTGAACATGGCGACGAGGAACGCCGCGCCGAACGCGAGCCACGCGGCGCCGCCGACCTCTCCCGCGACGTCTCCGGTCAGCGCGTAAATGCCCGTGCCGAGCATGTCGCCGATCACGAGGAAAAGGAGAAGCTTGGCGCCGATCGCCCGATGCAGCGAGTGGGCCCCGGCCCGCGGGCCGCTCGTTTCGATCGTGCTCATGCTCTTTCCGTCGGGCTCATGACTCTTTCGGGCTCGGTCCCGCTCGTGGCCCAATGCTAACCGACCGCGATCCCGCCGATCCGCCGCCGCTCTGCTATCTTTGGGTCATGCCGAGCACGAGGGAATCCCGATGCGCGTTCTCGTCCTTGCCGGGTGCCTGCTCGCCGGAAGCTCGATGCTGACGGCCGCCGCCGATACGCTCCGAATTCCGCCGCTCGATTACCGGGAGCGTACGCTCGCGAACGGGCTCGAGGTGCTCAGCGTCGAGGACCACTCGAGCCCGACAATCTCGGTCCAGGTCTGGTATCGAGTCGGCTCGAAGGACGACCCGCCGGGCCGCTCCGGCTTCGCGCACTTGTTCGAGCATCTCATGTTCAAAGGCACGAAGCACATGCAAGCCGAGCAGCTCGACCGGCTGACCGAGGACGTGGGCGGCTCGAACAACGCGACGACCGACGGCGACGTCACGCGCTACTACGAGGTCGTTCCGTCCAACTACCTCGAGACGCTGCTCTGGGCCGAGGCCGAGCGCATGTCGAGCCTCGCCGTCGACGAGCCGAACTTCAAGTCCGAGCGCGCGGTGGTCGAGGAGGAGTATCGGCAAAGCGTGCTGGCACAGCCGTACGGCCTGCTCTTCAACGCGATCGACATGCGTTCGTACGCCGTGCATCCGTACCGGCGGCCGACGATCGGCAGCATCGCGGATCTCGAGGCCGCGACGCTTCCCGACGTCATCGCGTTCCATCGGACCTTCTACCGGCCCGACAACGCGACGCTGATCGTCGCGGGCGACTTCGACCCCGAGCGGCTCGATGCGTGGGTCGACCGCTACTTCGGCTGGATCCCGCGCCCGTCCACGCCGATCCCCGCGGTCACCGCCGCCGAGCCCGCCCGCCGCGCCGACGCCCGCTATACGGAGACGTCGCCGAGCGCACCGCTGCCGGCCGTCGCGCTGACCTGGCTGATTCCGCCCGCATCGAGCCGCGATGCCGTCGCGCTCGAAGCCGCCGCGGCGCTGCTCGCGACCGGCGACTCGTCGCGCCTCCACGAGGCGCTCGTGTACCGAGCGCAGATCGCGCAAGAGGTCGACGTCTACGCCGACTTGCGCGTCGACACGGGCCTCTTCGTCGCGTATGCGATCCTCGCGAGCGGACACGAGCCCGCCGAGGCCGAGGACGGCATTCGGGCCGGCATCGAGCGCCTCGGGACGCAGCCGATCGCCGCGGCCGAGCTCGACAAGGTCAAGACGCAGCTGCTGACCGACGAGCTGGGCCGCCGCCAGACGGCGCGCGGCAAGGCGTTCGCCCTGGGCGACGCCGCGCTGATTCAGGGCGATCCGGCGCGAGTCAACACCGACCTCGAGGCGCTGCAAGCCGTCACCGCCGACGACGTGCAGCGCGTGCTGCGCACGTACGTGACCGGCGCGCACAGCGTCACGATCGACTATCGGCCGGCCGGCGGCGCCGACCACGCGGAGTCGGCGACAACGGCAAACGACCGCGACGGCGCGGCCGATTTTCCGGCGAAGCCGCCCGCCCCGGGGCCGGCGCCGGCGCTGCGCGTGCCGGCGCCGAGCGCCTATCGGCTCGACAACGGCCTGCGCGTCGTCGTGGCCCGCCGCGCGGGAGCGCCGCTCGTCACAGCGCAGCTCCTCGTGGGCTCGGGGGCCGAGGTCGAGCCCGATGGCAAGGCCGGCCTCGCCGATTTGACGGCCACGCTCCTGACCCGCGGCGCCGCCGGCATGAGCGCGACGGAGATCGCAACAGCGGCGGAAGCCCTCGGCGGCTCGCTCGGAAGCGGCGCGGACTGGGACCAGTCGGAGGTCGGGATCACCGTGACGACGCCGAAGCTCGCGGCGGGCTTGGCGCTGCTCGCGGACGTCGTCCGGGAGCCCACGTTCGCGGCCGACGAGCTCGAGCGGGCCCGCGCGGAGGCCGAGGACGACCTGCGGCTGCTGCTGAGCCGGCCGTCGAGCCTCGCGCAGCTCGTCGCGGGCCGCGCGGTTTTCGGCAGCGGCGCTTACGGGCACTCGCGCTTCGGGACGGAGGACTCGCTCGAGCGCATCGAGCGCGCAGACGTCCTGCAGCTGCACCGCACTTACTACCGTCCGGACAACGCCCTGCTCGTGCTCGCGGGCGACGTCGAGCCCGACGAGGGCCGCGCGCTCGCGGAGCGCGCCTTCGGAGATTGGCCGCGTCCGTCGGCCGAGCTTCCTGCACGCCCCGCCGGCGCGGCGGCGCCGTCGACGGCACGCGTGCTCGTCATCGACGACGCGGGGGCCGGGCAAGCGGGCGTCGTCGCGGCACACGCGGGCCCGGCCCGCGACGCTCCCGACTGGTACGTCGCCGCCGTCGCGAACGCCGTGCTCGGCGGCTCCTACTCCGCGAGGCTCAACGAGGAGATCCGCATCAAGCGGGGCTTGAGCTACGGCGCGAGCAGTCGACTCGAGTCCCTGCGCGACGCGGGGCTATGGCTCGCGTCCGCGCAAACGAAGAATCCGTCGGCCGCCGAGGTCGTCGACCTCATGCTCGAGCAATTCGCCGCGCTCGCCGCCGAGCCGATCCCGACGGCGGAGCTCGAGGCCCGCAAGGCGACGCTGATCGGCGCCTACGCGCGCAGCCTCGAGACGACCGAGGGGCTTGCCGGACGCGTCGCCGAGCTCGCGCTCTACGGCATCGACCTCGAGGAGCTCGGCCGCTACATCGATCGCGTGCAGGCCGTGACGGCGGACGAGGTCCGGGGCTTCGCGAAGGAGCGTCTCCATGCGGAGGACGCGCGCGTCGTCGTCGTCGGCGACGCTTCCGAGTTCGAAGCCGCGATGAAGCGGGCGCATGCGGACTTCGTCGAGATCCCGGAGGACGAGCTCGACCTCGACAGCCCGAGCCTCGAGGCGCGTCACTCGTCGAAGTAATAGCGCAGCGTGACGGGCGCGGAATCGGCGAACCGGCCGGCGACCATTCGCGGCCGGAAGGTGCTGGTCCTGATCAAACGCATGAGCTCCCTCTCTTGCGCCCGCGTGGCGTTCGCCGTCCTGTCTCGGACCTCGACGTGCCGGCTCTTTCCGTACTTCGTGATCTCGAACGCGACGTCGACGTAAGGGGCCGACTCCGTCTTCGGCGCCGTGGCGAGCGGATTCGGCATGACGGTCGGCAGCACGGTCGGAATGGTCGGCGCGAAGACGGCGTCGATCGACGCTTGCGGCGCGTGCTCGCTCATGAGCCGCGCGTAGGCCTGCTCGTAAACGTCGAGCACCGCGTCGTAGTCATAAGGCTCTTGCACGAGCTCCGCACGCCCTCCCCCTTCGTCGTCATCGCTCTGGACGCGCATCAAGCGGTTGGAAACGCCGGCGAGCAGAACGTCCCAGTCGCCGATTCGAACGAGCGTCTCGATGCGGCTCTCCGAAGCAACGGAGCTCGAGTGGGCGGATTCGTAGGCGAGGACGCGGCCGAGCACGTCGCCGACGTCGAGATAGTGGCCGTAGAGATAGCTGCCGCGAAGAAACGCATCCACGAGCTCGCGAAATTCCTCGCTCGCGTAGCGGTCGTTTTCAAGAAGGACGTCGATGGCCTTCGCGTAATACCCCTTGGCCTCCCCCAACAGCGATTCGATGACCTTGCCGCGGCTGCCGGCGTGGCAGTTCTCCCCGTAATAGCAGCCGAGCACGATCTCGGGCGGAAAATCTCCGACGTAGTAGCGTCCGAGGATCTTCATGCGCTCGTCTGCGATCTCGTGCAGGATCGGCACGGTTTGCAGATCGCCGGGGTGCCGCTCGACGAGGCCGAGGAGCTCTTGCTCGAGGTTCCAGGCTGCGCCCGCGTCGCCTCGCGCTTGCTCGTTGCGGACGGCTTGCTCGAGCAGCGGCGCCTGGTCGAGCGAGTGCAGGCCGTAGTTGACGCGAACGACCTCGAGCGCTCGCCGCGTCGCGGCGGTCGAGAGCGCGTAATCGCCCTTCTCCTCGTAGAGCAAAGCCAGAGCCGTCAACGGAGCGATGAGCGCCTTCGAGTTCGGCCCGTTCTGCGCTTGCTCCTCGTCGATCGCGGCGACGACCGCCTGCTCGCGAGCGCCGAAGGCGGGCTGGGAGAACGCCGCCGGCGGCCGCCCGAAGGCGGCGGCAGCGGCGGCGAGCACGAGCATCTCGGCTGCGGTCTTCAAGAACGGCGTCATGTCGCGGACGACTCTGACCCTACTCTAGCCCTGAGTGCCGGATGCGGGGCGAGAAAGTTCAGCTTGGGCGCCGGCCCCGAAGAGCGCCTGAGCGCCGGCCCTCGAAGGGCGCCTCAGCGCGGGGCTTTGAAAGAGCGCCTCAGCGCCGCGCTTCGAAGAGCGCCTCAGCGCCGGGCTTTGAAAGAGCGCCTCAGCGCCGGGCCTGGAAGAACGCCTTGAGCTGCTCGGCCGCCTGCGGCTCGAGCAGCCCGCTCTCGACGCGGACCCGATGATTCAAGCGCGCGTCGCGCACGATGTCCATCACGGAACCGCACGCGCCGCTCTTCGGATCGGCGGCTGCGAAGACGAGGCGGGCCACGCGCGCATGCACGATCGCGCCCGCGCACATCGGGCACGGCTCGAGCGTCACGTAGAGCGTCGTCCCGGGCAGCCGATAGTTGCTCACGCGCTGTGCGGCTCCGCGCAGCGCGAGGATCTCGGCATGCGCGGTCGGATCGTTGCTGCCGATCGGCCCGTTCGAGCCCTCGCTCAAGACCTCCCCGTCCGGGCCGACGAGCACGGCGCCGACCGGGACTTCGCCGCTGGCGGCCGCCTCGGCGGCGAGCGCGAGGGCGCGAAGCATGTGCGCTCGATCGGTCTCGGCCGGATCCGCTGAAGCGACCTCCCGCCGGTCGGGCTCACTCCCACTCGATCGTTTCCGGTCCATCCAAGTGCCTTCCGCAGGATCACGCGATGCCGAGCACATCGTGCCGCCAGGCCGCACTGCCTATACCAATGCGCGCTTGTCGGCTGTCGCACTTGCCTCGCTGAAGCCGTAGACCTTGCCGTCATCGCCCATGGCGATACGGTACCGATGAACGTCGTTCTCATGTTGAACTTCGTAAATGTCCCATCCCTGAGCGCTGACGTACAAAAACTCGATCGACACGATCGCACCGAAGTACTGGCCGAGAATCTGCCAGCACGGCAGCTGCCTCTGCGCGTGCTGTGCAAACTCGGGACTCATCTCGTCGCAGTCGAGGTTGCCCGCCCTGCCCGAGTCGAGTATCCGGCGTAATGCCTCTCGGCCGCCCGGCATAGGAATGCGATCCCTGATGCGGTCCGCGATGGTCTGCTTGATGACCCTCGCGGTTTCCTCGCAGGTCCTTTCCAAGCGAAGCGCGGTGCCGCGCTGCCAGATCACGAGCCGCTTCGCGGCACCCTCTTCGATCTGCTCGAAGCACAGCACGAGATCGAACTTTGGGAGGGCGAAATCCGCTTCACCGGTCTGCTCGAGCTCCAGCACCGGCTGACCGATGGGCTCCAGGACCAGCTTCGTGTCCTTGCGTGCGATCGTAGACACTCCGAGTGCGCCGTGGCGGAAGTAGTACCCGACATAGCGATCCAGCGTCGAGGCGTCCGCTGCAACGTGCTCATCGGCCGCGGGAATCGCGGCGTCAGACGTGGTCATTTCGAAACTCCTGATAAGAGAGCAAAGTTCCTCGACCGACAATGAACGGCCCGTCTGCAGCTGCCGTAGCGCAGCCTCGGCGACGGCCTGGCCTCGTTCCGCTTCGGCGCGGCGACGTTTCCAAGTGCCCACTTGCAGCTCCAAAAGCTGGCCCAAAGTCGGAGACGACGGCCCCCGCGTGAGGTCGCGAATCTGATTCAGCGTCAAACCGAGGACTTTGAGCAGACCGATTTGGTTGAGCTTGAGCAGCTCCCGGGCGCCGTAGCGGCGCCACCCGTCGGCGGACCGCCCCGGCGCGATCAACCCGTAGTTCTCGTAGACGCGCAGCGCACGTACCGTGAGTCCAGTGCGCAACGCGCACTCCGCCGCGGTCAGCCATTCCGTAGTCGCTTCGTTCATGGTTGGTCTCCGAAAGCGACTCTAAGGTGTGACCTTGGGTACGATGCAAGAGAGCGGCGTTATGTCGGGCGGCATCGCCCACGTGGCGAAAGAGGCTATTCAGTCGCCGAAGCGGCGGCAGACCTCAGTCGTCGCATGCCGCGGCGCACGCTGAGGCGCGGCGCTCTCACTCCCACTCGATCGTGGCCGGCGGCTTTCCGGAGATGTCGTAGACGACGCGGGAGATGCCGGGGACCTCGTTGATGATCCGGCGCGCGACCTCGTCGAGAAAGTCGTACGGCAGCCGCGACCAGCGCGCCGTCATGAAATCGACCGTCTCGACGGCGCGCAGCGCGACGACGTAGTCGTAGCGGCGCCCGTCGCCCATGACGCCGACGGAGCGGACCGGCAGGAACACGGCGAAGGCCTGGCTGACCTTGTCGTAGAGCCCGTGCTCGCGAAGCGCGCGGATGTAGATGTCGTCCGCCTTGCGCAGCAGGTCCGCGTACTCCTTCTTGACCTCGCCCAAGATCCTGACGCCGAGACCCGGGCCCGGGAACGGATGCCGCCCGATCAGCGTCGCCGGCAGCCCGAGCTCGAGGCCGATCTTGCGCACCTCGTCCTTGAAGAGATCGCGCAGGGGCTCGATGAGCTTCAAGTGCATGCGCTCCGGCAGGCCGCCGACGTTGTGATGCGACTTGATGAGATCCGCCTTGCCCGTCTTCGACCCGGCCGACTCGATGACGTCGGGATAGATCGTGCCCTGCGCGAGCCATTCGACGTCCGAGAGCCGCTTCGCGTGCTCCTCGAAGACCTCGATGAAGAGCCGGCCGATGATCTTGCGCTTGCGCTCGGGATCGGCGACGCCTTCGAGCGCCGCGAGGAAACGCGCCTCCGCGTCCGCCTTGATCACCCGCACGCCGAGGTGCCGCGCGAAGACGTCCATGACCTCGTCGGCCTCGTTGAGGCGCAGGAGGCCGTGATCGACGAACACGCAGACGAGCCGATCGCCGATCGCCTCGTGAAGCAGCGCCGCGACGACCGACGAGTCGACGCCGCCGGAGAGCGCGAGCAGCACGCGTCCCTCGCCGACCTGCGCCCGGGCGCGCTCGACGTGCTCGGCGATGATGTTCTTCGGCGTCCAGACCGGCGGGCAGCCGCAGATGTCGCGCACGAAGCGCTCGATGAGCTCGGCGCCCCGCTCCGTATGCGTGACCTCGGGGTGGAACTGGACGCCGTAGATGCGGCGCTCGGGATCGGCCATGGCCGCGAGCGGAGCATTCCGCGACGCCGCGATCGCGACGAAGCCGGGCGGCAGGCGCTCGACGCGGTCGCCGTGGCTCATCCAGACCTTGAGCGGCGCGCCGGGCGGTGCGAGGCCGGACAGCAGCGCGTTCTCGGCCGTCACCTCGACCTCGGCGTAACCGAACTCGCGGTGCCGCGCCGGCGCGACGGCGCCGCCGAAATGCTTCGCGAGGGCCTGCATGCCGTAGCAGATGCCGAGCACCGGAACGCCGAGCTCGAGCGCCGCCGCGTTGGCTTGCGGCGAGCCCTCGGCGCCGACCGACTCGGGTCCTCCGGACAGGATCACGCCGCGCGGAGCGAAGGCCGCGATCGCCTCGGCGGAGGCGTCGAACGGATAGATCTCGCTGTAGACGCCCGCCTCGCGCACGCGCCGCGCGATGAGCTGCGTGTACTGCGCGCCGTAGTCGAGGATCAGGATCTTCGCGGCGTCGGGCGCGGCGCGCACGGCCGGCCCCTCCTCGGCGCCCGCGCCGCCCTCGCGCTTACTCGGCCCGGTAATTCGGCGCCTCCTTCGTGATCGTGACGTCGTGCACGTGGCTTTCCCTGCGGCCCGCGCCTGTCATGCGCACGAACCTCGGCCGGGTGCGCAGCTCCTCGATGTTGCCGGAGCCCGTGTAGCCCATGGCCGCGCGCAGCCCGCCGATGAGCTGATGGACGATCGCGACGAGCGTGCCCTTGTAGGGCACACGGCCCTCGATGCCTTCCGGGACGAGCTTCTGCAGCTCCTCGGCCGTGTCCTGGAAGTAGCGGTCCGCCGAGCCGTGGCGCCCGGACATGGCGCCGAGGGATCCCATGCCGCGATACGACTTGTACGAGCGGCCTTGATAGAGCTCGACCTCCCCCGGCGACTCCTCGGTGCCCGCGAAGAGGCCGCCGATCATCGTCGCGTGAGCGCCCGCGGCGATCGCCTTCGCGATATCGCCCGAGTAGCGGATGCCGCCGTCGGAGATCAAGGGCACGTCCGTGTCTCGGAGCGCGGAGGCGACCTCGTCGACGGCCGTGATCTGCGGCACGCCGACGCCGGCGACGATGCGAGTCGTGCAGATCGAGCCCGGCCCGATGCCGACCTTGACGCCGTCCGCGCCCGCTTCGACGAGCGCGCGCGCGGCCTCGCCCGTCACGACGTTGCCGGCGACGAGCTGCACGTCCGGGTGGCTGCGCTTGATATCGCGCACGCGCTGGATGACGGCGAGCGTATGGCCGTGCGCCGTGTCGACGACCACGACGTCGACGCCCGCGTCGACGAGCCGCGAGACGCGGTCCTCCGTGTCGACGCCGGTGCCGACCGCGGCGCCGACGCGCAGCGCGCCGTTCTCGTCCTTGCAGGCGTACGGATAGTCGGTGGCCTTCTGGAAGTCCTTCGCCGTGATCATGCCGCGCAGCTTGAACGCCTTGTCGACGACGAGCACCTTCTCGATGCGGTGCCGGTGCAGCAGCGTCAGCACCTCGTCCTTGCTTGCGCCCTCGCGGACGGTAACGAGCCGCTCCTTCGGCGTCATGACGGACGAGACCGGCGCCTCGAGCTGGGTCTCGAAGCGCAGGTCGCGGTGCGTCACGATGCCGACGAGGTCCTCGCCTTCGACGACGGGGACGCCGGAGATGTTCTTCGAGCGCGTGAGATCGATGACTTGGCGAATCGTCGCGGTCGGGGCCACGGTGATCGGATCCGTGATGACTCCGCTCTCGAACTTCTTGACGCGCCGAACCTGGGACGCCTGCTCGCCCGGCGGCATGTTCTTGTGGATGATGCCAATGCCGCCTTCCTGCGCGAGCGTGATCGCGAGCCGCGCCTCGGTGACCGTGTCCATGGCGGCGGAGACGATCGGGATGTTCAGCGCGATCCTGCGCGTGAGACGAGTCTTGAGGCTGACTTCGCGGGGCAGGACCTCCGAGTAGGCGGGCAGCAGGAGGACGTCGTCGAAAGTGAGCGCCTCGTGAATGATCCGCATGGGCAGCTCCGCACGGGGGTTCGAGTTAAACGCGGCAGTTTAATCGCGCAGGCCTCATCGGTAAATGGGCCGCGGGCTTCCCGTATACTGCGCTCATGCAGCCCGGCGATACCCTCGAGCTCGACTTCGGCGCGTCGCGGAACGTGCTGACGGTCTCGCAGCTGAACCGGCAGGCCCGCACGGCGCTCGAGGGCGCGTTCGCAACCGTCTGGGTCGAGGGCGAGATCTCGAATCTCTCGCGGCCCTCCTCCGGGCATTTCTACTTCTCGCTGAAGGATCCGCGCGCCCAGGTCCGCTGCGCCATGTTCCGCATGGCCGCCCGGCAGCTTCAATTCGAGCTCGACAACGGCCTGCACGTGCTCGTGCGCGCGCGAGTCAGCTTCTACGAGGCGCGCGGCGAGTTCCAGCTCGTCGTGGACGACGTCGAGGAGGCCGGCGAGGGCCTGCTGCGCCGCCGTTTCGAGGCGCTCAAGCGCAAGCTCGCCGCGGAAGGGCTCTTCGACTCGGCGCGAAAGCGTCCGCTCCCCCGCGTGCCGCGCCGCATCGGCGTGGTGACGTCGCCGACCGGTGCCGCGATCCGCGACGTGCTGACGGCGCTGAAGCGCCGCTTCCCGACCGTCGGCGTGCTGATCTATCCGACGAGCGTGCAAGGCGCGGGCGCGGCCGAGGAGATCAGGCGCGCGCTCGCGCTCGCGGAGCGGCGCCGCGAATGCGACGTGCTGATCCTGACGCGCGGCGGCGGCTCGCTCGAGGACCTCTGGGCCTTCAACGAGGAGATCGTCGCGCGCGCCGTCGCGGCCGTGACCATCCCGATCATCGTCGGCGTCGGCCACGAGACGGACTTCACGATCGCGGACTTCGCCGCGGATCTCCGCGCGCCGACGCCGTCGCAGGCCGCCGAGCTCGCCGTGCCCGATCGAGCCGCGTGGCTCGCGCGTCTCGGCCGGAGCAAGATGCAGCTCGGGCGCGCGGTCCTGCGCTGCGTCGCCGCCGATCGCCGCCGCCTCGACGTCCTATGCCATCGGCTCGAGCGCTGTCATCCCGGCGTCGTGCTGCGCCAGCTCGAGCAGCGTCTCGACGACGTCGAGGTGCGCATGAGGCGTTGTCTCGTGCACGCCGTCGAGCGGCGCAAGGCGCGGCTAGGCCGCCTTGCGGCGGCCGTGAGCGCGGCGAACCCGAAGCATCGTCTCGCCGCGACCGCCGGGCGCCTGCGCTGGTCGCAAGACCGGCTGCAGCGCGCCGTCGCGCGCCGCCTCGAGCGGCTCACGCATCGGCTCGCCGTCGCGACGCGCACGCTGAATTCCTTGAGCCCTCTCGCGACCCTCGACCGCGGCTACGCCATCGTCGAGCGCGACGGCGGCCGCGTCGTGACCGACTCTTCGAGCGTGAGCCTCGGCGAGTCCCTGCGCGTGCGCCTCACCCGCGGCCGCCTCGGCGTCACCGTCGACCGCAAAGACGACGGCTGAGAAATTGGGGTCAGACCCCAATTTCTTGCCGCAGGGATCGCGTCGCGAAATTGGGGTCAGACCCCAATTTCGCGTCGAGCCGGCTCTGAGCCCGATTCGGACGCGGGCAAAAATGGGGTCTGACCCCAATTTCAGGCGAAGAACTTCGCGAGCAGCGGGCGATAGTTGTCCATGTCGACGAGGAAGGAGTCGTGGCCCTGCAGCGAGTTGAGCTCGGCGAAATCGACGTCGCGCCCGGGTCTCGCGAGCCCTTCGGCGAGCTCGCGCTGCTGATAGATCGGAAACAGAAAGTCCGTCGTCACGCCGACGATGAGGACCCGCTTCGTCTCGATCTTCGCGAGGCCGCCCGCGACCGACGCCCCGTGATCGGCCACGTCGAACAGATCGCTCGCGCGCGATAGATAGAGATAGGAGTTCGGGTCGAACTGCCCCGTGAACTTGTTCGCGTGATGCTCGAGGTACGCCTCGACCTCGAAGACGATCCCGAACCCTCCGCCGTTGACAGGCTCCTCCGATGCCGACGCCCGCTCGCGGCCGAAGCGCACGCGCCACTCCTCCGCGGATCGGTACGTGATCATGCCGAGCTTCCTCGCAAGCCGCATGCCGACGAGCGGCAGCGCGTCCCGCGTGTAGTTGCCGTTCTTCCAGTTCGGATCCCGGCGGATGATCTCGCGCTGGAGCGAGCGCAGCGCGATCGAGAACGGCAGCGCGCGCGGCCCCGTCGACATGAGCACGAGCCCCTGCGATCGGCCGGGGAACAGGAGCTCGAACGCGAGCGCCGTCATGCCGCCCATGGACGGGCCGACGAGGGCCTTGACCTGCTCGATGCCGAGGTGACGCAGCAGCTCGAAGCCCGCGCGCGCCACGTCCTCGAGCGAGAGCACGGGAAACGTGAGCCGATAGATCTCGCCCGTGCGCGGATCGATCGACGCCGGCCCG
Organism: Gammaproteobacteria bacterium; assembly: GCA_035760685.1. GTDB lineage: Bacteria > Pseudomonadota > Gammaproteobacteria > Steroidobacterales > Rariloculaceae > ZC4RG20. The sequence goes on along the minus strand of DASTSM010000133.1, from coordinate 4,942 downwards.
GTCGAGCCGAAACAGCTGCCGAGGGAATTCATGCAGATGACGAAGTAGCGCCGCGTGTCGATCGGATGGCCGGGGCCGATGATGTCTTCCCACCATCCCGGCGTCTCGTCCTCGGCCGACGACGCCGCGTGCGCGGACGGCGACATGCCCGTGAAGATCAAGACCGCGTTGCTGCGATCGGGGTCCAGCCGTCCCCAGGTCTCGTAGGCGATGGTCGGCGTCAGCAGCGAGCCTCCGCGATGCATCGGAAACTCGCCGGGCAACACCACAAGGCGCCGTGCTTTGGCCAAACTGCTCGCTCCCGGACCCTAGGTGAAGCGGCAGTGTAAGACCGGCCCTGCGAGCGTGTTCCTAATTTATCGTTATGACGTTAGTTCACGGGCGCACATGGAAGCGAGCCGGCGCATCGACCGGCCGTGCAACGAGCCGGCCGACAGCGTTCACGCGCCAAGCAGCCGCTCGGCGAGCCGGTGCGTTTCGGGGCGCATCAGCGCTTGCGCTTCGCGTGGCGGATCAGGCGCCGGCGGCGGGCCTGCTGCCTGGGGGTCAGCACGTTGCGCTTCCCGGCATAAGGATTCTCGCCGCTCTTGAGCTCGAGGCGGATCGGCGTGCCCCTGAGGCCGAACGCCTCTCGGAACGCGTTCTCGAGATAGCGTCGATAGTGCCCCGGCACGCGCTCGGCCTGGCTCCCGTGCACGACGATGATGGGCGGGCGCCGGCCGCCCTGATGAGCATAGCGAAGCCGGATGCGCCGGCCGCGAACGATCGGCGGCGCATGCTCGCTCACGGCCGCCTGGAGCACCTCGTTGAGGCGCGGCGTCGGCAGCTCCGCGCTCGCGGACTCGTACGCGTCGAGCGCGGAGCGCACGAGCTCCGCGATGTTGCTGCCGTGGAGCGCGGACACGTAGACCACGTCGGCGAACGGCACGAAGTCGAGCCGGCGCCCGACCTCGGCCTCGGTCCGTTTTCGCTCCGCGGAGGCGAGGCCGTCCCATTTGTTGACGCCGATGACGAGGGCGCGGCCGCGCTCGACGGCGAGGCCGACGAGGTGCAGGTCCTGCTCCGTGACCCCTTCGCGCGCGTCGAGCAGCGCGATGACGACGCCCGCCTCCTCGATCGCGGTCAAGCTCTGCACGACGCTGTATTTCTCGAGCGTCTCGCTGATCCGCGCGCGCCGCCTGATGCCGGCCGTGTCGATGAGGACGAAGCGACGGCCGTCCCGCTCGCACGGCACGAGGACGCTGTCGCGCGTCGTCCCGGGCTCCGGCGACGTCACGAGACGCTCGGTGCCGATGAGCCGGTTGATCAGCGTCGACTTGCCGACGTTCGGCCGCCCGATCACGGCGATTTTCGGCCCCGCGTCCTCGTCGACGCCGGGCTCTTCGCTCGCCGCGCCGAAGGGCTCGAGGACTTGCTCGACGAGATCGTCGACGCCTTGACCGTGCAGCGCCGCGATGCGGCGCGGCGCGCCGAACCCGAGGCGGTGAAAATCCGCCGCCGCGGCCTCGGGCTCGACGCCCTCGGCTTTGTTGACGGCGACGGTCACGGGCTTGCCCGTGCGGCGCAGGCGCTCGGCGATGCGCTCGTCCTCCGCCGTGAGCCCGTCGCGATAGTCGACGACGAGCACGACCGCGTCGGCCTCGTCGACCGCGTACTCGACTTGACGCTCGACCAACGCTTGCAGCCCGCCGGGCGCCTCCGCGCCGAGACCGCCCGTGTCGATGACGACGAAGCTGCGCCCCGCGCGCTTCGCTATGCCGTATCGGCGGTCGCGCGTGACGCCGGGTATGTCGGCGACGAGCGCATCACGCGAGCGCGTCAGGACGTTGAACAGCGTCGATTTGCCGACGTTCGGCCGTCCGACGAGCGCGACGGCGGGCAGCATGGCCGTTCACCCGCCCCGGATCAGGACTCGGGCTCGGCGGTCGTATAGGCCGAGACGGAGCCGTCCTCGGACTGCACGACGATGCTGTCGCGGACGACGAGCGGCGCCGAGGTGATGCGGCCATGCGCCGCCCGCACCCGGGCGAGGAAGCTGCCGTCCGTGATGTCGAGCCAATGCAGATAGCCCTCGAAGTCGCCGACGACGAGCGCGTCCTTGAATCGCGTCGGCGCCGTGAGATCGCGCAAGCGCAACGCGTCCTGACGCCAGACCGGCACGCCGCCGCGCCGGCTCAGCGCGATCACCGAGCCGATGTCGTTCGTGACGTAAACGTTGTCGGCGTCGACGTCGAGCCCCGAGAAGGACGACATGTCTTGCTGCCAGAGCAGGAGGCCCGTGTTGAGATCCACGCCCACGGCTCTGCCCTGATAGCCTACGGCGTACACGTCGTTGGCCACGACCACGAGGCCCGCGCTGATGTCGACGAGCCGATCGAGCTCCGTGCGGCCCGTGGGATTCGCGAGCGGCAGCTCCCAAACGGTCTGCCCGTCCGTGATCCGGTAAGCGCCGATGTGCCCGTTGTCGAAGCCCGCGACGACCGTGTCGCTCGAGATCTGCGGCGCCGTGTCGCCGCGCAGGATCAGCGCGGGCTTCGACTGCTCGACGGTCCAGAGCTCGGAGCCGTCCATGGCCGAGAAGCCGCGCAGCCGTCCGTCGACCGTGCGCAGCACGACGACGCCGGAGCCGATGGCCGGGGGCGCCATGACCTCGCTTCCGACCTGGCGCCGCCAGCGCTCCTGCCCCGTCTCGGCGTCGAGCGCGAGCAGATCGCCGTCCGTCGTTCCGACCGCGAGGAGCCCGGCGTCGTAGCCCGGTCCGGCCGAGAGCGCGAGCTTCGTATCGACGCGCCAAACGCGGTCGCCCGTCGTCGCATCGAGCGCGACGACCTTGCCGTCGTGGCCTGCGGCGAAGACATTGATGCCGTTCGTGCTGGGTTTCAGCCCGAGCCGGAGCCGCTCCGAGCCGCCGCCGACGTTTGCGCTCCAGATCTTGTGCACGTCGAGCTTGGCGTCGAACTTCTGCAGCTCGGCCGGAGGCTCGGAGGTATCTTTGCCGTTTCCGGAGCACGCGCAGAGCAGCGCGGCGCCGGCAAGCACGGCGAGACGAAGATAGCGCCCGAGAGGCGCGGCGTCCGCGCTCCTCACTTGGCCGACCCCGGGCTCTGCTGCTGCTCAGGCGAAGCGGCGCCCGGTTGCGCGGGGGGAGCGGCGTTCTGCTGCGCGCCGGGAGCGGCGCTCTGCGGTGCCGGAGAAGCGCCCGCTCCGCCGGGCTCGCCGGCCCCGGTCGCCCCGGCCCCGGCCCCGGCGGCCCCGGGCTCCCCGGCTCCGCCCGCAGGGCTCTGCTCGGGATTCGCGGTTTCGGAGCCCGCCGCGCTCTCCGCCTTCTCCGGCGGGCCGAGCGCGTCGATCTTCATCTGGAGGAAGTTTCGATTCACCCAGTCGGCGCCGGGCGCCGTCAACGCGCTCGCATACGCTGTGCGCGCCGCGTCCGCTTCGCCGAGGGCGACATAGGCGTCGCCGCGGACCTCGTCGATTTGGGCGGCGAACTCGCCGGGCTCGTCGACGGCGAGCAAGTCGAGCGCCGCCTGCTCCTTCTTCTCGTAGATCAGCACGCGCGCGAGACGAAGACGCGCGATGAGCCCGAGCTCGTGATCGCGGGTGTGGTCCATGACGTACCGAAGCTCGTCCGCGGCCTTCGACGTATCGGTCACGAGGTAGGCGCGCGCGAGCAAGAGGCCGGCCTGATCCGTGTAGGGGCTCGAGCCGTACTCGTCGCGGAGCTGCTCGACGAGCTTCGCGGCCGAGTCGCGGTCGTTGTCGCCCAAGGCGTCGCGGACTTGTCCGTAGAGCGCCTCGGCGTGCACGGAACGGTTATCGAGATACCGCTGATACTGATGCCAGCCGAACAGCGCCAGCGCGCCGAGCGCGACGCCGCCGACGAGAAACCATCCGTTCTCGCGCCACCAATCGCGAAGCCGCTCGATCTGTTCCTTTTCCGATAGAAATTCGTCCACGCCGTCCTCCGCGGGTTCGTTCCCGCTCTTCGCTTCCGGGCGACCGGCCCGGCCCCTCGCGCCCGGCGCCGCGGGGGCTCTATTCTGGCCTCTTTACCGCGGCTGACAACTGCAGCGCGAGCTCCTCGAGCTTCATGGCCCGTTGCGGCTCGTCCGTCCGCAGCGGCTTGACGCCGACCGTGCCCGCGGCGAGCTCATCGTCGCCGATGATCACGGCGTACGTCGCCCCGCTCTTGTCCGCCCTGCGCATTTGCGCCTTGAATCCCGCGGCCGGCGAGCCGATCGACACATGCGCGCCCGGCGCGGCGTCGCGGAGCCGCTCGGCGATCGCGAAACCCGCGCGGCGAGCGGCTTCGCCGACGGTCACGAGGATCGCGTCGGGCACCGCCGGGCCCGGAGCCTCGGGCTCGAGGCGCAGGAGCTCGACGGCGCGCTCGATTCCGAGCGCCCAGCCGACGGCGGGAGTGCTCCGTCCGCCGAGCTGCTCGACGAGGCCGTCGTAGCGGCCGCCGGAGCATACCGCGCTTTGCGCCCCGAGCCGGTCCGTGACCCACTCGAAGACGGTGCGCGTGTAGTAATCGAGCCCTCGCACGAGCCTCGGATTCAAGACGAACTCGACGCCCGAGTCGCCGAGCAGCGCCGTGACGCGCTCGAAATGTCGCTCCGACTCCTCGTCGAGATACTCCGAGAGGAGCGGCGCCCCCGCGATGAGCTCCGCCATCTCGGGATTCTTGCTGTCGAGAATGCGCAACGGATTGCCTTCGAGGCGGCGCTTGCTGTCCGCGTCGAGCTTCGCCTCGTGCCCGCGGAAATATCCGACGAGCAACTCGCGATACGCCTTGCGCGAATCCGGCGTGCCGAGCGAGTTGAGTTGCAGCTTCACGCGCGTGATGCCGAGCTGGCGCCACAGGCGCGCGGTCATCGCGATGAGCTCGGCATCGATGTCGGGGCCCGGGAAACCGACGGCCTCGACGTCGAGCTGGTGG
>DASTSM010000132.1:0-14476 GCA_035760685.1 Gammaproteobacteria bacterium | reverse complement strand
AGCCGAGCCCGATGCCGAGCAGCATGCCGATCAGCACTTGGAACCAAAGTTGCTTGAGGAGGCCCATAGGGGTCGGATTCTCTACGCGGCGGCGCCGCTCGCCAAGCTCGGCGCCGCCGGCAACCGCGCCCCTTACTCCCGGCGCTATTCCGCCGCCAGCACGCGCGCGGCATCGAGTGCCGACGCGCGTCGCGCGGGCACGTAGCTCGCCAGCACCGCAACCGCGATCAGCAAGATCGCCGCGCTCGCGTAAGTCGGCCCGTCGAGCGGCTTCACGTCCGTGAGCAGCGAGTCGATGAGCTGCGCGACGGCGGCGGCCCCCGCGCAGCCGAGCGCGACTCCGACGAGCGCGAGCCCGACGCCGTACGTGAGGAACGTGCGCCGCACGTGGCGGTCCTCGGCGCCGAGCGCCATGCGAATCGCGATCTCGCGGCGGCGCAGCGACGCGACATACGACAGCACGCCGTAGAGCCCGATCACGCCGAGCGCGAGGGCGACGCCGCCCGCGGTCGCGAGCATCATGAGCGTGAACGTGGTGCGCGCGAGGGAGTCCGCATAAACCTCTTGCATCGTCTGCGGCGCCGCCAAAGGCAAGCTTGCGTTGACGGACCACACGGCGCGTTGCACCTGCTCCATGAGCGCGGCGCTCCCCGCGAGCGGGCTGCGGAGCACGACGGTCATCCGGCGCAGGACGGGGCCGCCGAAGCCCGACCCCGCGTTGCCCTTGAACGGCGGCCAATAAACGATCACGGGCGCCGGCTTGTCGAGCCCGTCGTCCCGCACGTCCTGCACGACGCCGACGATCTCGTGCCATCGCTCGTCGACGCCTCGAATGCGCTTGCCGAGCGCCGCGGCCGGCTCCCCGAAGAGCGCGCGCGCGAAGTTCTCGGAGATCATCACGACAGGCGCCGCCTCGTAGACCTCGGGCCATGTGATGTCGCGACCCGCGACGAGCCGCGTGCCCGCCGTCGCCAAGAGCCCGGGCGATACGAACTTGAACCGGCGCAGCAGCGCCGGAGCGGTGGGATCGACGGGACGCCCCTCGACCGTGACGACGTTGGCCGCCGTGTTGTACCCGGCCATGAACGTCACATCCGCGAACGCGGCCGATTTCACGCTCGGCAGGGCGGCGAGCGCGTTGACGATCTCCTTCTCCATCCTCATGACGCGCTCGGGCTCACTCACGAGCCGCTCCGGCATCGAGAGCCGAAACGTCTGCAGCTCTGCCGCATGCGTGAAGCCCGGTTCGACGCTGCGGAGCGCGTCAAACGTGCGGATCATGAGCCCCGCGCCGACGAGCAGCACGAGCGCGAGCGCGACCTGCACGACGACGAGCACGCTCTGCGCCCGCCGGCTCTCGCGGCCCTGGCTCGACGCGCGTCCCCCGCGCAACGCGGTGGCCAGCCGCGGCGCGGCGTACTTGAGGGCCGGTATGAGCCCGAGCGCAATCCCCGCCACGAGCGATACGCCGAGCGCAAACGTGACGGCGCGGCCGTCGAGCGAAATTTCGTCGATCCGAGGGAGTCCGTCCGGCGCGAGCCCGAGCAGCGGCTTCAGCGCGGCGAACGCGACCGCGAGGCCGAGCACGCCCCCCGCGAGACCGAGCAGCAGGCTTTCGAGCATCAAGCCGCGCACGATGCGCCAGGCGCCGCCGCCGAGCGCGGCACGAACGGCGAGCTCGCGCTCGCGGCCCTGGGCGCGCACGAGGAGAAGATTCGCGAGGTTCGCGCACGCGATCAGAAGCACGGTCGCGATCGTGCCCATGACGACCCATAGCACGGTGCCGATGTTGCCGACCACGTCCTGCTTGAGCGGAAGCAACGCAGGAGCCAACTTCCACACGTCGGTGTAGAAACGCGGATCCCCGCCGGGGAACGGCGGCCACGAGCGCAACCAGATCGGCAACATGCGCGCGACGTCGGCATTCGCCTCGGCGAGCGTGACGCCCGGCTTGAGCCGCGCGATGCCGCCGTAATCGAAGGTCGGCAACAGGAGGCGGCTGCGGTCGAATTGCATCGGGACGACCAAATCGGCGCTCGTGTCGGCGACACGAAAGCCTTTCGGCATCACGCCGATGATCTCGGCCGGCACACCGTTCGCCGTGATCTTGCGGCCGATCACCGAGCTTTCGCCGCCGAAACGCCGCTGCCAATAGCCGTACGCGAGCATCGCCGTGGGCGCGGCGCCGAGCTCGAAGTCGCCGGCCGAGAACGCCCGGCCGAGCAGCGGCGCGATACCGAGCGTCGGCAGCAGGCCGTCGCTCACGCGCACGGCCGGCACTTCTTCGGGCTCGCCGTCGCCCGTCACGCTCGCGGTCGCGAACGTCCAGATGCCGACCCGCTGAAACGCACGGCTCTGCTCGCCATACGTGAAGAACATGGAGGCCGACGAAGGAAGCCGCCCGCCGTTGAGCTGGGCGCCCGGCGCGCTGTGCCAGATCGCGACGAGCTCGTTGGCTTTCGGATACGGCAGCGGCTTCAGAAGCACGCCGTCGACGACGCTGAAGACCGCCGTATCCGCGCCGCTGCAAATCGCGAGCGTGAGCACGGCGACGAGCGTGAACAGCGGACTGCGGCGCAGCGAGCGCGCGGCGTACCGCAGGTCATGAATCCAGGGCAGCATGGGGTCGCTCCGCAGCCGGGCGCGTCGGCCGCAAGCGCGCTGCCGGCGCGCGCGCTCGCGCGTTTCATTCGTGTCCTAGGGCGCTGTGCACCGGCGCGCCGAGGCGAGCGGCGAGCGCGGTGCAAACGGAGCGTTTGCAGCCCCCGTGCCAGCGCCCGACGCGCTTCAACGCATTGAGGTTTCAGCCGACTCTCGATCGCGAAAGTCGCGCGCGTCCCGGAATCGGAACGCGGACTCCCGAGATCGGAACACAGGCCGCATCGCCGGCAGAAAAATCCGGGCGCGCTCGCCCGCGCAGAACCAGGGCTCGTCGCGGACTACGCCTCGAGCAGTCCGGTGAGATCGATAGAGACGTGGGGCAGCGCCGCGATCGCGGCGACCGCCGGTGTCGACGCCCACGTCTTGTCCTCGTACTCCCCATTCACGGGCGATCGGAAGACAAGAAGCCGATCGTCGCGCAAGTCGACGATCCACACTTCCGGGATGCCGTGCCGGGCATAGAGCGGAACCTTGACGTCGCGGTCGAAGGGCAAAGTCGAGTCGCTGACCTCGACGACGAGAAGCGCATCGGAAGCGCCCGCGCGGCGGCTGCGATAAAAGTCCGCCCGCGGCTTGAGCAACACGACGTCAGGCTGAGGCATGGAGAGATCGCTGAGCCGAAGCGACCCTTGTACACGCACGATTGCAAGATCGGCGACAGCCCGCACAAACAAGCGGGTGAGCTGGTCGACGACGCTTTCGTGGTCCTTGCCAAGTGCGGGCATGTCGAAGATCTCTCCTTCGATCAGCTCGACACGCGCGTCGGACGCCAGCAGGCCGAGCTCCGCCATCCTGCAGTACTGATCGGCGGTGATACGGTGCCGTTGAGGCCAGGTTTCCATGGGTATGTTCATGAATCGCCTGCGATACGCCGAGTGTACTGCCCGCCGGACGCGAAACACACGCGAACGCATGTCGAACGCGTGCGAGAGAGAATCGCACGGCATGAGAAGCGGAGCGAACGGCGAATCGAGGCAGAGGATTCGATTATGCCCGGCGCCCGGCTTCGCCGAGGCGTTTGCTCCGGAAAATGGGGTCTGACCCCATTTTCCATTCCTATCGCTGCTTGCGCGTGAGATACGCGCTGAGCGCGGTCAGGTCGTCGTCGCTGAGCTCGGTCGGCCGGAAGAACGGCATCGAGTTCAAGCCGCCGCGCACGACGGCCTTGATGAGCTCGGGCGCGAGATCCTTACGCTGCTCGAGCTCGGCCGGCTCCGCGCCCTTGTACCGCGCTTGAAGCGCGCGCGTGCCCGGCATCAGCGGCAGATACGGCGGGCCGATCGTATCCTTCGGGATCGGACCGTGGCAGGCGGCGCAGCGCTCCTCGAACACCTCGCGGCCGCGCTGCTCGAGCGGGTTCTCGAGCGGCGTACGCGCAATCGCCGGCAAGGACGACCAGGCCGATTCCGCGGAAGCGGCGGGATCGGCGAAAGCGCCCGCGGCGCCGAGCAGCCCCGCGAGCCCGAGGCCGAGGCCCAGCAAACCGATCGCCGCGCTCCGCGCTCTCGTCGCTCTCGTCGCTCTCGTCGCTCTGCTCGCGCTGCTCGCGCTCATGCGCGGCTCCCTCTGAGATGCTTCGGCCAAATCCCGTACCGCCCAGCCGACAGAATGCCGTTCGGATCGAGCGCGTCCTTGAGCGTCTCGTTGAGGCGCATCAGCGCGTGGTCGTTGTACGAGTACTGCTCCATGACGGTGTCCATGAACGCGGCGTGCGCGCGGTAGATGCCCCAGCCATGATCCGACGCAACCTTGATGACCTGCTCGTAGAGCGAGCGCGCCTTCGCGTTCTCCGCCGGATCGTGCGACAAGTTGATGCCCTGGAACATGATGAAGGATCGCCAGTGATAGCTCATCGCGAAGCCGAGCGTGAGCGGTAGGCCGGCGTCGCGGAACAGCTTCATGAAGACCTTGTGCGCCTCGAGCAAGGCGTCGCCCGAGTACGGCAGCATCGGCGAGGCGTCGAGATGCCCGGCCGTGCCTTGCACCGACGAGAACACGTTGAGGCTCGGGATGCCGAAGGCGCCCGGGTCCGCGAGGCGCTCGATCTGATCGTCCGTCAGCGGGAAGCGCGTGACCTCGCCGTCCGTCGATTTCGCGCCCTCGATCGCGGCCATTTGCTGCTTCACGTATTCCCACTGCGCGGCGATGACCTTCTCGGGCCCGTAGAAGCGCAGATCCGTCTGCCAGAAGTGCCCTCGCCCCTTCGACGCCGCGTAGCGGTCCCACTCCTCGGCCGTGCCGCCGCCCGGCCGGTCGAGCAGCGCCGATTTGTCCGCGTCGAGCGGGCCGCCGAACACGGGGCTCTGGATCGAGAACACACAATTCACGACGCCCTGGAACGCCAGGCGGCCGAGTGTGCGAACGAACGGGATCACGTCGTCGTGGTGCGGCACGGTGATGCGGCCCGTCATCGACGCTTCGGGCTCGGGCATGAGCCAGAAGCCCATCTTCGTGACGATGCCGAAGTTCGACTGCGCGAAGATCGCGTCGGGCGTCGGGCCCGCGCAGTATTGAAAGTGCTGCCAGGTCTCGGCCTTCGGCAGTGCGCCCATGCCGGTCCTGACCACCTCGCCGTTCGCGAGTACGACCTCCATGCCGCAGTGCGAGCCGAAGTGGTCGCGGTACGGCAGCGGCGTGCGACCCGCGCCGTGATCGAGCGCGTTGCCGACGGGGCTGCCCCAGCCGGGATCCGGGCAGTCGATCCAGAGCTTGAGCCCGCGCTCGCGAATGTGGCGGTAGAGGTCGAAGTAGCTCACGCCGGGCTCGACGAGTGCGTACGCCTCGTCCTCGTTGACGTCGAGGACCTTGTTCATGCGCTTCAGGTCGAGGACGACGCTGCCCGAGTAGACGGGCGCGGACCCGCCGTAGGCGAGATTGCGCCCCGTCGAGATCGTGTAGAGCGGAATCTTGTACCGGTTCGCGACGCGGACGATTTGCTGGATTTGCTCGACCGTCTCGGGCGCGACGGCGGCGGATGCGACCTTCTCGGCCGACTCGCCGTAGAGCGGCGAATACGCGTCGCGGTACGTGGCGACGTCCTCGTCGCTCGTGAACACCCATTGCGCGCCGACCGCGCTCTTGAATTGGTCGATGGCGGCGGCGAAATCGGCCTCGCTGATTCCAGGCGGTGTTTTCATGCGCTATGGCCCCCGGCGCGTTCTTATCGTTCGTGACATCCGAACGTCAGCGGCAGTATAGCGGCGCCCTCGCGCTCGGGCACAGCCGCGGCGTCCGCGACGGCGCGCACGAGGAAAGAAGGCGGGACGCGCGGCCGCGCGCGCCGCGGAGAGGCCGATCGCCGGCGTCGCGGATCTGGAGCACGCTCGGTATGATCGTGAGCGATCGTGACCGCAGCGAGCACGCCGTTCATGGAATTCTTGAGCCCCGAGCGCATCCTCGAGAACGCGCGCGCGCTCGCCCCCGAGATCGCATCGCGCGCGGCGGAAGCCGCCGAGCTTCGGCGCTTGCCCCGCGATCTCGTCGACAAGCTCAAAGCGGCCGGCTGCTTCCGCGTGATGTTTCCGAAGAGCTGGGGCGGGCCCGAGATGCCTCTGCCCATGCAGCTCGAGCTCATCGAGATGCTCGCGCGGGCGGACGCCGCGGCCGCGTGGTGCGTCAAGATCGGCAGCGACAGCGGGCTCTTTGCCGCATGGCTGGACGAAGGCGGGGCGCGCGAGCTCTATCCCGACATCGACTTCGTGACCGCGGGACAGGCTCCGCCGAACGGACGCGCCGTCGAGGTCGAAGGCGGCTACCGGGTCAGCGGCCGATGGGGGTTCGGCTCGGGCTGCACGCACGCGGACGTGATCATGGGCGGCTGCGTCGTCGACACCCCAGCGGAAACCCCGGTCGTGATTCACGTGCTCGCGCCGGCGCGCGGCTGGCGCATCGAAGACACGTGGCGCGCCACAGGCCTCGCGGGAAGCGGCAGCCACCACTATTCGACCGAAGACCTGTTCGTACCGAAAGAACACGTGCTGGATCTCAACGCGCCGTCCGGCCGCGACGAGCCCCTCTACCGGCTGCCGATCACGGCCTCGGTTTCGATTCCGATGGCCGGCGTGCCGCTCGGCGTAGCGCGCCGCGCCATCGACGAGCTCTGCGCGCTCGCCGGACATAAGACCGCCGCGATTCCGCCGCCGCCCGTGCTGCTCAAGCGCCTGCCGCGCGTTCGGCTCGCGGTCGCGCGAGCCGAGAGCCTGCTCGGGGCCGCCCGCGCGTACGTCTACGAGACCGTTCGCCGGCTCTGGGAGGAGATCGAGGAGAGGGGCGACGCCTCGCTCGAGGCGCGGCGCGACGTCGGCCTCTCGCGCATTCACGCCCATCGCACGGCGTGCGAGGTCGCGCAGCTCATGTACGACACGGCGGGACCGGCGGCCGTTTACGCGAGCTCCCCGCTCGACCGGCTGCTCCGCGACGCGATCACGATCAATCAGCACCTTCTGTTCAATGACGGCGTGCTCGAGGAGCTCGGCGCGATGGTGCTGGGCGACGACGTCGCGACGAGATTCGTTTAACGCGCTAACGAACTTTTTTGGCCCGCTTGCCTTGCCCCCCGAGCTTCTGGGCCCGTCGTGAGAATCTGCTATGATCTTCTAAATTCCCGGTTCCGGTCCCTTGCCCGGACGCCCGCTCCCCGCTAGGGTGGAATCGGTTGCCGACGGCCCCCAAGAAGACGAAGAACGATTCCAAGAACGACGTCTGCGGCGGGGTCAAAGGGGGGACAATTGCCGTCATCGACTCGCATGCGCGCGTCCGCCCGCCTCGCGCTCGCCGTGCTGCTCGGCGCGTGCGTCGGCGGACTAAAGGCCGCACCGCACTTCGATGTCCTCTCCATCGATCTCGCGCCGCTCATCGACGAGGCCGCGAAGTCGCCGACACGATTCGCGGTCGACGTTCCTCATCCTGTCTCGACGGCGACCGCAGGAGAGTGGTCGACCTCCGGAGACATCAGCACTTGGACGTACTCCGTGCAGATTCCGGGCGCCGTCTCGATGTCGTTTCACGCGATCCGAGCGTTGCTGCCCGACGGCGCCTCGCTCACCGTCGTCGCAGGCGGAGCGGCCTACGTCTACGGCCCCGAGGACGCCTCCGGCGGCGAGCTATGGAGCCGCATCGGCCGCGGCGACGCGCTCGCCTTCGAGCTAAAGGTCGCAACCGCGGATGCGGACCTCGTTCGGCTCGAGATCGCGAGCTTCCAGGCAGGTTACCGCGGCTTCGGCCCGAGCGTCCGCAATCATCCGTATTACGAGAAGATCCGCACGGAGTCGTTCAGCGAGGCGGAGACGCCCTCGTCCTGCGCCGAGAACTGGACGTGCAATGCCACGCCCGCCAACGAGGGGCCGGGTAACGCCACGGTCGCGCTCGTCATCGCCAACGTCGGGCAGTGCAGCGGCGTGCTGCTCAACGACGTGCCCGGCGACGGCGCGCCGTACGTGTTGACCGCCCGCCACTGCGAGAACGGCAACGCGGACGGGGGATCGCCGGAAGCGGCCGGCGGGGTGACCGTGTACTGGAACGCGATCTCGGCCTGCGGCGCGCCGCTCGGGAGCATCTACGACCCCGGCATCGAGACCCAGTACGGTGCGACGACCGTCGTCGAGCAGCAGGACGCCTGGCTCATTCGGCTTTACCAGCTTCCGGCCGTCGACGCGTATTACGCAGGATGGGATGCCACAGGCTCCGCGTTCATCGGCGGATTCACGGCGCATCACGCGCTCGGCTCGACGCGCCAGTTCATCGGCTGGTACGGGCAGGCCGCCTATCTCACGCTGTCAGCCGCGTCGCTCGGCGTGAGCTTCGACTCGACGGTGTGGGGCACGGTGAATGCGCTCGGCGCAGGCGGCGCGGGTGCGTCGGGCTCAGGGGTATTCGACGAGTCCGGCCGGCTCGTGGGCACCCTGATCCGCGGAATCACCGCTCCCTCAAGCGAGAGCGGCGTGTGTCCCGTCGATTCGCCCCCCGCGCCCTCGTTGTCCACGGCCACGTCGCTCTCCACGGCGCTCTCGGGCATCTTCGCCTCGACGGCGGACCCCGAGAGCACGACGGGCGCCGCGACGATTCAGTCGGTGCTCGATCCCGACGGCACCGGCACGATGGTGCTCGACGGCCAGAAGCGCCCGATCGTCGTGACGCTCCGTCAATTGCGGGACGTCTATTACACGGGGGACAGCGCGTGGCTCGACTGGAGCACCAGCGCCTTCGGAACACCGACATGCACGGCATCGGGCGGCGAGTCGGGCGACGGCTGGGCAGGCCCTGTGCCGATGACCGGCGGCAAAGACGTCACGAGCTATGACGGCGGCGATGTGACCTACACCGTGACTTGCACGGATGGGCAAACACGCGTCGGCACGGCGAGCGTCACGCTGCACTGGACGCTGAGCATGCCCCTCGTCAACGTAAGCCGATTCGTCGTTCCGGAATACGGCGTACCTTTTGAGGTCATCTGGAGCGCCACCGTGCGCCCATGCACGGCGTCCGGCGGCACGGCGGGTGACGGCTGGGGCGGCTCGGTGGATCCGAGCGGCCATGCCTCGGTGACCGAGACCGTCGTCGGCTCGGTGACCTACAGCGTCACCTGCGGCAGCGGCTCGCGCACCGCATCGGGCGAGACGACCGTGGACATACCCGCGCCGACGGCCTCCCTGAAGGCAGACGCCGTGACGCTGCGCGTCGACCAGACCGTGACGCTGACCGCCAATTGGCAGGGCGGTCCCTGCACAAAGACCGGGGGAGCCGAGGGGGATGGCTGGGCCGGAAGCGTTCCTGCCGGCAACTACAGCAGCACCACGGTCGGCGAATCCACCCCAGGCACCTACACGTACACAATCGCTTGCGGCAGCGGATCGTATATTGCGACTGCGCAGGCGACCGTGACGTTCACGGACGATCCGCCGTTCGTCTCGATCGAGGCGAGCCCGGCGAGCGCGTCGATCGACGGCGACGTCATCACGCTGAGCTGGGATTCGAACGTCCGGCCGTGTCAAGCGAGCTCAGACGGGCCGCCGGGATCCGAGCCCATGTTCCAGCTCGCTGCGCCCCATTTTTCCGGCGAGACGCACAAGTCTGTGATCGGCCAGTACGTCTACACGGTTACCTGCGGCTCGGACGACAACATTGCGCAGGCTTCGACCACGGTCAACTGGACGGGAACGCCGTCCGTCACGCTGTTTGGCCTGCCGACCGGCGCGGTCGCAGGCTCCGCCTTCAGCGTCTCATACGACTCGAACGTCCTGCCGTGCACTAGAACGGGCGGGACCGCAGGTGACGGTTGGGCCGGGACATCGAACCGGACGTTTTCCTCGATCCAGGTTCGAGAGCCGTCCGCCGGGACGGTCGCTTTCACGGTCACGTGCGGCTCAGGATCGCTGACGGCCACCGACAGCGCGACCGTCCCCATCGTGGAGGCGCTACAAGTCGCGCTGACGGCCGACATAAGCGGTCAGTTGACGGGGCAGCCGGTCACGCTGACGTGGACCTCGACGACGTCGCCGTGCCTGCGCACCGGCGGCTACGGAAACGACGGCTGGAGCGGCAGTTCCCCTGATGCCTCGGGGTCCATCACCGTGACCGAGCAAGCGCCGGGCACCTACTACTTCTACATAGCGTGCGGAGCCGGCTCACTGACCGGCAGGGCGACCGAAATCGTTACGTACGCCGCAGTAGCCGCTCCTACGCTGACGGCCGACAAGACCCACGTGACGGTTGGCGAGACCATTACGCTCACCTGGGCTTCGGCCGACGGCTCGGCATGCAACGCGAACGGCGGCGGACCATCCGACGGCTGGCGCGGAAATCGTCCAGCGACCGGCAGCGTCGAGTTGACGGAAACGTTCTCCGGGGACTGGGACTTCACTCTCCTGTGCGCCGGTTCTTTACCGGCAACCGTCCGAGTCACCGTCGATCCCGCGCCGCCGCCCGTGCCGTTGCCGGTCGTCCACCTTACGTCGGGCCGCACGTCGGTCGCCATGAACGAACCGTTCACCCTCGACTGGGCGGTCTCGTACGCGACGAGTTGCACGGCCGGGGGAGGAAGCGGAGCGGACGGTTGGGCCGGCGACCTCGACGAAACCGGCGGCTCGCGGGACATCGTTGAAACCACGGTGGGCATATACGATTACTCGGTCACCTGCATCGGCGCCGACGGCCGGAGCGCCACCGATCACCTGGGCATGGCGGTGGCGTCTCAGGCGCCGTCCGCGTCCCCGAGCGCCGGCGGAGGCGGAGGCGGCGGAGGAGGAGGCGGCGCGATCGGCCCGTTCGAGCTCGCACTGTTCTCGATCCTCGGACTGCTCGGCAGACGGCGCCTCGCGGAAAACGGTTGTGCGCGGCTGCCGCGCGCCGTCATCATCAGGGCAAAGGCGATCTACGCCGCCGATAACTCGAAGCTCCGTTGACGTGACGATCGGGGGAGGCGTCATGAACGCATGCAGATTGTTCGCAGCGACGCTTTGTAGCTTGCTCGCGCTGAGCGGATCCGCCGAAGCGCAACAGACGAGTGCCGCGCAAAGCCCCGACCTCGGCCCCGGGCCCTGGATCTCCGGCCGAGGACCCGATCGCGTCCGCGTCGTCCCCGTCGCGCGCGATCTCGTGCACCCGTGGAGTCTCGCGTTCCTGCCGAACGGCGACCTGCTCGTCGCCGAGCAGAACGGACACCTGCGTCTGATCCGCGACGGCGAGCTTCTGCCTGCGCCCGTCTGGACGGCGCCCCTCGCCGACAAGAGCGGCGATGCGCTGAAGTCCGTCGCCGTGCATCCCGGCTTCGCCGAGAACCACCTCGTCTACGTCGCCCACGGCAAGCAGAACGGCGAAGAGAGCACGCTCGCGATCTCGCGCGGTCGGCTCGAGGGCGCATCGCTCGAGAACGTCGAGGAGATCTTCGTCGCGGACGCTTGGGAGACGGGCGGCAACCTCGCGGGCCGAATCCTGTTCGGGCCCGATGCGACGCTCTACATCACGATCGGCGACCGCGACCGGCTCTGCTGCATCCCGAAGGACGATCCGAGCCTGCGCCTCAAGGCTCAGGCCCTCGACAACGACGCCGGCAAGACGCTGCGGATTCGCGACGACGGCGGCATTCCGGCCGACAACCCGTTCGTCGGCCGCAGCGGCGCGCGGCCCGAGATCTTCACGTACGGCCACCGCAACGGCTATGGCCTCGGCTTCAATCCCGAGACGGGCGAGCTCTGGCAGTCCGAGATCGGGCCCATGGGCGGCGACGAGGTCAACATCCTCATCGCCGGCCACAACTACGGCTGGCCGCTCGTCTCGACGGGACGCAACTATTCCGGAAGCCTCGTGTCGGATCAGCCCTGGGCGCGTCCCGGCATGGACAATCCGCGCATCCATTGGGTGCCGTCGATCAGCCCGTCCGGCCTCCTGTTCTACACGGGCGACAAATTCCCCGCGTGGCGGAACAACCTCTTCGTCGGCTCTCTGACCGCGCGGGAGCTCGTGCGCATCGCGTTCAATCAGCCATCGCAGGCCGAGCCGCGCAGGGGGCTCCTGACCGAGCTCAACGTGCGCGTGCGCGACGTCGCGCAGAGCCCCGACGGCTACATCTACGTCGCGACCGAGAGCTCGTTCGGCGGCACGACGGCGGACGGCATGGTGCTCCGGCTGGAGCCGGCGCCCGGGCCGTGAACGTTGCGACACGTCCCCACGCCGTCGGCTCGATCGATGGTCAGTATGCAGCTTGCCTTCGCGCGCGGTCCCTACGGTATATCAAGTCCTCGACCGCCCAACCATAGTCGAGCTTGTCGCCCATCCACCGCGCCGCGGCCGTCCGGTGCTCGATCTCGATGCCGTGCGCGCGATTGATGCCGAAGAGGCTCGGGCCGCGCGCGACTGCGGACGGCGGCTTCGAGTTCACTCGGCCCGACGGCACGAGGATCGAGCCGAGCGGCGACAGGCGGGCGCGAGAGATTCTCGCGAGCCTATCCTCGCGCCCGACGTCGGGCGAGCCGAGGCGTGCCCCAAGCCTCTTCGGGATCAATCGCACACGCGGCATCGAGATCGACCACACGACCGCCGCGGCGCGGTGGATGGGCGACAAGCTCGACTATGGTTGGGCGGTCGAGGACTTGATCTACCGCAGGGATCGAGCGAGAGCAGACCACGGACGCGCTCTCAACTGACGCGCATGCGGGCCTGGTCCCGCTTTCTGCGCACATGGACGCGCCCTGTTCAGTGTGTTAACGTCGCAATACAGCGAGGAGGTAGAGCGGCGAGATTCGGACCGTGGGCGTGCTCGCTGGCTTGCTTTATGCCGGCTTCGGGTCGCGTGCTGCGTGCTGCGAGCATCAAGCCGGCGGAGGCGCTGAGATACGAGTAGCGAGATTGAGAGGCCGCTTGGGGAGCGCGCGCCGTGCTGAAGAGTCATTGGGTCATGGCGGCGAGGGTCCTGCGCCGCCACAAGCTCTTTACGGCGATCAACGTCGCCGGGCTCGCGCTCGGAATCGCGTGTGCGACGCTGATCGGGCTCTACGTCGCCCACGAGATCGGCTACGATCGATTCTGGGCATCCGCGGATCGAATCGTTCGCATCTCCGACGACGTGCTGGAGGCGAACCTGCACTTCGCGGGCACGGCGCCGATCGTCGCGCTGCTGCTCGAGAACTCTTTCCCGGAGGTGCGGCGTTCCGCTCGGCTCTCGACGTGCTTCGGCCGGACCGGCGGCGGGCTCGTCACGGTCGGCGCGAAGTCCTTCTACGAGCGTAATCTCGCCGCGGCCGACAACGCGCTCTTCGAGATCTTCGACTTCAAGTGGTTGGCGGGCGACGCGCGGACGGCGCTCGCGGGCCCCCGCGCCGCGGTCATCACGCAGAGCGCCGCGCGGCGGTATTTCGGCACGGCGAATGCGCTCGGGCGCACGTTCGGCCTCGAGACCATGGACGGGCCGTTCGAAGTCACGGGCGTCATCGGCGATCTGCCCGACAACACCCACCTCAAGTTCGATCTACTGATCTCGTTGCAGGGCGCGCCGCCGCGAACGCTCGAGAGCTGGTCAGGCAACTGCTATCAAACCTACGCGCTGCTCGGCAGGGCCGAGGATGCCGCCGTGCTTCGGAGCGGATCCGCGCAGTTCTTCGAGGAGCGGCTCGGCAAGGGATCGAGCCGCTTCCGCGGCTTCAGCGTAGTGGCGATCGCGGACATTCACCTGCATTCGAAGCGCGAAGGCGAGATGCGGCCGCCCGGCAGCATGACGTCGGTGCGCGCGTTCGGTGCGATTGCGCTGTTCGTGCTCGCGATCGCCTGCATCAACTATGTGAATCTCGCGACGGCCCGCGCGGCGCAGCGCGCGAGGGAGGTCGGGATACGCCGAATCGTCGGGGCAAAGAGCAGGCAGCTCGTGGCGCAATTCTTGGGCGAATCCGTGCTCGTGACCGTCGTAGCCGTGGCAGCGGCGGCGGCCTTGGTCGCTGCCACGCTTCCGCTCTTTGCGAGCTTCGTGGATAAGGACATTCGCCTGCGCGATCTCGGCAGTCAGGGCTTCGCGCTTCTCGGGCTTGCGGCGTTGGTCGTCGCGCTCGTAGCCGGCAGCTATCCGGCCTTCGGCCTCGCCGCCTTCAGGCCCGCGCGCGTGCTCCGCGGTGGCGTGGCCGGAGGCGGCAAGGCGGCCGCCGTCCGCAAGGCGCTCGTCGTTTTCCAGTTCGCGATCTCGATCGCGCTCGTCGTCGTGACGCTCGTCGTGTTCGAGCAGACGCGGTACGCCCGCAATCTCGATCCCGGCTACGACACCGACCAAATACTCGTCCTTACGGCCTCGCCGGCCAAGGGCCTCGGCCCGCAGTGGGAAGCGATGAAGCGGCAA
>DASTSM010000131.1:0-11150 GCA_035760685.1 Gammaproteobacteria bacterium | reverse complement strand
GAACCACCCGTTCGCGGCCGTGTAGAGCCTGATCGCCTCGGCGCGCGTGAGCGTCTGCCCCGCGTTGATGAGCTCGCCGCGCGCGTTCTTGCCCGTCACCACGTAGTAGAGCCCGAGCCACGGGTTCATCGGCGAGATCTGCATGCCGTCGGAGCTCATGCCCATCGGGATGCCGCTGTCTTTCAGCATCTTGAACGGCGGGCCGTTCTGCTGCGCCGTGCCGCTGATGTAGCGCCAGCCGCCGAGCACGCTCACGCCGCCGCCGAGCCGTGGCAGCTCGACTTGCGGCGATGATTCCGAGCCGGCGCGCTAAAGCTCGTTGGCGCCGCCGTACACGATCCGCCCGCCGACGACCGTGAGCACCGAGTGCACCTTCAGGATCTCCTCGTCGGGCGTCGCGCTCGAGTCGAAGTAATCGCGGTCGAGCACGACGAGGTCCGCGTACTTGCCGGGCTCGAGGGTGCCGAGCTGCGATTCTTCGCTTAGGAACCAGCCGTTTGCGGCCGTGTAGAGCCGGAGCGCCTCGTCGCGCCCGATCGTCTGGCCCGCGTTGATGAGCTCGCCGCGCGCGTTCTTGCCGGTGACCGCATAGTAGAGCCCGATCCACGGATTCATCGGCGAGATCTGCATGCCGTCCGAGCTCATGCCGACGTGAATGCCGCTGTCGATGATCGTGCGGAACGGCGGGCCGTTCTGCTGGGCCGTGCCGCTGAGCCAGCGCCAGCCGCCGAGCACGTTGACGCCGGCGCCGAGCCGCTTGAGCTTCTCGATGTACTCGGGCGTGATGAACGGAACGTGCGCGAGGACCCAGCGCAGGTTCGTGATGCCGGGCGCCGGGAGCTTCGCGTTGATCGACTCCCAGCCGTCGACGATCGTCTTGAAATCCGTCGGCGTCAGCGAGTGGTTCTCGTTGCGCCAGCCGGCCTCGGCGACCGCCCGCGTGCCGTTGATCCAGGGCGGCGTCTGCTGGGCGATGATGGGGCTCGCGCTGCCCGTGAACTCGCCGATGCCGAGCACGCGCAGGTAAGGATCGCCGAACTTCGGGAACGCGTTCGCGAGCCGCGCGCGCAGCAGCGGGGTCGCCGGATCCGTCTCCATGTAGAGGAAGTTCAGCCTGATGCGATTGATGAGCCGGCCCTCGCGGTCGAGCTCGAGCACGGGCTCGTAGGCCGTCGAGGCGTCGAAGTGCGCGGCGCCGTCCGATGGCGTGTGCGTTGCCGGAAAGCCGCCCTCGTCGAGATGCGTCGTGATGCCGAGACTCGCGGCGTATTGCAGCGCGTCGAGCGTGCCGCGCACGCGATCCTCGGGCGTCTGGAGCTTCCCGAGCTCGAACAGCGCGCGCGTCGTCGGGTTCGGCGTCGCGCCGCCGCCCTCGATGGAGCCGTCGGCGCCGACCGGTATGCCGCGGCTCTCGAAGAACGCCTTGCCTCGGCTGTTCGTGATTGACGGGCCCGCGAACGCCTCCTGCAGGTAGACCGGATGGTCGGGCGTCACGGAGTCGAGCTCGGCGAGCGTCGGGAAGCGCGGCGCCTCGGGCGGCGCCGTGAACTGATTTCTGTTGAAGCCGCCGATCGAGGTGATCCACTCGCCGGCCGGGACTTGCGCGGCCTTGGCCTTCAGCGTGTCGAGCACGTCCCGAATCGAGCGCGCGCTCTCGAGGCGCGTGTCGTGGCCCGGCCGAAGGCCGAGCAGCACGACGTGATTGTGCACGTCGATGATGCCCGGGATCGCGGTGCGTCCTTTGAGATCGATCGTGATCGTGCAGCGGTCGGCGCGGATGCGGTCGCCGACCTCCACGACGCGGTCGCCGACGGCGCGCACGGAGCTCGCGATGCGGTTCGCGCCGTCCATCGTGTGGATGTGCCCGTTGACGAAGAGCAAGTCTTGGATGTTTTCGCATCCGGCGCGGTTCTGGGCGGCGGCGGGCAGCGCGAAAAGGAGTGCGACGGCGGCGGCGCAAAGGCGGCGATTCATGGCGGGCTCCCTCGAGTGGGTCGTTCTGCTTTTCGTTCGGGGCATTGTACTCAACGCCGTCGAAGACTCCGAGCCGGTCGGCGCGCGATGCTCTCGGCGCCCGCGTTCCATGCCGTCCCGCCTCCGCGTTCGAGGCTGCCGCCGGCGCGCGCGCTCAAATATCGAAACGCTCTTTGAACATAGCCAGATAAGATATTCGCGCGGCTCGCACGCCGTTGCGCGCCCCGATCGCCGGATCGCATACTGCACTGCCATTCCGGGCGCAGGTTCGTACGCACCTCCGAGCGCCCCGTCCCATCCACGAATTCCAAGGTGTGCTCGTGTCCATACAGCTGAGTCGATTCGCCCGTTCGCTGACCGTCGAGACGGCCTTCACGGTCCTCGGCATGGCCCGGGCGCTCAAGGCCAAAGGCAAGGACGTCGTCGAGCTCGAGATCGGCGACAGCCCGTTCGACAGCACGGCCGCCGCGAGGGCGGGCGGCATCGCGGCCATCGAGGCGAATCAATCTCACTATTGCCCGTCGCCCGGACTACCCGAGTTCCGCCAGGCGGCCGCCGATTTCGTGCGCAACGAGTTCGGCATTCCGGCCGAGGCCGACAACATCGTCTCGGGCCCGGGGGCCAAGGTCTTCGAGCAGTTTTTCTGCGAGGCCTTCCTGAATCCCGGCGACGGCGTGCTCGTCTTCAGCCCGTACTTCCCGACGTACGTGCCGAACATCGAGCGGCGCGGCGCGCGCGCCGTCATGGTGCCGCTGCGCCAATCGAACGAATTTCGACCCGGTATCGAGGACATCCGGCGCTTCCTCGAGGAAGACCCCTCGCCGCGGGCGATATTCCTGAACTCGCCGCACAACCCGACGGGCGGCGTCGCGACGAAAGAGGATCTTTCCGCCATCGCCGATCTCGTTCGCGGGCGCGACGTCGCGGTGTTCAGCGACGAGCCGTATTGCCACATGATCTGGCGCGGCACGCACCATTCGATCCTGAGCGAGCCCGGCATGCTCGCGCAGTCGGTCGCCGCCTATACGTTCAGCAAGTCGTACAGCATGAGCGGCTGGCGGCTCGGCTTCGCCGTCGCATCGAGCGAGGTCGCGGACGTGATCGGCAAGATGATCAACACGACCTTGAGCTGCACGCCGCCGATCGTGCAGCTCGCCGGCACGGCCGCGCTGCGCAACGACACGCGCGAGCGGCAGGCCGTCATGCAGAAGTTCCGCGAGAAGGTCGTGCTGCTGACGCGGGGGCTCAACGAGATCGAGGGCTTCCGCACGCTAGATCCCACGGCGACGTTCTACGTCTTTCCGAACGTCGCGCCCGTCTGCAATCGGCTCGGCGTGACGAGCCACGGCCTCGCGCTGTTCCTGCTCGAGGCCGCCGACGAGAAGTTCGGCATCGCGTGCCTCGGCGGGGAATGCTTCGGCGCGGCCGGGGCGGGCTTCCTGCGGTTCAGCTGCGCCGAGCCGAACGAGCGGCTCGAGAAGGCGCTCGAGTTTCTGCCGGTCGCCTTGTCGCGCGCCGATCGCCTCGAGGCGTGGCTCGAGAAGAAGCCGCAGTATCGGTTGCGCGAGCCCTACGCCGTCGGCTGATCCTGCGCTATCGACATCGACGTAGATAGCGGAGTCGACATCCACGTGGACATCGACATCGACATCGACATCGTTATCGTCACCTCGCCATCGTTATCGTTCGTGCACGCTGTGACCGCGCGAGGAGGCGCCCGCGGAGGCGCGGCCGCGCGGGGCCCCCGACGACCGCGAGGAGGGCGCCGATCGGTTGCTCGCGCTCGGGGCCGAGCGATAGCTCGGGCTCGGGGTGGAGCGATAGCTCGCGCTCGGGGCCGAGCGGTCGCTCGCGCTCGGGGCGGAGCGGTCGCTCGGGCTCGGAGCCGAGCGATAACGCGTGCTCGGCTCGGAACGGTAGCTCGCGCTCGGGCCGGAGCGATAACTTGCGCTCGGGCCGGAGCGATAACTCGCGCTCGGATCCGATCGATACGTGAGCCGCGGCGAGCCGTCCCTCGTGCTCGGCGAATCCGATCGATAGCGCGGGCTCGAAGACGATCGGTCGCTCGGCGGCGTTCTCGTCGTATAGCGCGCCGTGCCTTCCGGCGGAGCGCTTCGCGCCGTCTCGGGCGTTCTAGGCGCGGCACGGTACCGCGACGTCGAGGCCGCGGAAGAGGAGGCCGCGGGCGGCGAAGCCGCGGACCTGGACGCGGGCGACGACGGGGCTGCGCCCGCGGCGGCGCGCGTTCCCGTGGCGGCGCGCGTCGTGGCGCGGTAACCGACGCTCGGCGTCGAGCGCTGCCCCGCGGCGCCGGCGCGCGGCGCTGCGCGGCCTTCGTGAGAGGACGTCGTGCCGGTATAGCGCCGCTCGTCGTAGAGCCGTTCGGTGCTGCGCGCCGAATACTGCCCTCGATACCGCCCCTCGTAGCTCCGCGTGGCCGGATGCGCGTAGCGGACCCGGTGCACGGGGCTCGGATGCCAGACGTAGCCTCCGTGGCTGCCGTGCACGAGATTGACGTTCACGTTGATGTTGACGGAACGGCGCACGTAGAACGGCTCGTAGTAGCTAAAGCCGAAGTAGGGATGGCCGACGAAGGTGCACGGATTCACGTGTAGAAAGTGCGAATGCCAGCCGATCACGAACGCCGTCGAAACGCCCCAGAAGAAGCCCGTGTGGAAGACGTATCCGGCGGGGTAGGGGTAGTAGTAGAGCGGATAGGCGAACGGATAGTAGTAGATCGGCTCGCGATAAACGACGACCCGCTCGGGCTCGTAGTACGGCACGTAGACGACCTGGGGATCGGCCGGCTTGATCTCGACCTCGCCCTGGTCCTTCGTCACGGTCTGATGCTCGTCGCTGCGCAGCGATCCGCTCGCGAGCGCGCGGTCCCGAAAGCTCTGGATGGCGTCGAACACATCGGCCTGCTGGCTGGCGACCGCGTCCCCGAGCCGCGACGTCCACTCGAGGTCGTCGTTCATGAGCTTCAACACCTCGGGGTAGTTGAGCAGCGCGACGATGGAGTCGTCCCAGCTCTCGTTCGGCGTGAGGCTCGAGTCGCTCTTGTGCCGCTCCTCGAAGCGTTCCGCCTCGACGATCTGAAGAGGATACGTCGATGCGGGCAGGATGATCGCGATGAGATCGTCGGGATAGAGCGCGATGCGCCCGACGAGGTCTTCGAGCTCCGACTGCGTGAGATTCGCCGGCGCCGGCGCCGCGGTCGGCGCTGCGGCCGGCGCCGCGGCGGGCTCCTGCCCGAACGCGGGGCCGACGAGCCAGAAGCTCGCGCCGAGAAGCAGGGCGGCCGCCCGCGCGCATGCGGCTCGGGGCGCGCCCTCGAATGCTGTCGAATGCCTCATGGCCCACTCCTCGCAGCGGCTCAGGAGCCGCATTGCTCGATTGCAGCAAAGAGTACCCCGGCCAACCTGAACACGGCCTTAACCCTCGGGGTGAGGCGGGGCGGCGGGCGGGAAGCGAGCGGGCGGGCAGCGGCGCGCGGGAAGCGCGCGGCGGGAAGCGGCGCGCGGCAGGCCGGCGCGGGTTCAGGGGCGGCCGCGGATCGGACCGGGCCTCGCGCCGCCCGTGGTGAGCGGGACGGGATGCGTCGTCTCCTCGGGGAACTCGCTCGGCCGCCCGAGATAGAAGCCTTGCGCGTAGTCGATTCGATACTTCGCGAGCAAGCTCATGGCCGTGCCGCTCTGCACGTACTCCGCGACCGTCTTGATGTTCGCGGCCTTCGCGACCTCGCCTATTAGGCGCACCATGGTCTGATCGACGGGGTCGCGCTCGAGCCCGCGAATGAACGAGCCGTCGATCTTGAGGAAATCGACCGGCAGGCGCTTCAGGTAGGCAAAGGAGCTGTACCCGGTTCCGAAATCGTCGATGGCGAACTGGCACCCGAGCTCGCGCAGGGCGGTCATCTGCTTCGCCGCCTCGAAGGCGTAGCGGATCGCCTCCTGCTCCGTGAGCTCGAAGATTACGCTCTCGCCGGGCAGGCCGTACTGCTCGAGCTTCGCGCTCACGTACGCGAAGAAGTCGAAGTCGAAGACGGAAGCGGAGAGATTCACGGAGAAGCAGAGCGCCGGCCGCGAGGGCCGCAACCTCGCGAGCGTGCGCAGCGCGCGGTCGACGACCCAGCGGTCGATGTCGGGCAGCAGGCTGAAGCGAGCCGCGGCCGGCAAGAACACGGGCGGCGCGATCATGTGACCGTTCGGGAGCTTCAGCCGCAACAACGACTCGTAGTGATTCGCGACGCCCGTGCGCACGTGCACGAGCGGCTGATAGTGCAGAACGAAGAGGTCGTTCTCGAGCGCGTCGCGGATGCTCTTGACCCAGTCGATGTCCTTGGTCATCTGCCGGCCTTCGCGGGCCGCGACCTTGTAGAACTCGAGCCGGTTTCGCCCCCTCGACTTCGCGACGTGACACGCGAGGTCGGCTTGCGAGAGCAGCTCGTGCGGGTCCGTGCGCGCGCCGCCGATCTCGGCCACGCCGATGCTGCATTGGAGCGAGAAGGCCTTGTTGTCCTGCACGTAGATCAGCGCGCGCATGCGCTCGAGGATCTTCATGCCGACGGCGCGCGCGTCGTGGCGGGAGACGTCTTTCAGCAGGACGGCGAACTCGTCGCCGCCGAAACGCGCGACGATGTCGGTCGCGCGGACGGCGCTGCCGATGCAGCGCGCGGCGAGCTTCAGCAGCTCGTCGCCCGCCGGGTGGCCGCACGTGTCGTTCACGTACTTGAATTGATCGAGGTCTACGAAGAGCACGGCGCTGCGATGGCCGTCGTTCGCGATCTCGCCGATCTCCTGCTCGAGCTCGATCACGAAGCGGTGGCGGTTGTAGAGCCCGGTCAGCGAGTCGTGCATCGCGAGGTGCACGAGCCGGCGATCGCGCTCGTGAAGCGCGACGGTCGTTTCCTCCAGCGCGCTGACGATCCGGTGGATCTCCGTGTGCCTCGACGACGGAAACTCGACCTCGAGATCGCCGTTCGCGAGATCCGCGAGCGGCGCCTGGAGAGCCGCGAGCGGCGACAACGCGCGCTTCATGAGGATGCGCCCGGCGATCCACGAGACACCGAGCAAGGAAAGCAGCGCGAAGCTCGCGAGCCAGAGCTTCGGCACGAATTGCTTCTGATACCACGTATAGTCGAGGTCGACCGTGACGAAGCCGAGAAGGTCGCGCTCGACCCGCGTGTCCTTGCCGACGTCGAGCAGGTCGTCGCCGAGCGTCTTCTCGCTCCAGATCGGTCCCGAGAGACGGAACTCGAGCGGCGACGCGTTGCTCTCGACGAGCGTATACGGCGACGGCTCGCCGACGAGCGACGTGAGACGGGCGACCGTCGGGGCGTCGAGGGGCGGTCGGTGCTCCTCGCCGTTCAGCGTGAACACGGGCGCCCCCGTCGGGCCGTACCAGCTCACTCGCTCGATCTCGGGATACTTCTGCGTGAAGCGTTCGACGTCGACGACGGCCGAGCCCGTGTTCGACAGGTAGAAGGGCGCGCCGAGCTCGTTGAGCTCGCCGGCCCACTGCGTCGCCCAATGCGCGAGGTTGTCGTCGATGACCGTCCGCGACGTCCAGTAGAGCCCGCCGAGCGCGAGCAAGCCGACGGCCGTGACGATCGCGACCTGCAGCGTGAGGACGTGCGTGATGAGACTCGAGCGCCGCCTCATGGACCGGCGCCGTCGCGCGGTGAAGCGGCGCAGCTTCGCTCCCAGCGCGCGCGGCGCTCGAGCGCAGGCTTCGGCCGTCCGCCCCGCGAGCTGCTCGAGCCTTCTCGCCGCCGCGCGCCCGCTCATCTACCACGCCTCGTCACGGACGATCCAGGAGCGGGCCGGGGGGTGAAGACCGAGCTTGACCGCTTCGCCTTCGTTGACGTCGAGCTCGGCCTCCGACAGCGGGGTCAGCGCCGGGACGTCGGCCGGTTCCGAGGCGAGGCGGCTCACGACCTCCGCGAGCGTCCACGCGAGGTTGCCCGGTG
This sequence comes from Gammaproteobacteria bacterium, assembly GCA_035760685.1. Classification (GTDB taxonomy): domain Bacteria; phylum Pseudomonadota; class Gammaproteobacteria; order Steroidobacterales; family Rariloculaceae; genus ZC4RG20. Next base: position 3,205 of record DASTSM010000131.1, on the reverse strand, counting down.
TGCTGCTGACGCTCGCGAGCCCGCCCCACTCGAGCAGCGTCGGCGTGAACACGAGCGTCTGCACCTTGTGCCGCGCCGCTTGATCGAGCATCGCCTTGATGACGCGCGGGCTGAGCACCGTGTTGTCCGGCACGAGCCAGAGGCCGTCGACTTCCGGCGCGAGCCGCTTGAACAGATAGAGCGCCTCCTGGTCGGACGATGCCGTGCGCAAGATCAGAGAGACCGACTCCGCCTTGGCGACGCGCCGCGCCTCCGCCGCCGTCGCATCGCGGCCGGGACCGAGGATCATGGCGACGCGTGCGAGACCGGGAGAAAGCTGCCTCCACGCGCGAAGCTGGAGCGACAGCGGCGGCAGGGCCGGCACGCCGTGCAGATTCGGAGTGTCCTCGTCGGGGGCGACGTCGACGGGCGCGATCTGACAGAAGACGGTCGGCACGCCGAGGCCCGCTGCCACGTCCTCGGCTTCGGCGCCGACCGCGATCGCCAAGGTCTTCTGACCGGTCTTCGGCGCCGGCAATACGTAAGGCGCGGCGTGAGCCTCGATGGCGACGACGTCGAAGCCGCGCAACGTGAGCTGGCGTTCGAGCGCGGGCAGCGCTCGCTCGAACCCGACGTTATTCTTCGGCAGCAGCACGACGACGCGGTCGGAGGGCGGGGGCGAGGGCCGCACGGCCGTCGGCGGCCGGCTCGGCTTTGGCTTGACCGGCGCGGGGGGCGCGGCCGGCTCAGGGGCGGGGGCGATCGGCTCTACGGATGCGGCCGGCTGCGGCTCGGCCGGGGGCGGGGGTAGGTCCTCGAGCGGCGCGAAGACGCACGCCGAGGACGCGCCGGCCAAGCACGCAAGAATGAGCACGCGTCCGCATGCGGACACTGTCGATCGTCGGGATCGCTGCACGACTAACCCCCGATCTCGAGCTTACGACCGCGCGAGCTCTGACGGCGTGTCGAGGGTCACAAGGGCACCGTGTGTCGCCGACGCACGGCCCCCGGGAGCCGGCACGCCGCGCGCCTTCTGCGGATCGCGGGATCCGCAGACGCGTCATTCTCTGAGCCCGGCGCTTCCCTGGATGTGCTCGACGTCCTGGTTGTTCTCGTTACAGATGTATTCCATGAGATCCCAGCCCGGGCGCAGCTTCGCCTCGAATCTTATGGTGAATGGCTTGGCATAGGCGCCGGGATCGATGATGGTCGTGACGTTCTCGAGCGTGTCGTAGGACGTGCGCGTGTAGCGCTCGATCGTGTGCAGCTGCGTCGTGTGCGGGTGGCCCACGAAGTCGAACCAGAATCGGTCGTTGAAGCCCACGGTATCGACGACGAGGGTGTCTCCTTCCCAGTGGCCGACGGAGTGGCCGTACCAGCTCGCCTCGAGATCGTCCGGGTGCTCCCGCCCGTCGAGGAAGATCTGCCGGAAGCTGTGTATGTTGCCTTCGAAGAGGAAGAACATGTGCGTCGGCTTGCCGTCGGGCGGATCGAGCACGATGCGCCACGGATAGGGCGCGATGCGGGGTACGCCCGTCGGCAGGCAGTTCGCTTCGGGATCGTCGGCGGACTTCCGCGATTCGAAGATCTTCTGCGCCTCCGGCAGCATGACCATCTCCTCGCCCTTCATGAGCCCCTGAGAGATGTCGCCGATCGGCCCGCCGCCCTGCCAGACGCCGGTCAGGTCGGGCTTGCCGTCGGGCAGACGCGGGACCGGCTTGTTCTCCTTCTTCGGAGCGATCGCGGGATTGTTGAGCCCGCCGCTGCCGGCGGGCGACGTGGGATCGGGCGGCGTGCTTTGCGCGTGCGCGACCAGCGCGACGAGCGTGCCGAGCAGCGCGGTTGCGCCGAGATGCAGGAGCTTCTTCACGTGCGAGGCCTCTTCTGTCCGTCCCCGGTTAATTGAGGGCGTCGCCGCTCGAGCGGCCGAAAACGCGCTTGCCGTCCTTGAGCGTCACGACCCGAGCGTTGGCCATCTTCGAGCCGTCGCGCGCCGCCGAGCCCTCGACCTTGATGCTGTCGCCGACCTGGAGCGACTTGCTGCTCCACCCGTTGCGCTTCAGGACGTTCGGGCTCGCGAGCTCGAGATTCCAGCTCTCGGTGTTGCCGTCGGCGTCCTTGACATCGAGGTAGAAGCGGGCATGCGGGTTCATCCACTCGACCTTCGTGACCGTCCCCTGGAGCGTGACGGGCTTATTCGCGTCGTACTGGGTAGCGAACGAGTGGTGCGCGAAGCCCGGCACCGCGGCGAGCAGGCCGACGCTCGAAAGGAGCGAAGAAAACAGGAGTCTCATCTCGTTGCCCTCATCTCGGACCGATGTGGAGCCGATACTAGCGCAGGTTTTGCTTCGGCGTCAGCAGCGCACGGAAGGCAAGCCTGCATCAGGGCGAGGCGCACACGTGTCCCGGCCGGTCGCGTCGGCGAGCACGCGCGCGACGTGCACGGCTTCGCGCGACGCGCCGTCCCGGATCTGATGCCGGCAGCTCGTGCCGTCGGCGACGATCAGCGTCTCGCCGCTCGCTGCGCGCACGGCCGGCAGCAGCGTCGCTTCGCCCATCTTGAACGATACGTCGACGTAACGCGCATCGAAGCCGAAGGCGCCGGCCATGCCGCAGCAGCCGGACGCGATCGTCTCGACCGCAAGGCCCGGCACGAGCCGCAGCGCTTCGACCACGGCGGGCATGACGCCGAAGGACTTCTGGTGGCAATGGCCGTGAACCAGTGCCCGCGAGTGCCGGCCCGCTCGAAGCGGCAGCGCCAGCCGTCCAGCCTTCGTCTCGCGCACGACGAGCTCCTCGAACAGCAGTGCCGCGTCCGCGAGCCGCCGCGCGTCGTCGCCCGGCAGCAGCGCGCGGAGCTCGTCGCGGAGGCCGAGCAGGCACGAGGGCTCGAGCCCGACGACCGGCACGCCGCGATCGAGGTAGGGGCGCATCGCTTCGAGCGTGCGCCTCGCTTCCGCGCGCGCCTCGTCGATCATGCCGGCGGCTAGATACGTGCGTCCGCAGCAGAGGGGACGGCTGCCGCCGCCGGGCGGGGGCGCCGCGACGGCGACGCGGTAGCCGCCCGCCTCGAGGACTTTGACGGCCGCGCGAAGGTTCTCGGGCTCGAAGTAGGTGTTGAAGGTGTCCGCGAACAGCACGACCTCGCGATTGCCGGGCGAAGCCGCGGACGCTTCGGCCTGCCCCCGGAAGGGCTCGCCGCTCCAGACGGGCAAGGTCCGCCGCG
>DASTSM010000130.1:0-6705 GCA_035760685.1 Gammaproteobacteria bacterium | reverse complement strand
GCCGTCACGCCGATCGAGATCGTGACGGGGGACGCCAAGCCCGGCGGCGACTTCATCTTCAACTGCTCGCGCACGCGATTCGCGGTTTGCTCCGCATCCTCGATTTCGATCCCTGGCAGCAGGATCGCAAACTCGTCGCCGCCGTAGCGCGCGATGAGGTCGGTCGGCCGCAGGTACTCGCGCAGCGTCGCCGCGACCGCGGCCAGGACGCGATCGCCGGCGATGTGACCGTACTGGTCGTTGAAGCGCTTGAAGCCGTCGATGTCGATCATCATGAGGCAGAGGGACTCGTTCGCACGGCGGCTCCGCATGAGCTCGCGGTCGAACATCTCGAGCATCCAGCGCCGATTGCCGAGCCCCGTGAGCGCGTCGGTGCGCGCGTTGTGCTCCGCTCGGCGCAGGATGCCGAGACTGTTTGCGATGTACTCGTTGTCCGAGCGCACGCGCTCGGACAGCACGACGAGCAGATTCTTCGCGAACGCGTGCGAGCGGTCGACCATTTGCCACAGGATGCCGTGGCTGATGACCATGAGATGGGACTCTTCGACGGCGACGACGTAGGCGGAAGGATCCTTGTCCTCGATGAGGGACATCTCGCCGGCGCACGCGCCGGGCGGCAGGTCGGCGATCTTCGGCGCATCGAGCGCGCCGAGATGCACGGCGAGCTGGCCGCCGAGCACGACGTAGATGCAGTGGTTCTCGCGATCGGGCGAGAGCAGGACGTAGCCCGGGCCTACGTCGATGCGGCCGCAGCGCGGCAGCAGGTCCGTGATGAGCTCGGGATCGACGCCCCGAAAGAGCGCGATCCCGTTCAGCAGCGAACGCTTGAAATCCGTGTCGACCGCCTGCCGCAGGAAGTCGACGTCGACCGTGCTCATAGAATCGTCCGTTCGAGCCCGAGGACGATGCTAAGGGTTCCATGCGGCAATTCTGTGACGCAGTCGGCACTCCTTCTCCCGTTGCGCCGCACCGTGATGGGGCGGCGAACGAGGCCCGCGCGAGCCGCGACTCGCTCAGTCGCGCTCGAGTACCTTGCGGCACTTCTCGAGCTCCTCGGCGCCCGCGCGATCGAGCGACGGGAAGTCGGGAGCGATGCGCTCGAAGGCCTCGTTGACGAGCTTCGCGACCTGCCAGCGCGTGTAGGGCTTGTCGTCCGCGGGCACGACGTACCAGGGCGCCCACGCCCGCGACGTCGCGTTGACGCAGTCCTCGTACGCCCGCATGTACGCGTCCCAGTGGGCGCGCTCGCCGAGATCCGCGGGATCGAACTTCCAGCGCTTGTTGGGGCGATCGATGCGGGCGAGGAGGCGGCGGCGCTGCTCCTTCTTCGATACGTTGAGCCAGAACTTCAGGACGACGATGCCGCTCTCCGCGAGATGGCGTTCGTGCTCGGCGATCGCCCGGTAGCGGTTCTGCCAGATCGTCGGAGAATCGGGATCGGGCAGGTGCTGGGCGCGCAAGAGCTCGGGGTGAACGCGAACGACGAGCACTTCCTCGTAATAGCTGCGATTGAAGATGCCGATGTGGCCGGTCTCGGGCAGCTTCGCCGTCGTGCGCCACAGGAAGTCGTGGCTGAGCTCGGTTTCGGACGGGCGCTTGAACGAGGTCACGCGCAGCCCCGTCGGGTTTGCGCCCGTGAAGACGTGACGGATCGTGCTGTCCTTGCCGCCCGCGTCGAGCGACTGAAAGATCACGAGCATCGAATAGCGACCATCGGCGTAGAGCTTGTGCTGCCAGCGGCCGATGCGTTCCTTCTGCTCCTCGAGATCCTTCTTCCAGTCGCGCGACTCGAGCAGCTCTTTGGCGGGCGACGTCGCTGCCCGGGCGACGCGGAAGCCTCCCTCGGTGGCGACGCGTAAGGGATGGGGGGCGGCTTCGAACATGCGGGGTACCTCGGTCAGCTCGCGCGCGTATCGGCTCGGCCGGCGTGCGTCTCCGCTCGCTCGGCGTGCGGGTCGGCCCGTTCGGCGAGCGTGGGGCCGGCCTGCGCCGCGGCTCGCTCCGCGCGCGGGTGGGTGCGCGCTTGTCCGTGGCGCCCGAGCGCCCAGCGCACGTGCTCGCGCACGAGCGGCGAGGGGTCGTCGCGCCTCGCCTCGAGCGCCGCGACGATCGCGGGCTCGGTCGGGGCGTTGCCGAGCGCGACGGCGACGTTGCGGAGCCAGCCCTCGTAGCCCGCGCGGCGGATCGCGCTCCCTTCGGTCCGGCTCGCCCACTCGGGCTCCGTCCACGCGAAGAGCTCGATCAAGGAGCCCGAATCGAGCCCATGGCGAGGCGCGAAGTCGCGGATCTCGGTGCGTCTCGCGAACTTGTTCCAAGGGCAGAAGAGCTGGCAATCGTCGCAGCCGAATATGCGGTTGCCGATCTTCGGACGCAGCGGTTCCGGAATGGCTCCTTTCTGCTCGATCGTCAGATAAGAGATGCAGCGGCGCGCGTCGAGCTCGTAGGGAGCGACGATGGCGTCCGTGGGACAGACGTCGAGGCACGCGGTGCAGCTTCCGCAGTGAGCCGAGGCCGGCGCGTCGATCGGCAAAGGCAGGTCCGTGAAGATCTCGCCGAGAAAGAACCATGACCCGGCGCCGCGCGCAATGAGATTCGTGTGCTTGCCGATCCAGCCGAGCCCGGCGTTGCGCGCGAGCGCCTTCTCGAGCACGGGCGCGCTGTCGGTGAAGACGCGGTAGCCGAAGGGTCCGATCCGGGCCTCGATGTCCGAGGCGAGCCGCTGAAGGCGGTGCCGCAGAACCTTGTGATAGTCGCGCCCGAGCGCGTACCGCGAGACGTAGCCGCGCGTCGGGTCCTTGAGGACGGCTTCCGCATCGGCGCACGCGTCCCCGGGCCAGTAGTCCATGCGCGCCGAGATCACGCGCAGCGTGCCCGGCACGAGCTCGGCGGGCCGCGAACGCTTGCGGCCGTGTCTCGCCATGTACTCGAGCTCGCCGTGACGGCCGGCCGCGAGCCAGCGTTCGAGATGCGCTTCGTCGTCCGCAAGGTCGATGCCCGCAACGCCGAGCGCGGCGAACCCGAGCTCGGCGCCCACTCGGCGAATCTCGGCGCCGAGCGTCGCCAAGTCTCTCGCCTCGAGCGCGCGCCTCTCTGGTCCGGGAGCCGTCGCCATCGCGTCAGTATAATCGCGTGGATGAGCGGCCTTCGCGACAACTTGCCCGAAGCCGTGTACGCGGCGGCGCAGGTGCGCGCCATCGATCGCGCCGCGATCGACGGTCTCGGCATCTTGGGATACGAGCTCATGTCGCGCGCGGGCCGATTCGCCTTCGACGTGCTGCGGCGGCGCTGGCCCGAGGCGCGCAAGCTCGTCGTCTATTGCGGCGCCGGCAACAACGCCGGCGACGGCTACGTCGTCGCGCGGCTCGCGCATGCCGCGGGACTCTCGGTCCGCGTCGAAGCCGCGGCTCCTCCCGAGCGCCTCGGCGGCGATGCGCAGAGGGCCTGGCAAGACGCGAGGGGCGCCGGCCTATCGGCGGAGCCGTTCGATGCCGCCGCGGAGCCAAGCCGCTTCGCGGCCGACGTCGTCGTCGACGCGCTGCTCGGCACGGGTCTCGCGCGGACCGTGGAAGGCCGCTTCGCCGACGCGGTCGACCGCATCAACGAGTCGCGCGCTCCCGTGCTTGCGATCGACGTGCCTTCGGGCCTCGACGCCGACACCGGCTGGCCGCTCGGCCGCGCGGTTCGAGCGACGGTCACTGCGACCTTCGTCGGGCTCAAGCAGGGGCTTTTCCTCGGCGCGGGGCCCGACTATTGCGGGGAGATCGAGTTCTCGGACCTCGCGGTTCCGCCCGAGGCGTCGGCCGGGCTCGCGCCGAGCATGAGACGCATGCGGCTCGAGAGCCTCAAGGCCGTGCTGCCGCCGCGCGCGCGAACGGCGCACAAGGGCACGAACGGCCGGCTGCTCCTCGTCGGCGGCGCGCCCGGCACCGCCGGTGCGATTCGTCTCGCGGCGGAGGCGGCGCTGCGCGTCGGCGCCGGGCTCGTCTACGTCGCGACGGATCGAGACAGCGCCGGCACCGTGCTCGGGGGACGTCCGGAGCTCATGTGCCGCCCGGTCGCGCGCGCCGAGGACCTCGACCCCCTGCTCGAGGTCGCGGACGGCGTCGTCTTGGGTCCCGGGCTCGGACGCTCCGAGTGGTCGCGGGCGCTGTGGCGGCGCGTCGTGGCGGCGGATCGGCCGCTCGTCGTCGACGCGGACGGACTCAATCTCCTCGCCGAGCTCGGCGGCGCGGAGCGAACCTCGGCGGCAGGATGGGTCCTGACGCCGCATCCGGGCGAGGCGGGCCGCCTGCTCGGCAGCGATGCCGAGGCCGTGCAGCGGGATCGTCTCGGTTCGGTCCGCGAGCTCGCGGCGCGCCATCGGGCGACCGCCGTCTTGAAGGGCGCGTGCACGCTCGTCGCGTCACGCGAGCGGGACGTCCGCGTCTGCGACTACGGCAATCCGGGCATGGGGACCGCGGGCGTCGGCGACGTTCTCGCGGGCGTCGTCGGCGGCTTGCTCGTGCAGCTCCGCGACGTAGGGACCGCCGCGCGGACCGGCGTGCTGCTGCACGCCCGCGCGGGAGACGATGCCGCGGCCGAAGGCGGGGAGCGCGGCCTCGTCGCGGGCGATCTCTTTCCGGCGCTCCGGCGATGGTCGAATCCGCGCTGACGCAAAGCTTTGCCTCGGAGGGGGAGCTCGCGCGGCGAGCGGCCGCCGTCGCGTCCGCTTGGCGCTCCGCGCGCCTCTGTCCGCTGCGGGTCGGGCTGCGCGGCGATCTCGGCAGCGGCAAGACGACGTGGGTCCGCGCGATGCTGCGCGGGCTCGGCTATACGGGCCGCGTCCCGTCTCCGACCTACACGCTGATCGAGCAGTACGCGCTGGAAGATCTCACGGTCGCTCATTTGGATCTCTACCGCCTGCGCGGCGTCGACGAGCTCGAGAACCTCGGCTTCCGCGATTGGCTCGCCGCCGCCGACGCGTGGCTGCTCATCGAATGGCCCGAGCGGGCAGGGGATTTCGCCTCGAAATGCGATCTCGAGCTCGAGTTTCGCATCACGCAACCGGAGGCGCGGGCGGTCGCGGTGCGCGCGAGATCGGAGGCGGGCCGGGCGGCGCTCGAGGCGTTTTCTGAACAGGATTCTAACAACGCTGCCTAATCCGCTATTTTTCCTGACAATAAATGATTGAAATTCAGGGCGGAGCTTGTAACATAAACCCAACGCTGAAGAGGGAGGCAGGGCGTTGGTGTTCGGACGCTGGGCGCGCGGGGGCTGGCTCCTCGCACTCGCCGGTCAGGCGCTGATCGTCCAGGCGGCGGAGGTCAAGGGCATTCGCGTGTGGTCGGGCCCCGACTCGACGCGCATCGTGCTCGACCTCTCGGCCCCGGCGGACCATCGGCTCTTCACGCTCGCGGGGCCGGACCGCATCGTCGTCGATCTCTCGGACACCTCTTTGAATCGGCCCCTCGTGCTGAGCGAGGCGAAGGGCTACGTGTCCCAGGTGCGCAGCGGCAGCCGGCCGGGCGGCGATCTTCGCATCGTGTTCGACCTCAAGCAGGCGGTGCGGCCGAAGAGCTTTTTGCTGCCGCCGAACGATCAATACGGCAATCGGCTCGTCATCGACCTCGTGCCGGACAGCGGCGACGTCGTCGTGAAGCGGGCACCGGCCGCGGAGACCTCGCGCGGGCGCAACCTCGTCGTCGTCATCGATCCGGGCCACGGCGGGGACGACCCCGGCGCGAGCGGCAGGCACGGTGTGCTCGAGAAGGACGTCGTGCTCGCGATCGCGCGGCGCTTGACGGACGAGCTCAAGCGCCAGCCCGGCATCGATCCGGTGTTGACCCGCGACGGCGACTATTTCGTCGAGCTCGATCGGCGCCGCAAGATCGCGCACGAGGCGCAAGCCGACCTGTTCGTATCGATCCACGCGGATTCCTACCGCGACCCCGGCGCGCGCGGGGCCACGGTGTACGTGCTCTCCGAGAAGGGCGCGAGCGACGAGGTCGCGCGGCGGCTCGCGGAGCGCGAGAACGCGTCGGACCTCATCGGCGGCGTCTCGCTCGCCGACAAGGACCCCATTCTGCGTCAGGTGCTGCTCGATCTCTCGCAGACCGCCGCGATGAGCGCGAGCACGGCCGTGGGCGAGCATCTGATCGAGCGGCTCGGCAGCGTGACGCCGATGCGCAGGACTCAGGTGCAGAGGGCGCGATTCGTCGTCCTTCGCCAGCCCGACATCCCTTCTATTCTCGTCGAGACGGCGTACATCTCGAATCCGAAGCAAGAGGCTCAGCTGCACGATTCTGCGTACCAGGCGCAGCTCGCGCGTGCCCTCTACGCGGGCATCCTCGACTACTTCCAGGCCAATCCGCCGCCCGGCAGCTACCTCGCGCTCAACGAGACCAAGCGCGTGCGCGTTCCGATCCGCTACGTCATCGGCCGCGGCGATACGCTCTCGGACATCGCCGAGCGCTACAACGTGAGCCTCCCCGACCTCAAGCGCTCGAACCGAATCAAGGGCGACGTGATCCGCGTCGGCCAAGTCCTCACGATCCCCCAGGGCTGAAAAATGGGGTCAGACCCCATTTTCGACCGCGCGTTTCGGGACGCCTTACAATGCACCCCGTGGCGATTCGCGTCCTTCCTTCGCAGCTCATCGATCAGATCGCGGCCGGAGAGGTCGTCGAGCGGCCGGCTTCGGTCGTCAAGGAGCTTTGCGAGAACGCG
>DASTSM010000129.1:0-2672 GCA_035760685.1 Gammaproteobacteria bacterium | reverse complement strand
GGCGCGCCGGTCAGCAGACAAAATCCAATCGCCACAATTACATCCGAAACATAGCTCAAATCGACCGAGGCTCGTCGCGCCGCCGTCACCGGCCTGCCCCGTAGAGCACGCCCGAGGGCACGAGCGCTGACCGTCGAGCAGCCGCTCCGACTCCGGAGCCCGCAGCCGGCCCCCTACCTCGTCGCGTGAAGTTACCCCGATGGGCCGTCGAGCACCACCGCGGCGAGACCTTGGCCGGGACTTGGCGTCCGAAGAAGTCTTGCCCGCTCGGGTCGTCGGGCTCGGCCTCCGCTGACCTCTGGCACGTGACTTGCTTCGGCTCGGCTCTTCCGAGACTCGACCGTTCCCGATGAGCGAAGACCGCGACTGGTGGCGGCAAGGCCCTATCTATCAGCTGCTCGTCGCGTCGTTTCAAGACACGACCGACGACGGCTTCGGCGATTTGCCGGGAGTCGAGCAGCGGCTCGACTACCTCGAATGGCTCGGCGCTCGCGCGGTTTGGTTGTCGCCGATCTATCGCTCTCCCTTTCGGGAGCTCGGCTACGACGTCATGGATTACGAGGACGTCGATCCGCGCTTCGGTACGCTGGACGACTTCGATCGGTTGTTGGCCGCGGCCCATCGCCGCGGCATCAAAATCATCCTCGACTGGGTTCCGAACCATACCTCGGACCGTCACGCCTGGTTTCGCGACGCGTGCTCTTCGCGCGGCTCGCCGCACCGCGACTGGTACATCTGGCGCGACGCGAAACCCGACGGTTCCGTGCCGAACAACTGGATCAGCATCTTCGGCGGCAGCGTCTGGCAGTGGCACGAGCCGACGCAACGGTATTACCTGCATTCGTTCCTGCCCTCGCAGCCGGACCTGAACTGGCGCAAGCCCGCCGTGCGGGAAGCGCTGCACGGGACGCTGCGCTTCTGGCTCGACCGCGGCGTCGACGGCTTCCGGATCGACGCCGCCTGCCTCATGCTCAAAGACGAGCGGTTCCGCGACAATCCGCCGAACCCGGATTTCGAGGCGGGCGGCCCGCCCGACGCGCAGGTCTTGCCCGTCCACACGCGCAACCAGCCGGGCCTGCACGCATGCATGGCCGAGATCCGCGCGCTCGTCGACGCATACGGCGTAGGGCGCGTGCTGCTCGGGGAGCTGTTTTTGCCCGTGGAGGACGTCGTGACGTTCTACGGCGAAGCGCGCCCCGAGCTGCACCTGCCGCTCAACATGTCGCTTACCTCCACTCCGTGGAATGCGCCGGCGTTCGGGCAAGCCGTCGAGGACTACCAGCGGCTCGTTCCGGCGGACGGCTGGCCGGTCACGATGCTGGGCTCGCACGACTCGAGCCGGCTCACGGTCCGCGCGCCCGGCGAGCAACGACGCGTCGCGGCCATGCTCGCGCTGACCCAGCGCGGGACCACGATTCTCTACTACGGCGAGGAGATCGGCATGGCGGGAGTCTTCATTCCTCCGGAGCGCGCGCGCGATCCTCAGGGCCGGCGGACGGGCCGCAACCGCGATCCCGAACGAACGCCGATGCAATGGAGCGCCGAGCGCAACGCCGGCTTCAGCACATCCAGCTCGTGGCTCCCGATCGGCACCGATTACGCCTCGATCAACGTCGAGACACAGCGCGCGGACCTCCGCTCGCTGCTCGGGCTCTACCGTCGCCTCATCGAGCTCCGGCGCCGCGACCCCGCCCTCGCGGGCGGCACGCAGCGGACGCTCGAGTGCGAATCGCGGCTGCTCGCCTACGAGCGCGCCGCCGGCGGACGAGCGCTCGTCGTCGCATTGAATTTCTCTGCCGAGCCGCAGCGATTCACGCTGGGCAGCAAGCGGGGCCGCATCCTGCTCTCGACGTTCCTCGATCGCGAAGAGGCGTGCGGCCGGACCCTCGAGCTCCGCGGAGACGAAGGGGTCATCATCGAGATTGCGTCTTAGACGGCGCTTCCGAAGCTCGATCCGCCTCCGTCGCGAGCCAGGACCGCAACACTTCGGCCACGCTCCAGGCTTGCGCGATGCAGCCGCGCGGCATGAACGGCGGCTCGGCGTCGAAGATCTCGCCGATCGTGCCGACGGCCGCTTCGCCGCTGTGACGCTCGAACGCCGCGAGCAACGCACGTGCTCCTGCGCGATCGCCGGAATGCACCTTGAGCCAGGCGTCGATGAACGGGCCGAGCAGCCACGGCCACACGGTTCCCTGATGATAGGCGGCGTCGCGGCTCCGAAGATCTCCGTAGTAGCGCGCGTGGTATGCGGGATCCTTCGGCGACAGGGTACGCAAGCCGAGCGGCGTCAAGAGCTGCGCGCGGACGACGTCGAGCACGCTGTGCCAGCGCGACGCATCGAGCACGGGATGATCGAGCGAGATCGCGATGACTTGGTTCGGGCGAATGGAGGCGTCGTCCCCCTGCTCGCCGTCGACGACGTCGTAGAGACAGTCCTCGCGCTCGTTCCAGAAGCGCCGATTGAACGAGGCGCGCGCCTCGGTCGCGCGGCGGTCCCAAGTCTCCGCCTCGTCGTCGCGTCCCGCCGCGCGGAGCCAACCCGCGAGCAGGCGCAGCGCGTTGTACCAGAGCGCGTTGATCTCGACGGCCTTCCCTCTGCGCGGCGTCACCACCCAGTCGTCGACCTTGGCATCCATCCAGGTGAGCTGATATCCCTCCTGCCCCTGCTTCAG
>DASTSM010000128.1:0-11213 GCA_035760685.1 Gammaproteobacteria bacterium | reverse complement strand
ATGCGATCGCGCGTGCGGACTCGCTTGTGCATCGTCTCTGCCATCGTGACCTTCAGTGCGGAATTGCCCGCGAAGGTCCTATAGGCGACGAGGCGCACGGGAACGCCCCGGTAAGAAGAATCCATCTGCGCCGGATTCGCTTTGCCCGTGTCGGGCTCCGGCAGATCGGCATCGCCCGCGACGAACGCGCCGTCGGCCGAGCTCACGCGGAAGTAGATCGAATCCCTCGAATCGGCGCGCAGCACGTCGAGCGCGCCCATCGGAAAGGCGAGCTCCAAGCGACCGTCCGCGCCCGGCCGCACGTGCGCGGCGATCACGAGCGCGGAGTCGAGCAACGCCTGATCGTAGGCATCGGTCAGGGGCGACATCGCGTTCAGATAGTCGCTGACCGTCCCTGCGATCAACACCGCCGCGGCCGGCAAGAACAGGGTCAGCAGCAGCTTGCGCCGGATCGAGGTCGTGCTATTCCCCTGAGCTCTCATCGAGACGATACCCCATGCCGCGCACCGCGCGGATCTGCGCCGCCGAGCCGAGCTTGGCGCGCAGCCTCGACACGTACTGCTCGATCGCGTTCTCGGTCAGGTCGGTGCTCCAGTCCGTGATTGCGCTCATGAGCTTGCCCTTGGATACGACGCGCCCGGCGTTCAGCGCGAGGCACTCGAGAATCGACCATTCGCGCTGCGTCAGGCTCAGCGGCTCGCCCGCGGCGGCGGCCTCCCGATGCGCGATGTCGATCTCGAGCGCGCCGAAGGCAACGCGCGCGCTCGCCACAGCGTTCGCGCGCCGAATCAGCGCGCGGCAGCGGGCGATGAGCTCCGCCGTTTGGAACGGCTTCGTGAGGTAGTCGTCGGCGCCGAGATCGAGCGCCGTGACGCGATCGTCGACGCCGTCGCGGGCCGTGAGCATGAGCACGGGCAGCGTCTTGCCTCGGCGCCGCAGTCCCTGCAGCAAGGTCATGCCGTTCTCCCGGGGCAAGCCGATGTCGATGATCACGAGATCGAAAGGCTCGGCCGCCAACGCCGCTTTCGCCGCTTCGGCCGAGGCGACGAGATCCGCGGCGAAGCCCGCGGCCGTGAGCGCCTGACGAACCGAATCCCCGACGAGGAAGTCGTCTTCGACGACGAGCACTCTCATGGCCGCATCGTACCCTCCGTGTTCGTTCGGCGCCGATTGCGGTCGCAGTTGCGGCATCGAGCCGCCCGCGCGCCGACGGCTTCCCTGTAGCGATTCTATGTCCGCGAGACTGACGCTTCGCTGACGAGCGCGGACGGCGGCGCCGCTGGGCCGCGCGGCGTCGTGGAGTCTTGCAGCGGCCGCCGCTCGCCGCCGTCAGCGTGGAGTCAGCGTCGAAGCGTAAGGTTCGAGTATCCGGAGCGACGGGCGACCGGCGCTCCGAGACCAAGGCGCACAACGCAAGGAGGATGATCCCATGAAAAGCAAGACTGTGACCGCCGCCCTGCTGGCCACGTTCGCAGGCGGCGCTGCAACGGCGGCATTCGCGACGAGCGCCTCGAAACCGCAAGACGCGTGGGATATGCAAAAGTCGAGCGTGGTCGTCCACTATGGACCCGAGGACTTGAGCAGCAATGCCGACGCCGAACGGCTCTTTCTTCGGCTACAGCGGGCCGCGGAGACCGTTTGCGGCAGCGATGAGGCGTGGGACGTGCTCTCGGTGGAGCAGTGGCGCGACATCCGCACGTGCGAGCGCGATGCGATGGGACGAGCCGTCGACGAGGTGGACAGCCCGAGGCTGACGGCGGAGTACGATCAGCATTGGGAAGGCGCGCAGAACGGCAAGGTCGCGAGCGCCGAGCAGATGCAGCCTTCGCCCGGCTAGTTCGCCCGGCTAATGCGGCGCGCCGACCAGCGCGCTCTTCTCGGCGTCGAACAGCGCGCGCACGCTCGTCGGCGCGCGGCCCGTGAGGCGCTCGAAATCCATGCTCGTGAAGGCCATGGCGGGCCGGCCGAAGCCGGGCTTCGCGTCGGCGCCGCCCTGGACGACCTCGATCGGCTTGCCCGTGACGGCCGACGCGGCCGCGGCGATCTCGCGCACGCCGAGCAGCTGCGGCCCCGTGATGTCGTAGGCCTTGTTCTCGTGGCCCGGCGTCGCTAGGGCCGCGGCGGCCGCGAGCGCGCAATCCTCGCGTGTGACGTAGCCGATCGGAGACTCGTTCGGCGGCGCGACGGCGCGGCCGTCCGCGATCATCTTGGCCGCCTGCGCGACGAGCCCGTCCATATAGATCGAGTTTCGAAGCATCGTCCACGCGACGCCGCTTCTCTTGAGCAGATCCTCGGCAGCCTGATGATTCGACGCGATGAGGTCGGAGTGATCGCCGCGCGAAATCCCGATATACGAGGTGTAGACGATGTGCTTGACGCCGTCCGCCTTCGCCGCGTCGATCGCGCGGCCGATGAGCACGGGCGCGGGCTCGGTCTTCGTGCCGCCCACGCTGATGAGCAGCATGCGCGTGCCGCCGGCATAGGCGGCCGGCAGCGATTCCGGCTTCGTGAAGTCGCCGAAGCGCGTGCTCGCGCCCATCTGCGCGTACTTGGCGAGCTTCTCGGGCGTACGGCTCACGAGGATGAGCCGGCTCGCCGGGACGCCGCGGTCGAGCAGCGCCTCGACCGTGAGCTCGCCGAGATGCCCGGAGGCACCCGAGACGATGATCGTTTCCTCGCCGGTGCCGCTCCTCGGCGCGGAGTCGGACCTCTCTGCGGCGGCCCTTTGCGCGTGCGCGGCGAAGCCCGGCAACGCGAGCGCAACGATCGCGGACGCAACGAGCCGGACGACGGATCCGATGCGGCGCTCGCGCCGCCCCCATTCGAGCGCGTGACTTGCCACTCCCCTACCCCCTTTTCTACTCGAGCCCCTTGAGCTCCTTGTAGTCCTGCTCGTTCTCGAGACAGATCTCGTCGATGAGCTCGGCGTCGACGACGATGCGCTCCTTGAGCGTGACCGTCCACGGCTTCGTATAGGCCTTCGGATCGTCGACGGTGACCTTGATCACGAGGTGCCCGAAGTCCGGCCGCTGCATTTCCTCGCGCACTTTCGCGGCCTCGGTCAGCACGCTGCCGTTCCAATCGATCCACGTGTTGTCGCGCACGCCGATCGTGTCGACGACGAGCGTGTCGCCGGACCACTTGGCCGAGGAGTAGCCCTGAGGCGTCGGGTTCGGGTCCTCGGGCAGAGGCCGTCCGTCCGTGAACACCTGGCGGTACCCCGCGTTCATCTCGTTGAGCACGACGAGGAGGCCCGGCTTGTGGACGAACTTGAGCAGATGCGGCAGGCCGTAGGCGCGCAGGAAGTTGTCCGGGAAGCAGCGGATGTGCGGGTCGTCGACGGCTAAGTTGGCGGTGCGCTCCTTGACGATCGGCACGAGCCACGGCTGATACGGTAAGCCGCCCGGCAGGTCGACTCCGATGTCCGCCATCTGGCGCGAGGCCGCGATGTCGGTGCCGTCGCTCGCGGCGTCGACCTCGCGCTTGTCGCCGCGGTTCGGCTCGGCAGTCGTCCAGATCCCCGAGAAATCGGGCTTGCCGTCCGGAAGCTTCGGCGCCGGCGCGTGCATGTCCACGCTGCCGTCCGGCCTGCGCGGCACGCCCGCGGTCGGGTAGTCGATCCACTGCGCGAGTGAAGGAGTCGACGCGAGAAAAGCGATCAGCAGGGATGCCGGTCGGATCGGAAACGCAGGCTTCATCGGCATGGCTCTCGTCGGCGAGCGTCGATCCGACGCTATTCTTGAGTCCTCCGACGCTCGCGCAGCCGATCGAGATCGCCCGGCGCGATGTCCTCGCCCCAGAGCTCGCGGCCGTCGGGAAGCACGAGCTTCTCCCAATGAACGACCTTCGAGCCGTCGCGCGACGGGTTGCCGACGATCTTGACGGTATCGCCCGGGTGCACCTCTTCCCCGGTCCAGCCCTTTCGGATCAGCACGGTGCGCGAGCCGCCCTCGGCCATCCAATCCTCATCGACGCCGTTTTGTCCCTTGACCTTGAGATAGATGCGGGCGTGCGGATTGCCGAGCGAGTACCTCGTGACGACGCCTTCCACCGTGATCTCTTTGTCGAGCCGGTAGAGGGAGGCGGCGGAGTGATGCGCTTCGACCAGCGCGAAGGGTGCGAAGCACGCGGCGAGCGCCCATGCGGCGGCGACCTTCGTTTGCATGTGCGGCGTCCTCTTTAAAGGTCAGGCTTCCCGGGCAGATCCTTGCAGCTGTCGATCAGCAGCTTGACGTCCGGCGTAGCGAGCCAAGTCTTCGCGATCACGTAGGGCTTCTCGAGCACGACCGGGTCCTCGATCGTGAGCTCGAGCTCGAGGCGGCGCGGATTGTCGCGGATCGTATACCGCTCGACGGCCTCGAGCTCGCCGCTGTGGCCCGCGTGCGTCGCGTCCGAGATCCAGTTGGGATTAACGCGCGCCGTGCGAACGACGAGCGCGCCGTCCTCGATCTTGCCGACAGAATGCCCGAGCAGCGTCGGCGTCTGATAGTCCGGGTGCGGCCGTCCGTCCATGTAGATCGTGCGCGTCAGCGACCACTCCTCGTACTGAATCAGCAGGTTCTCGCCGTCCCGCTCGATCCTCATCGGCAGGGGGCTCGTCGCCTCGCGAACGAATCCGTAGGGCTCGCAGTGCAGCTTCGGATCGTTGAGCGAGTTGTTCGCGTCCTGGATGCGCTTGCCGAGCGGAGTCAGGATGGCGCGGATCTGCTCGGCCGGATCGCCGGCCATCTTGACGAGCTCGGCCGTCGGCTTGCTGTCGTTGGCGGGGTCGTCGAGCAGGGCCGTGAGCTTCGCCCGCCACTCGGCCGAGCAGCCGGGAAAGCAGGGCAGATCCTCGACGTTCCAGAACTCGTTGTCTTGAGTCGTGAAGTAGCCGCTCCAGACGCCCTCGAAGTCCTCGAGAGTGCGCGTGTCCGCGGCCGAAACGGCCGTCAGGACGGTAGCCAGGACGCCGCCGATTCCGGCCCGGATCGCATTCGCCGGGCCGTGACGTCGGGATGCACGCATCGTTCCCCCTTGACGGTTTCTTCTCTCGTCGAGCGGCCCGGCGCGGCCGCGCGCGACGACGTGCTCGTCACGTCATACTCTTCGGCGCAAGGGAAGGCAATAACGGCGCCGTGCCGCACATGATCCGCGCGGAAGCGCTTCGAGATGACGGCCGGCGACGCTACTCGCTCTTCGCGCTGCGCCTTCGGCCGGGGCGCTTGCCTCCCGGACTCGCGCCGCGCTTCGTCCGCGCGCGCTTCTTGGACGTGCTCGGGCTCGAGGTCGAGCTCACGAAGAAACAGGAGATGCCGAGCAGTCGTTCGAGCGCTTCGCGGCCGATGCGCTCGAGCCTCACGAGCAGGCAGGGATAGCTCTCGTAGTGCGGCGTGACGTAGTAGACGTCCGGTTCGGTGGCGAGCAGCTCGTCGCGGAGACTGCGTTCGACGCGCACCATGAGCGAGCCCGGCTCGGCCGAGCGGTGGATCGCCTGGCACGCGAAGAGGCGCCCGCCCACCTTGAACGAGGGCGCGCGCCAGCTCGTCGACGCCGCGACTCCCGGCATAGCCAGCGCGATCTCCCGCACGTCGTCGAAGCCGATCTTCTTCTGCTGCGGCATCGAAGTATCCTCTGCGTTCACCGCGACCCGCTCAATGCGGCGCCGCCGTGCGCCTGAACGTGACCGGCACCCCGCCCTGCTCGCTGCTCACGACGCCTGCGAGCGCGCCGTCCGTCGTGAGCTCGCCGGCGAAGCTCCACGGCTGCCAGTTCGGCAGCTCGAACCGGAGCACGTCGCCGTCGATGCTGACGTTCCGGAGCGGCTCGTCGATGCGGCCGAGGTTCGTGCCGACGAGCCTGCCGACGACCGTGCCCCCCGACCGCTTCGCGAACTCGAGCTCGATGTCGAGATCGAGCGTCGCGATGCGCGGCCGGCCGATCCATCGGCCGATCAGCGCGTCGGCGACTTGCGCGGGCACCTCGATAGGCTCCTCCGCGATGGGCGCCGAATTCCCGCGCTCGGCGCGGTTCGTCGCGACGTAGTTGCGCACGATCGTGTTGTCCTCGTGGCACGCGTACTCCGGCATGATGTACGAGGCGTCGTTGCGCATCGGGTAGCGGACGGTGAAGGGGCGCGAGAGGACGACGGGATCCTCGGTCGTGATCTCGTAGAGCCACCAATCGTCGTTGAGCCGGACGATGCGCTCGGTCGTCTTCATGCGGTCGCTGTACGGGAAGCGGTTGCCGGGCGGCGAGCCGAGCACGGCCAGATTGATGAGCGGCGGGCCTTGCTTGTAGTGCGTCGTCTCGACGACGAGCGTCGTCCCCTCCCATCGGCCGCGCGACTCGCCCATGTACTGCTCGATCGCGGGCGGCGGCGCCGCGTCGGCGCTCGTCGGAATGATGCGCGCCTCGTGGATCATCTCGAGCTGGAAGATCACGTAGCCCGGCGCCTGCACGATCCTGAAGCCGCCGTTGTAGCGGTACGGCATCATCGACGACGGCATGCCGCGCGTGATGCAGCGGTCCCAGCTGTCGAAGTCCGCGGGCGAGTCGTAGGTGTGGTTCTCGCCCGGCAGCGCCCAGCTGCTCCGCATCGCGAGCGCGCGCCGCTTGCCTTCGGGCGTCAGCGCCGGCAGCAGGCCGCTCGGCGGATCGACGATGAGGCTCGTCTGGCGCTGCGGGATGTTCGGGTCCGTCGCCCCCGTGCGAAGCGAGACGCCGAGGTTGCCCGCCTCGAGGGCTTGCCGGCTCGCATCGGCGCGGCTCCGCCAAGCCTGAAGCCGCGCGTCGTACTCCTCTTCGGTGAGCCAAGCCTTGCTCGGATCGCACGCGGTCTCCCAGGGCCGGCGCGCGTCGGCGCCCGCTCGATCGCCGAACAGAAACGTCGGCAGCCTTCGTCCCGCGTAGCTGTCCGCGCAGCGCTCCAGCGGAAGCCGCGACGCCTGCATCATGTCGAGCGTCGCTTGGATGTCGGGCTCGCCCCAGGGCGTCATCGGCTGCTTCCAGCCCTTCGGGGTCTCGATGAAGTGATTGGCTTCCCTCGGCGCGCCGCGAATCGAATCGCCGATCTGGGCGCGCGCCGCGAGGGAGAGCAGCGGCAGGGCCGCGGCCCCGAGCAGCACGCTTCGAATCGTCGACGTCATCCCGCCCATAGTTGTCCGCCGCCTGCAGAAGCCTCGTCAGAATGGTGCCACAGGCGCGGCTCCGAGCGCGATTCGGCGGGGCCATAGCTCGGATCGGCGGCGCTTGGGCGGGTCGATCCCGAGCGCGTATTCTGTTCTTCAAGCGTCTGCAGGCGGAGCATCGGGAGGCGGGAGGCGGGGCGAGTGAGACTCGAACGTCGATGGAAGCCGCCGCGCGGCGTCGTCGCCGCGCTCGTCTTGCTAGGCGCCGCGCTTTGCTCCGCGGCTGCGCCCGCCCAGCCGGAACGGCGGGACGCGCAACCGGCCAACAAGGTCGTCGTCGTGCCCGACGTGCACGGCGCCTATTCGGAGCTCGCGGCGCTGCTCGAGGCGACCGGTGTAGTCGACGCGAGCCTCGATTGGGTTGCGGGCAAGGCGACGCTCGTGACGCTCGGCGACGCGCTCGATCGAGGCCCGGATTCGCGCAAAGTCCTCGACTTGCTCATGCGCCTCGAGCGCGCCGCCGCGGAGAAAGGCGGCACGGTTCACGTGCTGCTCGGCAACCACGAGATCATGAACCTGACCGGAGACCTTCGTTACGTCTCCGCGAGCGACTACGCCGCCTTCGCCGATGAAGAGTCGCAGCAGCTGCGCGATTCCGCCTACGCCGACTTCGCCGCGGAACGACGCGAGCCCGCCGGCGATCCCGACGCGAAGGCCGCTTTCGACCGTCTCTATCCGCCCGGGTTCTTTGCGCGCGAGCGCGCGTTTCGCGCCGACGGCCGCTACGGCGCCTGGCTGCTGACGCTGCCCGCCGTCGCCGTCGTCGACGACACGGCGTTCGTGCACGGCGGCTTGCCGGAGATCGTCGCGCAAAGCGGTGCGGCGGCGCTCAATCGCCGAATCGAGGAGGACCTGCGCCGCTACCTGACGCTCCGCAGCCGACTCGCGGACGCCGGCGTTTTGCCGCCGTGGGATCCGCGCCGCGACGCCGAGCTTGCCCGGGCGGCACGCGCGCCGAGCTCGGCAAGCGCGGCAGGCGCGGCAAGCGCGGCACGCTCGGACAACTCCGCCGATCCCGAGGTCGCGGCGCTGCTCGACGAATTCCTGGCGCTCGGCGACGCGCCGGAGCTCGGCGCCGAAGGCCCTCTCTGGTATCGAGGGTCCGTGTATTGCAACCCGTTCCTCGAGGAGCCCGTCCTCGAGGCGGCGCTCGCGCGGCTCGGCGCGTCCCGCGTCGTGGTCGGCCATACGCCGACCGAGGACCGACGGCCGCGCGAGCTCTATGACGGCCGGCTCGTCATGCTCGATACCGGCATGCTCGTAAGCTACTTCGCGGGCAGGCCGGCCGCGCTCGTGATCGACGGCGCCCGCACCTACGTGCAGGAGCTCAGGCCCGAGGAGCAAGTGCCGCTCGAGCGCGGCCGCCTCGAAGCCTACGGCCTCACCGAAGCGCAGCTCGTCGACGCGCTGTCGCAAGGCGCCGTGCGCAGGCTCGACGAGCGGTCCGGGTTCCGGGAGCCCGTGCGCGTCGAGGTGGAGCACGCCGGGAAGACGATCCAAGCGCTCTTCTACCCCGAGGGACGGACACGTGCGGCCGCGCACGAGCTCGCCGCCTACGGGCTCGATCGCCTGCTCGAGCTCGACCTCGTGCCGGCCACGGTCGAGCGCGCGGTCGAGGGACGGCGCGGCGCGCTGCAGCTCGTCTATCCCGACGCCGTCACGGAGAGGCAGCGAGTCGAGCAGCGCGTCCCGCTCGACGCGTGGTGCCCGCTCGAGCCGCAAGCCGAGCTCATGCGCGTGTTCGACGCTCTGACGCACAACACGGGACGAACGCCGGACAACGTCGTCTATCGACGGCAGAGCGCGGTGCTGAAGCTCGTCGGTCACGGCGCAGCCTTCGGAACTGCAAGCCGCCTGCGCACGCAGGAAACCGCGCTCGCTGCGACGCCGGCGCTGCGTGCCGCTCTCGCCGGGGTCGACGAAAGCAACCTCGAAACGGCGATCGGCCGGTGGGTCGATGCGAAGGCGATCGCGGCATTGCTCGCCCGGCGCGACGCGCTGCTCGCAGGAGCCGGAGCGAAGGAACGCTAGAGGCTTCCGCCTCCGTCGCCTATCCGCGCAGGAAAGGCGCACGAATCCGCGCAAATGCACAGAAAACCATTCTGTTTCGGTCAGGAGCAGAGCGGCGCGCTGCACGAAACTGTGCACGAAGCGGAGGCAACGAGCGGCACGCGCCGCGGGCGAAAAGCGAGATCGGAGAAGCCGCCTCCGCCGAATCGAATCACCGGAATCGGAACTCGAGAAACAACGGAGCAACGGTCATGAAGAACACGATCGACAACCACGGCATCGTCGACACCAGCAGCGGGAAGCCCGGCGGACATACCGAGCCCGAGAGCGATCGACGCCGGCGAAAGCCTACGCGCTTCGCTTGGCTCTTCGAGGAGTGGGTCCTCCAGGCGTTTCTCCTCACGGCGGTCATCGTCGCTCTCGTCGACGGATTTTCTTCCGTCAACCGCATCCCGTTCGCCTGAGCCACGATCGCCGCCGCGGCGCTTCGCCGCCGCACCCGGGGAGAGGCGGGACCTCTCCTCGGGGGCGCGCAAGGCGCCGTACCGCCGACCAAAACCGGCCTGAATCTCAACATTGATATCACCTTTGTATCTCGATCGATTCATCGAAGGCGAGGCCGTCGTCGGCGCGCGCTAGCGAGGCGCCCGGGCGAGGCGTCCCGCGGCCCAGACCCGACCGGACCGCGGTGCTCCGCGCGGCCGTGTCGAGTAGTCTGGGCGGTCATGCGCACCCTCCGCAGCACCGTGCCCGCGCGCCTCGACCGCCTGCCGTGGTCGCGCTTTCACTGGCTCGTCATCTCCTCGCTCGGGATCGCGTGGATCCTCGACGGCCTCGAGATCACGATGATCGCCGGCATCGCCGACACGCTGCAGCGGCGCGAGACTCTGAATCTCACGGCGTCGCTCGTCGGCTTGACCGCCTCGGTCTATCTGCTCGGCGAGGTCGTCGGCGCACTCGTGTTCGCGCGTCTCGCCGACCGCTGGGGCCGGCGGCGGCTCTTCATCGTGACGATCGTGCTCTATCTCGTCGCGAGCGGCCTCGCCGGGCTCGCGTGGGATTTCGCTTCGTTCGCCGTGCTGCGCTTCGTCGCGGGCATGGGCATCGGCGGCGAGTACGGCGCGATCAACTCCGCGATCGACGAGCTCATCCCCGCGCGCTATCGCGGCCGCGCCGACATCGCGGTCAACGGCACCTACTGGTTCGGCGCGATGCTCGCGGCGGCGGCGCAGATCGTGCTGCTCGATCCGGACCGGCTCCCCGTCGACGTCGGCTGGCGCGCGGGCCTCTTCCTCGGGCCGCTCATCGGGCTCATGGTCTGGCGGCTGCGCCGCTACGTGCCCGAGAGCCCGCGCTGGCTCATCGTCCATGGCCGCGCGGACGAGGCCGAGCGCATCCTCACAGGGATCGAGCGCAACATCGAGTCGCGCGGCAGCGCCCTCGAGCGCGTCGGCGACGAAAGCGCGATCGAGATCGTCCCGCAGGCGCCCGTCGGCTACATGCAGATCGCGAGGAGCCTCTTCGGCACGTACCCGACGCGCTCGCTGCTCGGCGCCGCGATCATGATCACGCAGTCCTTCCTCTACAACGCGATCTTCTTCACGTCGGGCCTGATCCTCGGCACGTTCTACGGGGTGGCGAACGAGGCCGTCGGCTACTTCTTGTTCCCGTTCGCGCTCGGCAATCTCGCGGGCGCCCTGCTCCTCGGCGTCCTGTTCGATACGAAGGGCCGGCGGGCCATGATCTCCGGCACCTATCTGCTCTCGGCCGCGCTGCTCGCGATCAGCGGCTGCTTGTTCTACGCCGGAGCCCTGAACGCGCTGACGCAGACGATGCTCTGGTGCGTGATCTTCTTCTTCGCATCGGCCGGAGCGTCGAGCGGCTACCTCACGGTCAGCGAGATCTTCCCGATCGAGTTCCGCGCGCAAGCCATCGCGTTCTTCTTCGCGATCGCGCAGTTCTTCGGCGGCGTCGTCGCGCCGGCGCTCTTCGGCCGTCTCGTCGAAGCCTCGAACGACGGCGCGAATCCTCTGC
>DASTSM010000127.1:0-29578 GCA_035760685.1 Gammaproteobacteria bacterium | reverse complement strand
GGTCTGACCCCATTTTTCTATGGCTAAGTTGCTGCTGCAGACGATTCGCGGAGAGCGCACGCCGAGGCGGCCGCTCTGGATCATGCGTCAGGCGGGGCGCTACTTGCCGGAGTATCGGGCGCTGCGCGCGCGGCACGACTTCAAGGAGCTCGCCGCCTCGGCGGAGCTCGCGGCCGAGGTCACGCTGATGCCGATGCGGCGCTTCCCGCTCGACGCGGCGATCGTCTTCGCCGACATCATGAGCCCGCTGCCCGCCCTCGGCGTCGAGCTCGACTTCGACCCGGGTCCCGTCGTCGCGAACCCGATCCGCGGCGAAGCGGACCTCGCGAGGCTCCGGAGCCCGGACCCGAGCGAGATCGCGCCCGAGGTCATGCGCGCGCTCTCGATCTGCCGCGCCGAGCTGCCGGAGACGACGGCGCTGCTCGGATTCTGCGGCGCGCCGTGGACGCTCGCGGCTTACCTCGTGGAAGGCCACGGCGCGAAGGACTTCCCGACGCTGCGCGCCTTCGCCGCCTCGCGGCCGGATCTGCTCGATCGGCTGCTCAGCCTCCTCGCCTCGCACATGGCGGATTATTTGCGGCGCCAAGCCGCGGCCGGCGCCGACGCCGTGCAGATCTTCGACTCGTGGGCCGGGGTCCTGTCGCTGCGCGACTGGAACGCGCTGATTCGGCCCCACCTCGCGGCGCTGCTCGAGGCCGTCGGCGAGGCCGGCGTGCCGCGCATCCTGTTCCTGCAGAACGCGCCGCATCTCGTCGAGGCTTACGCGAGCCTGCCGGCCGAGGTGCTCGCCGTCGATTGGCGTGTCGACCTCCGCGAGCTTCAGGCACGAAACGAAGCGCGCAGCGTCCAAGGGAACATCGACCCGGCCGTGCTGACGGCGGGTGCCGCGGCGACGCGCCGCGCCGCCTCGCGCCTCCTCGCCGAGGTTCGGCCGCGCGGCCATATCGTGAACCTCGGCCACGGCATCTTGCCGTCGACGCCGATCGAGAGCGTCGAAGCGCTCGTCGAAGCCGTCCACGGGGAGCGATCGTGATGCAACCGCGGCCGGCGCACGCGGCCGGCCCCGACGCCGAAACGCAAAGGAGAACGAACGATGCATTCGCCCACTGAAGATTCGACGGTCTCGACGGCCGCCGAGCGGCCCGCTGCTCGCCCGTCGGCGCCGCCCGTCGAGCCGCTCGACTTGAGCGAGAAGGGGCGGCGCGAGGGCCGCGTGATCTCGCTCGATCGACGGCTCTTCATGAAGTTCACGGCGTTCACGGGCTGCCCCGATCCGCGCGCGGCCATCGAGCGGCTCGCCGTCGGCGGCGTCGAGGGCGTGCTCTATCTCGACGCGAACGACCCCCAGGGCGTCGGCCTCATGGCCGTCTCCGAGGACGAGAACTTCTTCGTAACGGGGCTGCGCGACGTACTGAACGACGCGCCGTTCGACGGGTTCGAGCACAGGCCCGAGTACGACATGCTCGGCCGGACCTACTCGATCGGCTACGAGCCGGACCTCGAGGACACCCTGCTCGTGAAGCCGCGGCAGAAGCTGTTGAGCCCGAGCAACGCATGGGCGGTCTGGTATCCGCTGCAGCGCTCGAAGCGCTTCCAGATCCTCGAGCCCGAGCACCAGCGGCGCATCCTCTCGGAGCACGGCGTGCTCGCGCGGCGGTACGGCTCGGCCGGCGTTGCCGCGGACATCCGTCTCGCTTGCCACGGCCTCGATCGCGAGGACAACGATTTCATCGTCGGCCTCGTCGGCGCTCGTCTGCACCCGCTCTCGGCCGTGGTCCAGGAGATGCGCAAGACCGAGCAAACGGCGCAGTATCTCGACCGCCTCGGGCCGTTCTTCGTGGGCCGAGTCGCGTGGCAGAGCCCGCTCAGGACCTCTGCTTCTCAGAGCGCGGTCCGTCCTTGAGCCGCGGCGGATGAGCGCCGATCGACCCACGCAGCCGATGCCGACCTCGACCGGCGATGCGCCGGCGCGGCTCTTCGACGACGAGCCGCGCGAGTACGACGCGGTGCTCGTCGTCTCGTTCGGCGGCCCGGAAGGTCGGGGCGACGTCATGCCGTTTCTCGACAACGTGTTTCGCGGGCTCCGCGTCACGGACGAGACGAAGCGCAAGATCGCCGAGCGCTACGAGGCCTTCGGCGGCGTGAGCCCGATCAACGGTCATGTCCGCACCTTCATCGATGCGCTGCGCAAGGAGCTCGCCGCGCAGGGACCCGCGCTGCCGATCTACTGGGGCAACCGGAACTGGCACCCGCTGCTCAAGGACACGCTCGAGCGCATGAGCCGCGACGGGGTGCGGCGCGCGATCGCGTTCATCACGAGCACGTTCAGCTCGTACAGCGGCTGCCGGCGCTACCGCGAGGATCTCTACGAGGCGACGCAGGGGCTTCAATCCCCGCCCGTCATCGACCGGCTCCGGTTCGGATTCAATCACCCGCGGTTCATCGAGGCGTTCTCGGACCGCGTGCGCGAGGCGCTCGCGCGCCTTCCCGACGAACGCCGGGCCGCGGCGCCGCTCCTCTTCACGGCGCACAGCCTGCCCGAATCGATGGCGCGGCACGCGGCTTACGAGGCGCAGCTTCGCGAAGCGTGTCAGCTCGTCGGCGACGCGCTCGAGCATCAGCGCTGGCGGCTCGTCTATCAAAGCAACAACGCGCGCTACGGCGACGAGCAGTGGCTCGGCCCCGACGTCTCCGACGCGCTCGAGGAGCTCCGGCGCGAGGGCGCCGACAGCGTCGTCGTCGCGCCGATCGGCTTCGTCTGCGATCACCTCGAGGTCGTCGTCGATCTCGACGTCGTCGCCGCCGCGAGAGCCGAGAAGCTCGGCCTCGAGATGGTTCGCGCGGCGACGGTCGGGGCGCATCCGGCTTACGTCGGCATGGTCCGCGATCTCATCGTCGAGCGCATGACCGCGGATCCCGTCCGGCGCGCGCTCGGCTCGCTCGGACCGAACCACGACTTCTGCCCGGCCGATTGCTGCTTGAGCGGCCGGCCCGGAGCGCCGAAGCCCGCGCTCTGCGGCGCCTGAGCGCGAGCCGCGGAAGAGCCGGCAGAAGGAGAGCCGCCGAAGGGCCGCGAGAGGGCGAGCGTGACGAGATCTTCGAATCATGACGTCGTCGTGATCGGCGCGGGCCTCGCCGGGCTCGCCGCGGCCCTCAAGCTCGAAGCCGCCGGGCTCGACGTGCTCGTGCTCGAGGCGCAGCAGCGCGTCGGCGGGCGCGTCTACTCGATGCAGCACTTGGGCAGCAACGCGGAGGCCGGCGGGACGTACATCGGCGCGGGCTACACGCGCGTGATCGGCGCCGCGGAGAAGCACGGCGTCAATCTCATCGACGTGACTCGGGCGCTCGAGTTCTTCCGGGAGCAGGATCTCGCGCTCGGAGAGGAGATCATCCGGCAGCAGGATTGGGCGACTCACCCCGCGAATGCGTTTCCGGAGCCGGACAAGGCGCACCTGCCCTGGACCTATCATCGCGTGCTCGCGGCGCGGCACGATCCGCTGCGTGCGCCCGAGCAATGGCTCGACCCCGAGAGCGGACCTCTGGACGTGTCGGTGCACGACTGGCTCGCAGGAATCGGCTTGAGCGAGCGCGCGATCGAGCTCGCGTACGGCATCAACGCGAGCTTTGGCGCCGACGCGCACGACGTCTCGGCGCTGCTGCTCTTCTTTCGCGCGGCCTTCTCGAAGGTGCAGCGCCGGCTCGCGCCCGCGGACAGCATCGGCTTCACGGCCGAGCGCGGCGTGCAGCGCATTCCGGAGGCCATGGCCGCGGCGCTGCGCCGCGAGGTCGCGCTCGGCCGGGCCGCCGCCGCGATCGAAGCCGGGGCGAGCGGCGCAAGCGGTGCCGACGCCGCGAGCACGGCGGTCGTTCGCACGCAGGACGGCGCGCGCCACACGGCACGCCACGTCGTCTGCTCGCTGCCGTTCGGCGTGCTCCGCCGCATCGCGATCGATCCGCCGCTCGAAGGGCTTCAGGCCGACGCCGTCGCATCGCTGCCCGCGCAGCCGATCACGCAGTTCTATCTGCGGCCGACGAGCCGCTTCTGGGAGGAGGACGGCTACGCTCCGAGCCTCTTCACGGACTCCGCGGCCGGCATGATCGGCGCCGTGCGCGGCGGCGCCGATCCCGCCGAGATCACGACGCTCACGGCCTGGGTCATGGGGCGGAACGCCGCACGGCTCGACGCGCTCGCGCCGGCCGCCGCCGGCCGCGAGGTCATCGCCGCTATCGAGCGAATCCGTCCCGCCGCCCGCGGCCGGCTCGAGCTGCTCGGGTCGAAGTCGTGGGGAAGCGATCCCTATGCGGCCGGAGCCTGGGCTTACTTTCGCCCCGGGCAAATTCGCCGCTTCGCGAGGGTCATGGGGCGGCCCCACGGCCGCATCCACTTCTGCGGAGAGCATCTCGCGCTCTCGTGCCGCGGCATGGAGGGCGCGATGGAATCCGGCGAGCGAGCGGCCGACGAGATCCTCGCCTCGGACTGAATCCGCTTCCGGAACCGGGACGAGCGCTGCCGCGAAGGCTTCGCAGCGGCGGAGGTGTCGCTTGCTGCATAGCGCCGGCGCATCTTATGCGCTTTGGCTATACGGGAATAAGAACTTAACCCTTCACGGGACCTGAGGCCGCCCGTAACGTAACGCTCCTGTTTTCACCCGGCCTGGCGAGTCGCCGCAAACGGGAGATCTCGGCCGCGGAGACGAGCCAGAGCGATCGAGCAATGAGCGCCATTCCGACTCAAGTCGAGCAGGACCTTCGAGCGGGAAGCTCCGAAGAGACGGCTTCCTACGACGAAGAAAGCACACGCGCACACGCCGTCGCGCACTGCAACGGAGTGTTCGCGACGCTCGATCCTCTGCGACGCGTCGAGTGGGCGTTCGAGCACTTGCCCGCGCACCACGTGCTGACCTCGAGCTTCGGGGCGCAGGCGGCCGTGTCGCTGCATCTCGTGACGCGCGTGCGGCCCGACGTGCCCGTCGTGCTCATCGACACCGGCTATCTCTTTCCCGAGACCTATCGCTTCGTCGACATGCTGACCGAGCGGCTCGAGCTGAACCTCAAGGTCTATCGCGCGGAGCTTTCGCCCGCGTGGCAAGAGGCGCGCTACGGCCAGCGGTGGCAGCAAGGGCTCGACGGCATCGAGGCCTACAATCAAGAGAACAAGGTGGAGCCGATGCGCCGCGCGCTGCGCGAGCTCGGCGTCAGCACCTGGTTCGCGGGGCTGCGCCGCAAGCAGAGCGAGAGCCGCGCGAGCATCGATTACCTGGAATGGGCCGGCGGCCGATGGAAGGTGCATCCCATCGCCGACTGGAGCGATCGCGACGTGCACTTCTACTTGAAGCAGCACGACCTGCCCTACCACCCGCTTTGGGAGAAGGGCTATCTTTCGATCGGCGATCATCACAGCACCCGGCCGATCCACGAGGTCAGCACCGTCGAGCAGATGCGCTTTTTCGGCCTCAAGCGCGAGTGCGGGATTCACGAGATCGATCTCGCCGATCTCTGACGCATCGCTCTCGCATCGGGCGCGGAACTCGGCGCGCTCGACGAATCGGAAGCGATCTCGCTACCGTTCCGACCCCGACGGCTCCTTCGTCTTGTCGGCCTCCCAGCCGGCGTGCATGGGCAATGCGATGTCCTTGAGCAGCTCGTCCACCTGCTCCTGAGTCGGCAGATCCGCCGCGTCCCGAATGAGCCTCGGCGTGTAGTTCGGCGCGAGAAAGTGGATGAAGTCGACCATGAAGCCCCGAAGCACCATGCCGCGCGGGAAGCCCACCCAAGTCGTTACCTGAGGAAACAGATTGCGCGCGTCGATCGGCTTCAGGTCCTCGACGTCCTGCGGCTCGAACGCCATCGATGCGATGACGCCGACGCCCATCCCCATGCGCACGTAGGTCTTGATGATGTCCGCGTCGCGCGCCGTGAACACGACGCGCGGCTCGAGACCCTTTTCCCGGAACGCGCGCTTGAACGAAGACTCTCCGGTCAACGAGAACACGTACGTGACGAGCGGATATTCGGCGAGCGTCTCGAGATCGAGCGGCTTGTCGCTCTGCGCCAGCGGGTGCTCCTTCGGCACGAGGGCGATTCGGTACCAGTGATAGATGGGCAGCAGCGTGAGGTTCGTGAAGAGGTGCCGCGAGCCCGTCGCGATCGCGAAATCCACCTTGTTCGTGCCGATGAGCTCGGCGATCTGCTCCGACGTGCCCTGATGCAGCTCGAGGTCGACCTTCGGGTAGCGCTCGCGGAAGCTCCGGATGACCTCGGGAAGCACGTAGCGGGCCTGCGTGTGCGTCGTCGCGATGGACAGGGTGCCTTCCTGCTCGGACGTCAGGTCGCTCGCGAGGCTCGTGATGTTGTCGACCTCGCGCAGAATCTTCCGTGCCCGGGCGATGACCTCGCGGCCGGCCGGCGTGATCGACGCGAGGCTCTTGCCCTTGCGCGTGAAGAGCTGGACGCCGAGCTCCGCCTCGAGTTGCTTGAGCTGCTTGCTGATACCCGGCTGGCTCGTATAGAGCCGCTCGGCCGCCGATGTGATGTTGAGGCCGCTGTCGACGATGCCGACGAGGTACTTCAGCTGCTTCAAGGTCACCCGACGATCCTCTCAGATGAAAATGCCGCGTCCTCGGCGGAGTCGGCGGCATCGGCAGTATATAACCATTCGTTAGATCAGCGGTCAACGGGCCGGCCGAGTCGTCGGATGAGCGACGGCGTGGGACCGCGCGTGCGGTGCGCATGGGCCCGCGGGGCGACGGCGCATAGGTCCGCGAACGGCGGCGCATGGGCCCCCGGACGGCGGCGCATGAGCCCGCGGGGACGGCGGCGCAGGGCCCGGGACGGCGGCGCGCGAGCCGCGGTCGCGACGCAATCGGCACCGTAGGTAATATGGCCAGAAGGACTTCGTATTGGCGCGGCGGAAAGACC
This sequence comes from Gammaproteobacteria bacterium, assembly GCA_035760685.1. Classification (GTDB taxonomy): domain Bacteria; phylum Pseudomonadota; class Gammaproteobacteria; order Steroidobacterales; family Rariloculaceae; genus ZC4RG20. Next base: position 22,660 of record DASTSM010000127.1, on the reverse strand, counting down.
GGCGATAGGGTCGACGCCGCACCTGCAGCCTCCATCACGCTCGAACCACTCCGACATGCGTCACCTGCCCTTGTTCGCCTCGCTGCACGATCGCCGATGCCTCGTCGTCGGCGGCGGCGCCGTCGCCGAGCGGCGCGCGAAGCTCTTGCTCGAGGCCGGCGCCCGCGTCACCGTGCTCGCGCCGGAGATCTCGCCGAATATCGAGGCGCTCGCGGCCGAGCATGATGGGCTCGCGCTCGAGCGCGCGCCGTTCGGCGGCGAGGGCGTCGACGCGTATTGGCTCGTCGTCGCGGCGTCCGGCGATCCCGCCGTCAACGCGGCCGTGGCAGCGGCCGCCGAGAAGGCCAAGCGCTTCTGCAACGTCGTGGACGACCCGGAACGTTGCTCCTTCATCATGCCCGCCATCGTCGACCGAGATCCCGTGACGATCGCGATCGCGAGCTCGGGGCTCTCTCCGGTGCTGAGCCGATGGGTCAAGGGCCTCGTCGAATCGCTGCTGCCGCAGCGGCTCGGGTCGCTCGCGGATCTCGCGGGCGTCTGGCGCGAGCGCGCACGAGCGGCGCTGCCCGACCCGGACCAGCGCCGGCGCTTTTGGGAGCGCGTCGTGAACGGCCGCGTCGCGGAGCAATGCTTCGGCGGAGCCGTCGAGGCCGCGGAGGACACCCTTCGGCGCATGCTCGAGGCCGAGCGGACCGGCGAGGATCGGTCCGAAGCGCAGGGCGAAGCGTGGCTCGTCGGCGCGGGGCCCGGCCGGCCGGATCTCATTACCTTGCGCGGCCGCCAGCTTCTCGCGGCCGCCGACGTCGTCCTCTACGACCGCCTCGCGGCGCCGGAGCTGCTGAAGTTCGCGCGCCGCGAGGCCGAGATCGTCTGCGTCGGCAAGACCCCGCGCCACAAGTCGATCTCGCAGGCCGAGATCAATGCGCTGCTCGTGAGGCTCGTCCGGGAAGGCAAGAGGGTCTGCCGGCTCAAGGGCGGCGATCCGCTCGTCTTCGGACGGGGCGGGGAGGAGATCGAGGCGCTCGTCGAGGCGGGCTTGCCGTTTCAGATCGTGCCCGGCGTCTCGGCCGTCGAGGGCTGCGCCGCCTACGCGGGCATCCCGCTCACGCTGCGCGACCGGTCGCAGGCGGTCGTCATCGCGACGGGCCACACGAAGGATCACGGTGCGGCCGATCTCGCGTCGTTTCGGCCGGGCCAGACGCTCGCGCTCTACATGGGGGTCGGCCAATACGAGCAGATCGCGGCCGAGCTGCTCGCGGCCGGGCATTCGCTTAAGACGCCGGCGGCGATCGTCGAGCGCGGCACGACGGACGCTCAGAGAGTGATTCGGACCTCGCTGGCTCGGCTCGCGGAGGCGCGCGACCGCTTCCGGGTCAGCTCGCCTGCGCTGCTGCTCGTCGGCCCGACGGCGGCGCTCGCGGAGCGATACGCCTGGTTCGCCGCCGGTCGCCTCGAGGTGCTCGACGGGGGCGCCGGCGAATCGCTCGCGAGAGTGAGCTGACGGTCGAAATCGAGAGCCGCGATGAGGCCCGAGGCCGACGGGCGAGGCTCGAGGGCTTTACCGCAAACGGGTGAGGCCGAGGAGCCTCACCCGCCCGGCGGCATCAATCGCGCGGCTGGTTCGCGAGGCGCAGGTAGGACTTGAGCTTCCGGAAGCCCTTCGGAAACTTCTCCTTGGCGGCTTCGTCGGACAGCGACGGCGAGATCACGACGTCGTCGCCCGGCTTCCAGTTCACCGGCGTCGAAATCGGGTACTTCGCGGTCAACTGGATCGAGTCGAGCAGACGCAGCACCTCGTCGAAATTCCTGCCGCTCGACATCGGATAAGTCAGGGTCGCCTTTATCTTCTTGTCCGGTCCGATGATGAAGACCGAGCGCACGGTTTGATTGTCGGCCGCGGTTCTGCCCTTGGCCGGGCCGCTCGCATTCGGATGGAGCATGTCGTACGCCTTCGCGATCTTGAGATCGCTGCCGTCGATGATCGGATAGTTGACGGCGTGGCCTTGCGTCTCTTGGATGTCCTTGGACCAGTTCTTGTGGTCCTCGACGGAGTCGACGCTGAGCCCGATGATCTTCGTGTTGCGCTTGTCGAAGTCGGGCTTGAGGCCGGCCATGTAGCCGAGCTCGGTGGTGCAGACCGGCGTGAAGTCCTTGGGATGCGAGAACAGAATCGCCCAGCCGTTGCCGATCCACTCGTGGAAGTTGATGCGGCCTTCCGTCGTCTCGGCGTCGAAATTGGGTGCCTCGTCTCCGATGTGTAGTGCCATTTGCAGTGCTCCCTTCTGTGCAGCGATACTGCCGCGTTCTGCCTTAATTTGGGGGCCCAAGCATAGCTCCCTGCGATCGTCCCGGAGATCACGTTTGGCGATAATCTATGCATCGCCGCTCATAAGCGGTGCGTCGGTACGCGGCGCGCTCGCCTATCCGATAGGGAGATCCCGATGATCTACGAAAGTATTCTCGACACGGTCGGCAATACCCCGGTCGTCAAGCTCCAGCGTCTGGCGCCTGCCCATACCACGGTCTACGTGAAGGTCGAATCCTTCAATCCGATGGCCTCCGTCAAGGACCGGCTCGCGCTCGCCGTGATCCTCGACGCGGAGAAGCGCCGAGCGCTGAAGCCCGGCCAGACCGTGATCGAAGCGACCTCGGGCAACACGGGCATCGCCCTCGCCATGGTGTGCGCGGCCCGCGGCTACCCGTTCGTCGCCACGATGGCCGAGTCCTTCTCGATCGAGCGGCGCAAGATCATGCGGGCTCTCGGCGCCCGGGTCCTGCTGACGCCCGCGTCTCTGCGCGGCACGGGCATGGTCCGCCTCGCGGAGCAGCTCGCCGAGAAGCACGGCTGGTTTCTCGCGCGCCAGTTCGAGAACCCGGCGAATCCCGCGTATCACCGGCAGACGACGGGCCCCGAGATCCTCAGGGACTTCGCCGGGCGGCGGCTCGACTTCTGGGTCACGGGCTGGGGGACCGGCGGCACGCTGACGGGCGCGGGCGAGGTCATCAAGCTCGCGCGGCCCGAGGTGAAGATCGTCGCGTGCGAGCCCGCGGCGGCGTCGCTGCTCGGCGGCAAGGAGTGGCAGCCGCACAAGATCCAGGGCTGGACCCCGGATTTCCTGCCCGACGTCCTGAATCCCCAGGTCTACGACCAGCTCGTCACGGTTACCGACGAGGAGGGCAAGGAAATGGCGCGGCGCCTCGCGCGGCAGGAAGGCATCTTCGTCGGGATCTCTTCGGGCGCTACGCTCGCGGCCGCGCTCAAAGTGGCCGAGCGCGCCGAGCCGGGCTCCGTGCTGCTCGCGATGCTGCCCGACACGGGCGAGCGCTACCTCGGCACCTATCTCTTCGACGACATCGAAGAAGGCTCGGACGACGAGTGGCTCGCGTCGCTCGGCTGAGCGCGCATCCAAAAAATTGGGGTCAGACCCCATTTTTTCGCCGGAGAAATTGGGGTCAGACCCCATTTTTCGACGGACGCCGACGCGGCGAATTGGCGGAGAGGGAGGGATTCGAACCCTCGAAGGGCCTTTTTGAGCCCTTACTCCCTTAGCAGGGGAGCGCTTTCGACCACTCAGCCACCTCTCCTGGGGTCGATGGCGGACACGGGATTCTAACGGTTGAAGAAAAGAATCGCGACGGGGACGTCGACTGCGGACCGTCCGGCCCGCAGCGACCGCCTGCATGAAAGCCTACGAGCGGCCGGACAGGGAGCGTCCGTTACCCGCGACCGATGACGATCGCCTGCGGCTGCCTGGCTTCCTCCTCTGCCTGCTCGCGCTTGATGCGCTCGTAGATCTCGTCGCGGTGCACCGCGACTTCTCTAGGAGCGTTCACGCCGAGGCGGACTTGATTTCCCTTCACGCCAAGCACGGTGACGGTGACCTCGTTGCCGATGACTACCGTCTCCCCCACTCGTCGGGTCAAGATCAGCATACCCAAACTCCTTCTTGGTCTTCGCCGCCGATCCCTCGGTCGCCTACTCCTATGCGACTCGGGTCGAGGCCATCAGCGGCCGCCCGGTCGCTCGTGGAAGCTCGGATCGCGCGCTGTCGCCCGCTGGCTTCCTCGATCAGCCTGGCTCGGCCGGCCTTCTTTTCTTAATTAACCTTCGGCCGGTTCCCCCCTTCCTCGGCGAGCGCCTCGGCAAAAAGGCGCTCCCGACGCCCCCATGGTAATCCATTTCGCGGCGTCGTCACCCCTTTTCGGGGCTTTTCATCGAAATTTCCGTCTAGCGCGAAGATTGCGCAGCCGACGAGACGACCTCTTTGACGAGACCAAGGGCCTCGTCGAGCCGCTCTGGGGCGTTGCCGCCGGCCTGCGCGAAGTCGGCCCGGCCGCCGCCGCGGCCGCCGACCCGCTCGGCGACCGGCCCGATGAGCCGCCCCGCGGGGAGGCGATCGGCGAGATCCTTCGTGACGCCGGCGACGAGCCGGACCTTGTCGCCGTCCACGGCGCCGAGCACGACGACGCCCGAGCCGAGCTTGTCCTTCAGACGATCGACGGCGTCGCGCAGGGCCTTGTTGTCCGCGCCGTCGATGCGCGCCGCCAAGACCTTGGTGCCCGCGACCTCCGTGACCTCCTGCATGAGGTCTCGGGCGCCGCCGGCCGCGAGCTTCGAGCGCAGCGCCTCGTTCTCGCGCTCGAGGCTGCGCGTGCGCTCGAGGATCTGCGAGACCTTGTCGACGATCTCGTCGCGTCCGCCGCGCACGAGGCCGGCCACGCTCTTGAGCAGCTTGTCGCTCGATGCGACCCATTCGTAGGCGCCGGGGCCGGTCACGGCCTCGATGCGCCGGACGCCGGCCGCGACGCCGCCCTCCGAGACGATCTTGAAGAGACCGATGTCGCCGGCGCGGCTCACGTGCGTGCCGCCGCAGAGCTCGGTCGAGAAATCGCCGAGCTTGAGGACGCGGACCTTCTCGCCGTATTTGTCGCCGAAGAACGCGAGCGCGCCGGCGCCGATCGCTTCCTGGTAGCCCATGACGCGAATGTCCGCGGCCGCGTTGCGGCGGATCTCGGCGTTGACGAGCCGCTCGACCTCCTCGAGCTGCGCCGCGGACAAGGGCTCGTAATGCGAGAAGTCGAAGCGCAGACGATCGGGCGCGACGAGCGAGCCCTTCTGCTGCACGTGCGGACCGAGCACGCGGCGGAGCGCCGCGTGCAGCAGGTGCGTCGCGGAATGGTTCAGCACGATGGCCGCGCGCCGCTCGGCGTCGACGGTCGCGCGAACGGCCTCGCCGATCGCGAGCGTTCCGCGAGTGAGCACGCCGAGGTGGCCGAAGGCCGCGCCGAGCTTCTGCGTGTCCGTCACGTCGAACGACGCGCCGGCCGCCGTCGTGAGCTCGCCCGTATCGCCGATCTGGCCGCCGCTCTCGGCGTAGAAGGGCGTTCGATCGAGCACGACCGTGCCGCGGCGGCCGGCCTCGAGCGACTCGACGGCCCGCGCGTCCTCGTCGAAGAGCGCGACGACGCGCGCGTCGGCGTCGAGCATCTCGTAGCCCAAGAACTCGGTCGGCGCGTCGAGGCGCGGCGCGCCGTCGCGCGTCATCGAGAATTGGCTCGCCTTCCGGGCGCGCTCGCGCTGCTGCTCCATGAGCGCGTCGAAGCCCGCTCGATCGATCGAGAGCTTGCGCTCGCGCGCGACGTCGGCGGTCAGGTCCTCGGGGAAACCGTAGGTGTCGTAGAGCCTGAAAACCGTTTCGCCCGGGATCACGCCGCCGGCCGGCACGCGCCGGATCGCGTCCTCGAGCAGACGCATGCCCTGCGCGAGCGTCTCGGCGAAGCGCAGCTCCTCCTGGTGCAGCACGCGCTCGACGTGCTCGCGGCGCGCCGCGAGCTCGGGATACGCCTCGCCCATCTCGCGCTCGAGCGGCTTCACGAGCGTGTAGAAGAAGGGCCGGTCCTGGCCCAGCATGTAGCCGTGCCGGATCGCGCGGCGGATGATGCGCCGCAGCACGTAGCCGCGCCCTTCGTTGCCCGGCAGCACGCCGTCCGCGATGAGGAACGAGCACGCGCGAATGTGATCCGCGATGACGCGCAGCGACTTGCTCTCGAGATCCTGAGTGCCCGTGGCCTGCGCCGCCGCGCGGATGAGACCGACGAAGAGGTCGATCTCGTAGTTCGAGTGCACGCCCTGAAGAACCGCCGCGGTGCGCTCGAGCCCCATGCCCGTATCGACGGAAGGCTTCGGCAGCGGCGTCATCTCGCCGCGCTCGTCGCGCTCGAACTGCATGAAGACGAGATTCCAGATCTCGACGTAGCGGTCGCCGTCCGAGTCCGGCGAGCCGGGCGGCCCGCCCGCGACTTCGGGGCCGTGGTCGTAGAAGATCTCCGTGCATGGCCCGCACGGGCCCGTATCGCCCATGGCCCAGAAGTTGTCCTTGGCGCCGAGCCGCGCGAAGCGGCTCTTCGAGACGCCGACCTCGTCGAGCCAAATCGACGCCGCTTCGTCGTCGTTCTCGAACACGGTGCACCAGAGCCGCTCGGGCGGCAGCTCGAGCACCTTCGTCACGAACTCCCACGCGTAGTGGATCGCCTCGCGCTTGAAGTAGTCGCCGAAGCTGAAGTTGCCGAGCATCTCGAAGAAGGTGTGATGCCGCCCCGTGTAGCCGACGTTCTCGAGGTCGTTGTGCTTGCCGCCCGCGCGGACGCAGCGCTGCGCGGACGCCGCGCGCGGAATCGCCCGGGTCTCGCGGCCGAGAAAGACGTCCTTGAACTGCACCATGCCGGCGTTCGTGAAGAGCAGCGTCGGATCGTTGACGGGCACGAGCGAGGAGCTCGGCACGATCTCGTGGCCCTTCGAAGCAAAGTATTCGAGAAACGCACGGCGCAGGCCGCTGCTGGAGAGACTCATAAAATCGAACGCCTACCTTCGCAATGCACTGAAAATGGGGTCAGACCCCATTTCCCCGGTGTAAATGGAGTCAAAGCCATTTTTTTCGAGCCGACTTTCGAGCTCGTCTACGCCGCCCCGCAGGCACCTGTCCGCGGCTGCCATCGAAGCGCGGAGGCCGAGTCGAAGGGGCTCTGTCGCTCGGCCGGGACGAAAAATGGGGTCTGACCCCATTTTCGGCCGCTTCTAATCGTAATCTTCCTGGAGATCCAGCGCCGCGTCGATTTGTTCCTGATCGAAGCCCCGATATTGCAGGAACCGGGCCTGACGAGCGCGTTCCTTGAAGTCCTTCGGCGCCTCGGCGCCGAAGCGCTTGCGCCGGACGCTCCGGGCGTGCGCTCGCCAGTCCTCGGCGCTCTCGCGGAGCGCCTCGGACGCCGAGCCGGGATCGACGCCGCGCTCGAGGAGCTCGGCGCGGATCTTGACGGGGCCGAAGCCCCGGGCCGCACGCGAAGCGACGAAGCTTTCGATGAAACGCCGGCCGTCGAGGAGGCCGGCTTGCTCGAGGCGGTCGAGCGTCGCGGCGACGACGTCGGCGTCGAAGGCGCGCGCCGAGAGCTTCCGCGCCAGCTCTCGGCGGGTGTGCTCGCGCCGCGCGAGAAGCGCGACGGCCGCGCGCTCGCAGGCCGCGGGGTCGTCCGGATCAGGCTTGCTCGAGCGCGGCACCCGCGGCCTCTGCGGCCGCCGCCTCGGCCGCGCCCTTCTTCGGCAGCAGCTTCGCGCGGATCTTCGCCTCGACGTCCGCCGCGATGGCGGGATTCTGGATCAGGAACTCGCGCGCGTTCTCCTTGCCCTGGCCGATGCGCTCGCCGTTGTAGCTGAACCAGGAGCCGGATTTCTCGATGAGGTTCTCTTTGACGCCGAGATCGATGATCTCGCCCTCGCGGGAAACGCCGTGGCCGTAGAGGATCTCGAATTCGGCCGTCTTGAACGGCGGCGCGACCTTGTTCTTCACGACCTTGACGCGCGTCTCGTTGCCGAGCACTTCATCGCCCTTCTTGATCGAGCCGATGCGCCGAATGTCGAGCCGCACGGAGGCGTAGAACTTGAGCGCGTTGCCGCCCGTCGTCGTCTCGGGGCTGCCGAACATGACGCCGATCTTCATGCGGATCTGGTTGATGAAAATCACGAGGCAGTTCGAGCGCTTGATGTTCGCCGTGAGCTTGCGCAGCGCCTGCGACATGAGCCTCGCGTGAAGTCCCACGTGCGAATCGCCCATCTCGCCCTCGATCTCGGCCTTCGGCGTCAGCGCCGCGACGGAGTCGACGACGATGACGTCGACGGCGCCCGAGCGCACGAGCATGTCGGTGATCTCGAGCGCCTGCTCGCCCGTATCGGGTTGCGAGATCAAGAGATCGTCGACGCTGACGCCGACCTTCTCGGCGTACACGGGATCGAGCGCGTGCTCGGCGTCGACGAAGGCGGCTGTCCCGCCGAGCTTCTGGATCTCGGCGACGACCTGCAGGGTCAGCGTGGTCTTGCCGGAGGACTCCGGGCCGTAGATCTCGACGACGCGACCGCGGGGCAAGCCGCCGACGCCGAGCGCGATGTCGAGCCCGAGCGAGCCCGTCGAGATCACGTCGATGTCGCGCGAGGCGATCGAGTCGCCGAGCCGCATGACCGACCCCTTGCCGAACTGCTTTTCGATCTGGCTCAGGGCCGCTGCGAGTGCTTTCTTACGGTTGTCGTCCATTGGTTGTCCCACGTAGGTGCTACTGTTCGGGGATCGTTCGGGCCGCGACGGCGGATCGCGTCGAGGTGCGGATTATTCCATAGAAAGCCGAGCAGGACAGCGCGGTTTTTTGGGCGCTGCGCGCGATTTCGAAAATGGGGTCTGACCCCGTTTTTCGTGTTCTCGTCCGCCGCCGTTGCAGCGAAAATGGGGTCTGACCCCATTTTCAAAGCGGCCAGTCGCGCAACGGCTCGTAGTGCACGCCGCGCGGCAGCGGGACGGACTCGACGAGCGTCAGCGCCGACACGGGCCAGCGGACGGGATCGACGCCCTCCTCGACGGCCTTGGCCCGCCGCGCGAGCGTCAGATGGGGGCGGTAGATGCGCGGCTCGCGCTCGAACCCCTGAGCCTCGAGGCCCGCCCAAAGCTCGCGCTCGAGCGACGCGAGCTCGGGCGGCACGGCGCTCGGGCCGAGCCATAGGGTGCGGGAATGCTCGAAGTGGCCGAGCACGTCGAGCTCGAGCTCGAACGGCCCGGTGCGAACGGGCGGCACGGCGGCCGCACGCTCGGCCTGCTCTTCGTCGAGCGAGCCGAGAAACGCGACGGTGATGTGCAGGTTGCGCTTCGCGGTCGGGCGTCCGCCGCAGAGCCGGACCGGCCGGCGCGAGACGCGCGAGATCGCCGCTCGCGTCGCGTCGTCGGGCCAGAGCGCAAAGAAGAGCCGGCGCCGGCGCGGCCGCTCGGAGGCCTCGTCCGGGTGCTCCGGGCCCTCTTGCTCCTTGGAGGCGCTCTCGCTCGCCGTCATCGCCGCCCTCCACGCGGCCGCGCGCCTTCGCTCATGCCGGGACTCCGCCGGCGCGCGCAATGAGGCCGCGCAGCGCGTGGGCGACGCTCCGGCGTCTCACGCTTTCGCGGTCGCCCCGAAACCTGCAGCTCTCCGCCTCGACGCCGTCGGGCGAGGCCCATGCGAACCAGACGAGACCGACGGGCTTGGCCGCCGTCCCGCCGCCCGGTCCCGCGACGCCGCTGACCGCGACGGCAACATCGGCCTGCGACTTGCGGCGCGCGCCGTCCGCCATCGCTCGCACGACGGCCTCGCTGACCGCTCCGTGCGCCTCGATGAGCTCGGCCGGCACGCCGAGCAAGCTCGTCTTCGCGCCGTTCGAGTACGTGACCCATCCCGCGCCGAACCAGCCGGAGCTGCCCGCGACGTCCGTGATTGCCTTCGCGATCCAGCCGCCCGTGCAGGACTCGGCCGTCGCGACGTGCCAGCCGCGCGCGCCGAGCGCGGCGCCGAGCTCGCGCGCGAGGCTTTCGAGCTCGTCGGAGAAGAGGCGGCCGGATCCGTTGCGTCCCGCGGAGCTCACGGCCGCCTCCCGATCTCCGCGGACGACAGAGTCTCCGGCTCGCTCGCGCTCTTGCCGTGACCGCGCGCCGTTCCCCTGCCGCGCAACACGGCTTCGTAGACGGCGAGATTGCCTTCCGCCATTCGCCGCGCGGAGAACTCGGCTTCGACACGCGCCCGTCCCGAGGCCGCGAGCCGCGTCCGGAGGGCGGAATCGCAGACGATCGAATCGATCGCCTCGATCCAAGCCGCGCGGTCGTCGTGAGGCACGAGGAGACCGTGCGCGCCGGGCTCGATGACGTCGACGATGCCGCCGACGGCGGACGCCGCGACGGGCACGCCGGCTGCGAGCGCTTCGAGCACGGCGACGCCGAGGCCCTCGGCGGTCGCGGGATGCAGGAGCGCGTCGAGACCGGGCAGCAGCGCGGGAAGATCGTCGCGGAAACCGGCGAGCACGACGCGGCGCTCGAGCCGCCGCGCCGCGATCTCGCGCGCGAGCCGCTCGCTCCCCGGACCGCGGCCGAAGCAGATCACGACGAAGCGCGGATGGCGAGCGGCAACGTCGGGCAGAAGGTCGAGCAGCATCCCGTGACCCTTGCGGGGAATCAGCTGAGCGACGACGCCCGCGACGAACGAATCGCCCGGCAACGAGAACGCGGCGCGAAGGCGCGCGCGGGCGCTCGCGTCCGGGCGGAAGCGCTCCGTGTCGACGCCGCTCGGCACGAGACGCACGCGCTCGCGCGGGACTCCCGCATGGAGCAGCGCGCGCTCGACGGCGCGCGAGATCGCGACGACGGCCGCATAGCGCGCGTACTTGAAGCGCGCCCAAGGCGCCCATTCGGCCGAGTCGACGCGCCGCGTGAGGACGGCCGGCCGCGACCCGCCGGCCGCGACGCCGGCCGCGATGCCGGCGTAGAGATCGGCGCCGCGGCGCGAATGCACGTGGACGAGGTCGGGGTCAAGCTTCGCGAGCAGCGAGCGCAAGCGCGGCACGAGCGAGAGATCGAGGTCGCCCGCCATCGGGATCTCCGCGATCTCGGCGCGGCCCGCAACTTGCTCAGCGATCGCGGCGCCCGGCGCGCAGACGAGCGCGTTCGACACTCCGCGCCGCGCCAGCTCTGCGATGAGATACGCGGCCTGCCGCGCTCCGCCGTAGAGATGGCGACCGGCTTCGATGTGAACGACCTTCACGGAAGCATCATAACTCTCGAAATAACCCTCGAAGACCTTCCCGTCGGCTGCCGCGGCAGGCTAGAGCGATGGGCCGTCGCTTCGAGCGGGACGCGGGGTTGCGGGAGCAATGCATCGCGCTCGACCTCGAGCGACGCGGGGGCTCGGCCGAGCGAAGACGCGTCGCCGTCTCAACGTCGCGCGGCGCTCCATTCCACGCTTCTCGCGCTTCCGCACCCCGCGTAGTCGACGAAATGCACTACGCCCTCGGCGCGGCCGCCCGGGAGAAAGAGACCCGTCACCGTCGTGCTGACTCCGTTCTGCGTCGGAGTCTCTGAGTAGGTGAACGCGCGATACGACGCCGGCACACGGGCGCACGGCCCCGGAATGCACGTGAGCGCCGGAGCTGTCGCGACCTGGAGGTCCGAGAACGTTTCGGACCCCGAGCAACCGTTGAATCGGTAGCCGACCGTAATCGTCGTCAGCGTCTCCTCCGACGAGACGCTGACGGCGATCGGCATGCCCTGCGAGGTGCTGCCGCTCCATTCGCCGGCGCTCAATGACGACGCGCCGCCCAGCGGCCAAATCGCTCCGGCCGCAGGCCGCGGGGCAACGCTGCAGGCGTCGACGAGAACGCACGCGGCGATCGCAAGGTACCAAGCCGGTCTGCCCCCGCGCCGCGCAGCGGGGAAGTTTTGCATAGTCTGCGGCATTTGCATGGCTCGCATCATTCCGATCGTTCGCGTCAATCGCATCGTGCGCCTCATATCGTTCGCATCGTCCCTAATGTTCCGTGCGCCTCTCCTATGGTTCACGCATCTCTCGCGCTACGCTGCCTCGCCGGCGCCACGAGCCTCGGCCGCGGCGCGCAACTCTGGTCCGCCGCTCGAGCGCTCGCGACTAGAGCGGGTCCGCGAACGATGCAAAACTTAGCGAATTGCGAGCCCTGTCCCAATAGTCGGCGGGCGAGAGCCACAACTCTTTGATAACAATGGAAAACACGAGTCCCGCCGGCCACACGCCCGTCATGCAGCAGTACTTGGCCATCAAGGCCGAGTACCCGGACGTGCTGCTGTTCTATCGCATGGGCGACTTCTACGAGCTCTTCTACGACGACGCGCGCCGCGCCTCGAAGCTCATCGACATCACACTGACCCGCCGCGGGCATTCGGCGGGCGAGCCGATCCCGATGGCGGGAGTGCCCGTCCACTCCGTCGACGGCTATCTCGCGCGGCTCGTCAAGCTCGGCGAGTCGGTCGCGATCTGCGAGCAGATCGGCGATCCCACGGGCCGCGGGCCCATGGCGCGCGAGGTCGTTCGCATCGTGACGCCCGGGACGCTGACCGACGCGGCCTTGCTCGAGGACAAGGAGACGCGGCATCTCGCAGCCGTCGTCGTCGATTCAAGCTCCGTCGCCGTCGCTTCGCGCTCCGACGGAGCCGCGATCTCGGGTCGCGCGGAACGCCGCGCGCGCGCCGGCGCTCCGCGCATCGGGCTCGCTTGGCTCGATCTCGCGGGAGGCCACTTCGCGCTCGACGAGCTCGACGACTTCGACGCGCTCGCGTCCGAGCTCGAGCGCCTGAAGCCCGCCGAGCTGCTCGTGCCGGAATCGCTCTCGCAACCCGCGTGGCTCCTCGAGCGTCCGGGCCTGCGCCGGCGCCCGCCGTGGCACTTCGACTCCGAGACCGGCGCGCGGCTCCTGACCGCGCAGCTCGGCGTGCGCGACCTCGCCGGCTTCGACGCCGACGACGCGCCGCTCGCGGTCGGCGCGGCCGGCTGCCTCGTGCAGTACGTGAAGGACACGCAGCGCTCCGAGGTCCCGCACCTGCGCTCGCTGAAGCGCGAGCGCCGCGACGGCGCCGTCATCATGGACGTGCCGACGCGACGCAACCTCGAGATCGAGACGAGCCTCGGGAGCCGGCCCGAATACACCTTGGCCGGTCTCATGGACGCCTGCGCGACGGCGATGGGAAGCCGCCTCCTGCGCCGCTGGCTCAACCGGCCCGTGCGCGACCGCGCCGAGCTCCGCGCGCGCCAGCACGGCGTCGAGACGCTGCTGCGCTCGCCTGCCGCCCCGGCGCTGCGCGCGCTGCTCGCGGAGATCGGCGATCTCGAGCGCATCCTCGCGCGCGTCGCGCTGCGCTCCGCGCGCCCGCGCGATCTCGCGGCGCTGCGCGATGCGCTCGGGCGGCTGCCCGCGCTGAAGCGCGCGCTCGAGCAGGTCGGCTGCGAGCGTCTCGCCGCGCTCGCGGACGCGTGCGCGGAGCACGCCGCGGAGCACGCTCTGCTCGCCCGCGCGATCGTCGAGTCGCCGCCGGCCCTGATCCGCGACGGCGGCGTGCTCGCGCCGGGCTACGACGCCGAGCTCGACGAGCTCCGCGACATCAGCGAGAACGCGAGCCGCTTTCTCGATCGTCACGAGGCCGAGCAGCGCGAGCGCACGGGCATCCCGAGCCTCAAGGTCGGCTACAACAAGGTGCACGGCTTCTATATCGAGATCGGCAAGTCGCAGGCCGAGCGTGCGCCCGCGGACTACGTGCGCCGGCAGACGCTGAAGGGCGCGGAGCGGTTCATCACGCCCGAGCTCAAGGCGTTCGAGGACAAAGTCCTCGGGGCGCGCGAGCGCGCGCTCGCGCGCGAGAAGCATCTCTACGAACAGCTGCTCGAGCGGCTCGCCGCCGAGCTGCCGGCGCTCCAGCGCACGGCCGCCGCGATAGCGGAGATCGACGTGCTCGCGAACCTCGCGGAGCGCGCGGAGACGCTGAATCTCTCGCGGCCCGCGCTCGTCGAGGAGGCCTGCATCGCGTATCGGACGGGACGGCATCTCGGCGTCGAGCAGTCGAGCAGCGCGCGCTTCGTGCCGAACGACCTCGAGCTCGACGACGCGCGCCGCATGCTCATCGTCACGGGACCCAACATGGGCGGCAAGTCGACGTACATGCGGCAGACCGCGCTCATCGTGATCCTCGCGCACGTCGGCAGCTTCGTGCCGGCCGAGGACGCGCGCATCGGCCCCGTCGATCGCATCTTCACGCGTATCGGCGCGGGCGACGATCTCACGGGCGGCCGCTCGACGTTCATGGTCGAGATGACCGAGACGGCGAACATTCTGAACAACGCGACTCCGCAAAGCCTCGTCCTCATGGACGAGGTCGGCCGCGGCACGAGCACGTTCGACGGCCTCTCGCTCGCGTGGGCCGCGGCGCGGCACATCGCCGGCAAGCTGCGTGCGTTCACGCTGTTCGCGACGCACTACTTCGAGCTCACGACCTTGCCCGAGGAGGTGACGGGCTGCGGGAACGTGCATCTCGACGCGACCGAGCACGGGCGCGAGCTCATCTTCTTGCATGCCGTGAAGCCCGGGCCCGCGAACCAAAGCTACGGGCTTCACGTCGCGGAAATCGCAGGCGTTCCGCGAGAGGTCATTGCGGCGGCGCGCGAATACCTCGCGCGGCTCGAGCGGCATCAGCGCGCGCTCGTGCCCGAGAGCCCGCAGCGTGCGCTCGCGCTCGAGGCTCTCGCCCCGTCCGGCCCGCACATCGAGCCTCGCGCGGCGCCGCAAGACCGAGTAGCCGAGCGCCTACGCGGCCTCGACGTCGACGCGCTGTCGCCGCGCCAAGCGCTCGATCTCCTCTACGAGCTGGCGGCCCTCGCGCGCGGCCCCGACTGAGCGAAAGCTGGCCGCAGTTTGAGCGGCGGCGGAGCCGTCACGAAGCGCTCGAGAAGCGGCCCGTTCTCAAGAATCGCACCGTCTCCGCGGCGACTTCCGCCGACCACAGCAGCGACGTGTGCGTCTCGTGCAGCACGCGATGCGCGGTTGCGCCGGGCAGACGCGTCTCGGCGACGGCGACCGTGCCGTCGTGCGGCGGGGGCAGACCCCCGAGCAGGCGGCCGAAACCGAGCCCAATGTCGCCGGCGATAATCCCGATCTCGAACGGCCCCTGCCAATGCCGGAGCCCGCCCGCGGCGACGAGATCCGCGAGACAGTGTCCCGCGACGCGCCGAGTGGGGCGGTGCGCGAGCAGCACGGATGCGCAGTGGCTGGCGACGAGCGGGGAGCCGAGGCATACGAGCCGCCCGACATCGAGCCTCTCGCGTCCGAGGCCGGGGCGCCCGAGCATCGTCGCGGCGACGACGCCGCCGAGGCTATGACCGACGAAGTGCAGACGCGAGCGGGGCAACGCGGCCGCGAACGCTGCAAGGCGGACCGCGTTCTCCTCGAGCCCCGCGGTCACGCTCGCATAGGAGAACGCCGCCGTTGCGAAGCCCGCGGCTTCGAGGCGGCCGCGAAGCACGGCCGTGACCCAGCTCGGCATCCAAAGGCCATGGGCGACGACGACGGTCTCCGTCGGCGCGATCCCTTCATCGACGCGCTTCGTCCGCATACGATGCCCATGAGCCTCCGAGCGTATCTCAGCGGCGCAGCCGCTCGAGCGCCTCGCGATTCGTCCACGAGGCGACCGCGCGAATCGCCTCTTCGAGCGAAAACCACCGGTAGGCGCGATGCTCTTGCGCGTCCAACGCCACGGGCACGCGCGCCGGAAGCTCGAGATACCAGAGATGCTCGACGTTCTCCGTCACGCCGGGCGCGAACTTGCGGCGCCACTCGGGCCAGATCTCGAACCGCGTCGCGACACCGGCGTCGTGCAGGCGGCCTTGGGGGTCGATGCCGGTCTCTTCGAGGACCTCGCGCTCCGCCGCCTGCGCGGGCGTCTCGCCCCATTCGAGGCTCCCGGTCACGGATTGCCAGACGCCGGCGGGCACGACGCGCTCGAGCAGCAGGCACTCGAGCGCTTCGGTGTGGATCACGACGAGCACGGACTCGGGGCGCCGAAAGCGAGCGTCGCGCGGGCGCGCCGCTTCGCCGCTCGCGTCCGAGCCCTGCCCCGCGCTCACGGCCTCAGCTCGAAGCCGTGCGCAGCCGAATGCCGACCTCCTTGAGCTGAGCCGGATCCGCCGCGCTCGGCGCGCCCGTCATGAGGCAGCTCGCCATCTGCGTCTTCGGAAACGCGATGACGTCGCGGATGTTGTCCGTGCCGGCCATGAGCATGACGAGGCGATCGACGCCGAAGGCGATGCCTCCGTGCGGCGGGCAGCCGTACTTGAGCGCGGTCAGCAGGAAGCCGAACTTCGCCTCGGCCTCCTCGGCCGAGATGCCGAGCAGATCGAAAACGGCGGACTGCATCTCGGGACGGTGGATACGAATCGAGCCGCCGCCGACCTCGTGGCCGTTCAGCGCGAGGTCGTACGCGCGCGCGAGCGCGGCGCCGGGCGCGGCTTTGAGCTCCTCCGCCGTCGCCGTCTTCGGCGCCGTGAACGGATGATGCACGGGGCCCCAGCGGTTATCCTCGCGCTCGAACATCGGGAAGTCGACGATCCAGACCGGCTGCCAGCCTTCGGCCGTGAAGCCGCGATCGCGCCCGAGCTGCTGGCGCAGCGCGCCGAGCGACTCCTCGACGACCTTCTTCTTGTCGGCGCCGAAGAAGACCACGTCGCCGTTCTCGGCGCCCGTGCGCGCGAGCACGGCCTCCACGACGTCGTCGGGCAGAAACTTCAGGATCGGCGATTGCAGCCCCTCGCGGCCCGCGGCGCGGTCGTTGACCTTGATGTACGCGAGGCCCTTCGCGCCGTAGCGGCGCACGAAGTCGGTGTAGTCGTCGATCTCCTTGCGCGTGAGCGCGCCGCCGCCCGGCAGGCGCAGCGCCGCGACGCGGCTCTCGGGATCGCGCGCGGGCTCGGCGAAGACCTTGAACTCGACACCGGCGAGCAGATCGCCGACGTCGACGAGCTCGAGCGGGTTGCGCAGGTCCGGCTTGTCGGAGCCGAAGCGCCGCATCGCTTCCGCGTAGGTCAGGCGCGGGAAGGGATCGGGCAGCTCGACGCCCGCGACCTGCTTGAAGCAGTGCCGCATGAGCCGCTCCATGACGCGCATGATCTCCTCCTCGTTCATGAAGCTCGTCTCGATATCGAGCTGCGTGAACTCGGGCTGGCGGTCGGCGCGCAGGTCCTCGTCGCGGAAGCACTTGACGATCTGATAGTAGCGGTCGAAGCCCGACATCATGAGGATCTGCTTCATGAGCTGCGGCGACTGCGGCAGCGCATAGAAGAAGCCCGGATGCGTGCGGCTCGGCACGAGATAGTCGCGCGCGCCCTCGGGCGTCGTCTTCGTGAGGATCGGCGTCTCGATGTCGATGAAGCCTTCGGCGTCGAGGAACTCGCGCATGGCGCGCGTCAAGCGATGCCGCAGGCGCAGGTTCCGCTGCATCTCCTCGCGGCGAAGATCGAGATAGCGATACCGGAGGCGCAGCTCCTCGCTCGCCGGCTCGTCGTGATGGAACGGCGGCGTCTCGGACCTGTTGAGCACGGTCAGGCGCTCCGCGAGCAGCTCGACCTCGCCGCTCGCGAGCGAAGGGTTCACCGTGCCTTCGGGCCGCGCCCGGACCTTGCCTTCGACCGCGATCACGTACTCGCTGCGAAGACGCTCCGCCTCGGCGAAGACGTCGGGGCGATCCGGGTCGAAGACGATCTGCAAGAGACCTTCGCGGTCGCGCAGGTCGACGAAAATCACGCCGCCGTGATCGCGGCGCCGGTGGACCCAGCCCGCGACCGAGATCTCGCGGCCGATCAGGGAGCGGTCGACCTGACCGCAATAATGCGTGCGCATCTCTTCACCTTTCGGGATTCGGCGAGCGCGAGCCCGCGGGGCCTAGCTTAACCCGACGCCGACCGGCCGGCCGAAGCATCGGGCGGCGGACAAAAAAGGGAACGGATGTTACGGCGCGGCCCTGGGCCGCGCAAGCTCGCGCTCCGGAGGGTTCCACTTCGGCACGACGACCCCGAGCGACACGATCATCTTGAGCGCGTCCTCGACGGACATCTCGAGCTCGGTCACTTGGCTGCGGGGCAGGAACACGATGAATCCGGACGTCGGGTTCGGCGTCGTCGGCACGAACACGGTCACGATCGTCTCGCCCGCCTTGGCCTGGACCTCACGCGCGTTCTCGGACGTCTGGAACGCGATGCTATAGATGCCCTCGCGCGGCCACTCGACCAGCAGCACGCGCTTGAACGAGCTGTCCGTATCGCTGAACACGACCTCCGTGAAGTTCTTGACGGCACCGTAGACGCTGCGCACGAATGGAATGCGCGCGAGCAGCGATTCGTACCAGCTCACGAGCTGCCGGCCGATGAAGTTCGCCGCCAGGATTCCGGTCACGAGCAGCACGACGAACGCGAGGATCCCGGCGAGGATCGAGCTCAAGCCCGGGATCTCGTGGCCGATGAGCTGATCGGGGCGATATGCCGCCGGCAGCCAGAACAGGAACCGGTCCGTGAACCGGAGCAGCAGCCGAAAAACGAGGATCGTGACGCCGATCGGAACCCATACGAGCAGCCCCGCGACGAGATAGCGGCGGAGCCGGGTCACCATACCTTTACATCGGAGCAGCGCTCGCGACGCTTACGCCGCGGCGGTGCCCGCTCCGCTCGAGGATTCCGTCGATTTGCCGCTCTTGCCTGCATCGCCCTTCGCGGACTCCGAGCGCTTGGTCTCGGAGCTCTTCCCTGCCTCGGAGCTCTTGCCGCCCTCGGAGCTCTTACCACCCTCGGAGCTCTTACCGCCCTCAGAGCTCTTACTCGAATCTCCGTTGTGCCCGCCGTCGGCGAGATTGCGCTTCTTTTCCTTGTCGGACTTGAAGTCGGTCTCGTACCAGCCGCCGCCCTTGAGCCGAAACGCCGGCGCGGACATGAGCCGCTTCAGGGCCGGTTGCGCGCACTCAGGGCAATCCTTTAGCGCCGCGTCGGCGAGCTTTTGCAGGGCGTCCAACGTGTGGCCGCAGGATTCACAACGGTACTCGTAGATGGGCATTTCTCGACTCTCGCTATTCCCAAGCCAGCGCCTCTTAGGTGCGGATCGGACGGCCGATTTTCAAGGAGGGCGTCATGCCCGCGTTTCCTTAGCGGCCGCACGGAGGCGGCCCGAATTATCGGCCGAACCCGCCCACTCACGAAAGCCTAGCGGGTCTCGGAAAATGGGGTCGGAGCCGATTTTCTTGGGGCACGGCCGAAAATGGGGTCTGACCCCATTTTCGGATCAGGCGGCGGCGGCGCGGGCCTTCGAGAAGCCCAAGGCGTCGGCCTCGGCCGTCACCCGGATCGTGTCGCCCGGGCCGAAGTCGCCGCGCAGGATGCGCTCCGCGAGCGGATTCTCGAGCTGCTGCTGGATCGCGCGCTTGAGGGGCCGCGCGCCGTAGACCGGATCGTAGCCGGCGGTCGCGAGCCGATCGAGCGCCGCATCGTCGAGCACGAGGCCGATGTCGCGGTCCGCGAGGCGCTTGCGCAGATAGCCGAGCTGGATGTCGACGATCTTGCGGATCTGTCCCGCGTCGAGCGGATGGAACACGACGACGTCGTCGATGCGGTTCAGGAACTCGGGCCGGAACTGCTGGCTCACGATCTCCATGACCTCGGCCTTCATGCGCGCGTAGTTCTCGCTGCCCGAGAGCTCCTGAATGCGCTGGCTGCCCAAGTTCGACGTCATGATGACGACCGTGTTGCGGAAATCGACCGTGCGGCCCTGCCCGTCCGTGAGCCGGCCGTCGTCGAGCACCTGGAGCAGCACGTTGAAGACGTCGGGATGCGCCTTCTCGATCTCGTCGAGCAGCACGACCGAATAGGGCTTCCGGCGCACGGCCTCGGTCAGATAGCCGCCCTCCTCGTAGCCCACGTAGCCCGGCGGCGCGCCGATGAGCCGCGCGACCGAATGCTTCTCCATGAACTCGGACATGTCGATGCGCACGAGCGCCTCTTCCGTATCGAACAGGAACTCGGCGAGCGCTTTCGAAAGCTCGGTCTTGCCGACGCCCGTCGGACCCAAGAACAGGAACGACCCGTTCGGCCGGTTCGGATCCGAGAGCCCCGCCCGCGAGCGGCGGATCGCATTCGACACGGCCTCGAGCGCCTCGTGCTGGCCGACGACGCGCCTCTCGAGGAACGACTCCATGCGGAGCAGCTTCTCGCGCTCGCCCTCGAGCATCTTCGAGACCGGGATGCCCGTCCACTTCGAGACGACCTCCGCGACCTCCTCGTCGGTCACGCGGTTGCGCAGCAGCTTGTGACCCGCCTCGGCCGACTGCTCGCGCGCGAGCGCCTCCCTGAGCTGCCGCTCGAGCTCCGGGATGCGGCCGTACTGAAGCTCGGACATACGCGTGAGATCCGACGCGCGGTGCGCCTTCTCGAGCTCGACCTTGGCCTGCTCGAGCTGCTCCTTGATCTGGTTCGCGCTCTGCATCGCGGCCTTCTCGCCCTTCCAGATCTCCTCGAGGTCCGCGTACTCGCCTTCGAGCTTGTCGATCTGCGCCTCGAGGTCGGCGCGCCTTCGCTTCGAGGCTTCGTCCGACTCCTTCTTGAGCGCCTCGCGCTCGATCTTGAGCTGGATGAGCCGGCGGTCGAGCCGGTCCATCTCCTCCGGCTTCGAGTCGATCTCCATGCGGATGCGCGAGGCCGCCTCGTCGATGAGATCGATGGCCTTGTCCGGCAACTGCCGGTCGCTGATGTAGCGGTGCGAGAGCGTCGCCGCGGCGACGATCGCGGGATCCGTGATCTCGACGCCGTGGTGCACCTCGTAACGTTCTTTGAGGCCGCGCAAGATCGCGATCGTGTCCTCGACCGAGGGCTCGTCGACGAGCACCTTCTGGAACCGGCGCTCGAGCGCGGCGTCCTTCTCGATGTATTTGCGGTACTCGTCGAGCGTCGTCGCGCCGATGCAGTGCAGCTCGCCGCGGGCCAGCGCGGGCTTCAGCATGTTGCCCGCGTCCATCGCGCCTTCGGCCTTGCCGGCGCCGACGACCGTGTGCAGCTCGTCGATGAAGAGGATGATCTGGCCTTCCTGCTTCGCGAGGTCGTTGAGCACGGCCTTGAGCCGCTCCTCGAACTCGCCGCGGAACTTAGCGCCCGCGATCAGCGCGCCGAGGTCGAGCGAGAGGAGCCGCTTGCCCTTGAGCCCCTCGGGCACCTCGCCGTTCACGATGCGCTGCGCGAGCCCTTCGACGATGGCCGTCTTGCCGACGCCGGGCTCGCCGATCAGCACGGGGTTGTTTTTCGTGCGGCGCTGGAGCACTTGGATCGTGCGTCTGATCTCGTCGTCGCGGCCGATCACGGGGTCGAGCTTGCCCTGCTCGGCGCGCGCCGTGATGTCGATCGTGTATTTCTCGAGGGCCTGCCGGGTCTCCTCGGCGTTCGGGTCCTGCACGTTGCTGCCTCCGCGAACCTCGTCGATAGCCTTCTCCACGGCGCCTTTGACGGCGCCCGCCTTCTCGAGAATGCGGCCGAGGTCGCCGTGCGCCTGGAGGGCCGCCAAGATGAACAGCTCGCTCGAGATGTAGGCGTCGCCGCGCTCCTGGGCGAGCTTGTCCGTCACGTTGAGGAGCCGCGCGAGCTCGTTGGAGATATGGACTTCGCCCGGCGCGCCGCCTTGCACGCTCGGCAGGCGGTCGAGCGCCTCGCCGAGCGACGAGCGCAAGCGATTCATGTTCACGCCGGCCTTCGTGAGCACGCCGACGACGGCGCCGCCTTCCTGCTCGAGCAGGGCGGCCATGAGATGAACCGGCTCGATGAACTGATGGTCGCGGCCGACCGCGAGCGACTGTGCCTCGGCCAGCGCGAGTTGAAACTTGCTCGTGAGCTTATCCATCCGCATGCGGCTTACCTCGACGTATCCGTGCCTCCAAGATGGGGCCGGCGCGGAGGGATATCAACCGCGGGCGGGCCCGGAAGTCGCGATCCAAATCAGCGTCGCGAAGCGGCCGCACGGCCCCTCCCTGCGATGCGAGAAGAAGCGATCCGCCTCCGCATAGGTGCAGTAACCGCCGCCGAAGACGCGCTCGACGCCGGCCGCCGCGAGGCTCTCGCGCGCAAGCGCGCAGAGATCCGCCTGCCAGCGGCCCCGTGCGTTCGGCGCGAACGCCGCGGCCGTCGCGAAACCTGCGGCCGCGAACGCGCGCCGCACGTCGTCGCCGACCTCGTAGGCGGAAGGACCGATCGCGGGCCCGAGCCAGGCGACGACGTCGCGAGGCGGCACGCCGAGCGCCGCGACCGCGGCGGGCAGCACGCCGGCCGCAAGGCCTCTCCAGCCCGCATGCGCGACGCCGACGCGGCGGCCGTGCGAATCGGCGAGCAGCACGGGCAAGCAATCGGCGGTCAACACGGCGCAGACCGTCCCGGGGCGGCCCGTGACTGCGCCGTCGGCGGGGCCCAAGCGCGGCGCCTCGGGGCCGGCACCGGTGGCGTCGGCGGGCCCCGGGGGCGACGCCTCGCGGTCGGCACCGGTAGCGTCGGCGGGCCCCGAGGGCGGCGCCTCGCCGCCGGCACCCGCGCCCTCGCCCGGCGGCGCGCCCGTTGCAGGCGCCGGCGCCCGATCGAGATCGAGCACGCGCGCGCCGTGGACCTGCTCGAGCCAGCGGGGCTCGGCGGGGAGGCCGAGCCCCGATACGAGCCGGCGCCGGTTCTCCGCGACCCGCGCGGGATCGTCGCCCACGTGCGCCGCCAGGTTCAGCTCCGCATAGGCGCCGGCGCTCGCGCCGCCCGT
>DASTSM010000126.1:0-9518 GCA_035760685.1 Gammaproteobacteria bacterium | reverse complement strand
GAGGGGCGGCACACTCGATTCGCGCAAGAGTCGCGGGCATCCCTGCCGCTACTCGTCGGCCTGCGCCCCCTCTTGCTCGCGCGCCTTCGCTTCTTCGCGCTCGCGCTTCTCGCGGCGCTCGATGAGCTTCTTGACCGCCTTGTCCTTGGCCTTCTGGAGGCTCGCCGCCGTCTTCTCCGGGTCCTCGGTCGCTTTGATCTTGTCGCAGTCGAGGGTCGCCCAGTCGAGGTCTCGCTGGTAGTCGAGCGTGTTCATCGCATTCACGGAGGCCTCGATGAAATAGAGGTTCGTGCGCAAGTCGGACTCGAGCTGGCGCATATCGGGCTCCGTCATGCGCGAGCCCGGGCTCAGCTTGCCCTGCAGGTTGCAGCGAAACCCGGCCTCGGCGGCGTCCACGGAGAAGTCGGTCAGGCCGCTCTTGCCCTTGCGCTCGATGTGGCCCCAATTCCACGTGAAATCGCCTTGCGGAAGAGTCGCGGGAAACGCGCCGAACTGAGCGTGGGCGCGAGGCGCGCCGAGAGCCGCGATGACGGCGACGGCGACCGGGCCGGCAAGCTTGTAGATGCGCATAGAATCGCCCTCTGCGTCCGTCGATTATGCGCCGAGCGCGGCTCGCCCCGCGAGACCCGACTCCGGGGAAGGCGGAAATTGGGGTCTGACCCCATTTTTCAGGCCGAAATTGGGGTCTGACCCCATTTTTGCCTCAGCCGCGAGAGCCGGCGGCCGGCGCGGACATCGCGGCGAGCTGCGCGGCGGCGTGCGCCGGCAGATCGCGGATGTGCAGGTCCATCTGCGGGAATGCGATCTCGATGCCGCGCTCGCGGAAAGCCCGCAGGATCTCGCAATGCAGATCGCTGCTCGTGTCCCCGCGCTCCCTGAGCTGACCCACGTAGCCCCGCAGCTCGAAGTTCAGCGTGCTCTCGCCGAAGCTCAGGAACAGCACGGTCGGCCCGGGGTCGCGCAGCACCGAGGGATGGCGGCTCGCCACGTCTTTCAGGGTCTGCATGACGACCTCCGGATCCGCGTCGTAGCCGACGCCGACGCGGACCACGATCCGCGTGACCGTGTCCGAGAGTGTCCAGTTGATGAGCCGGTCCGTGATGAACATCTTGTTCGGCACGACGATCTCGCGGTTGTCTCCGTCGATGATCGTCGTCGCGCGCGTGCGGATCCTCGCGACCGTGCCGCTGTACTCGCCGATCGTGATCGTGTCGCCGACGCGCGCCGGGCGCTCGAACAGGATGATGATGCCGGAGACGAAGTTCGCGACGACCTCCTGGAGGCCGAAGCCGAGGCCGACCGTCAGAGCCGCGACCATCCATTGGAGCTCGCCCCAGCTGAGGCCGAGCAGCGAGAACACCGTGACGACGGCAGCGATCATGATTCCGTAGCGCAGCAGCGTCGCGGCCGTGTAGCGGCCCGCCGAGTCGACGCCCGTCGTGCGCGCCAGAATGATCTCGACGAGGCCGGGCAGGTTCCGCGTCGCGACGAAGAAAAGCCCGGTCAGGAACACGGCGAGCAGCACGTCCTGGAGGCTCACCCGGCTCATGACCTCCGTGTCGCCGACCATGGCCGTGCGCGACCAGAGCGTCACGCCGTCGAGCCAGGCGAGCGCCGGAAGCACCTCGGACCAGACCCAGAACAGGGCGAGCACGAGGACGGCTCCCGAGAGAACCGTGACGAGCGTCCGGGTCTGGTGATTGATGTCCTCGATGCTGAGGTGAGGCTCCGGCGGTTCGACGCCGCCTTCGCCGATGCTGGTCCCGCCGTCCTGCGCCGCTTTCGCGCGCTGCTCGAGCATGCGGCTGATCCGGAGGCGCATCTCGCCGAGGATCAGTGCGCGGGCCGCGAGACTGTAGCCGAGCCAGACGGCGACGATGACGACGAACGTGTCGATCGTGCGGCCGAACAGCATGGCGACGGTCAGGAGATAGCCGCCGAGCGCGAGCGCGATGAGCGCGCCCGCGTAGATCACGGTGGCGACACGCATGATGACTCGCTTGCGCTCCGACAGCGTGCGCGCGAGGTCCGGATCCGGCGCGAGCACGCGCCAGCCGAGGAACCCGGAGATGATGCCGGACGCGACGAGGCCCACTCGCCCGATCACGTCGAAGACGAGATCGCTGGGATGCCCGAACGCGAGGGCGAGGCCGATGATGAGCACGAATTGGAGCGGCAGATACCACTTGAGGTGGCGCCGCAGCCGCTTCACGATGCACCGATTCCAGCCGAAATGCACCGTGCCGACGCCGTTACGGCTGATGAAGAGCACGAGCAGATGGCCCGCGAGCCACCAGACCGCGCCGGCGAAGAACAGGCTCGTCAGAGTGTCGACCGCCGGAGCCGCGTCCGGAATCTGCCGGAGCCGGTACCAAACCGCGAGAAGCAGGATGGGACCCGGCAAGACGCGGACGAGACTCCAGCCCATCGCTTTGAACGTAAGGGACATGTTGTCCGTGAAGCGGTGCCGCGTCTTGTCGGCGAGCGCGCGCAGGTGCCGCCCGGCGGGACGCCCCGCGCGGTAGACCAGGGCGGCCAAGAGCAGGATCAAGAGGGAGCTCACGGGGCGGCGAACCGAGACGTCGGCCAGTGCCGAGCGGATCTCGCGCCACGAGGCGGGATCGAGAACGGCCATGAACGCTGCCGGCGCCTGCGAGAGCCAAGCCAGGCTCACGGGCCGATGGCTCGGCCACCAAAGCAAGGTTTCGCTCAGGATCTGGTTGAGCTGGTCGACGAGGGACGCGACGGCGCGAAGCGGCACCTCCGTTTGGCGCAGCTGATCCGTCAACGATTCCTCCGTGCGCACGAGAGTGTCGGCGACCTGACGCTGAATTCGGCGCAGCTCGTTGAGGGCCGGGTCGGCCCCGCTGTCGGCGTCGGGGCTCGGTGCGGCCCTGAGCTGCTCGCGCTCGGTGATGTGCCGCAGGCGCGACTGCGCCATCTCGCGCTCGAGCTCGCGCAGCGCGTACCGCTCGTCGCCGAGCGCGCGGATACGCCGCTGCTCCTCGAGGAAGAGACCGCCGAGCGTCTCGGTCAGGCCGCCGATCTGAAGCCGCTCATGCACGTCGGCCAGCGTTTGCGTGAGATCCGCTTCGGTGCGCAGGTAGTCCTCGCGCTGCTGCTGCAGGCTCCGGATCCGATCCTGCAGCCTGCCGATCTCGTCGATCTGGTCGCGCAGCCCGGCAACCTCGGCGGCGAAGCGTTGAGCGGCGTCCGGCGTCGCGTCGACGAGCTTCTGCAGATCCGCCGTGAGGGCGCGCAGCTCCTCGGTCGAGCGCTCCCCGAATTCCGTCTGCTCTTGCGCGAGCCTCGCGCCGAGCCAGCGCGTCTCGACGTCGCGCGCCCGCACTTCGAGGCGCAGCCGCTCGATGCGGGCCGGCAGCGTTTGCGAGTCGAGCTGCGCCGCGACGACGCGGGCTTCGGAGCGGCGATCGATCGCGTCGCGAACGGCTCGCCGCGCCTCGGCGAGCGCCGGATCCTCCCCCTTGGGGGCGGCCTGCTCTTGCTTGTCGCGGTCGCGTCGCAGCTGGTCGAGCGTCTCCGCTTGGCCATGCAGCTGCTCTTCGAGCTGCGCGAGCGTTTCGCGGCGCTGATTGAGCTCGAGCGCGGCCTGCGCGCGGCGGCTGTTCAGCGACGCGATGCCCTCCTCGATGCTCGTCAGCGCTCGGGCTACGTTGCCGCGAGGCTTGCCATCAGACTGCATCTGCTCGACGGCCTGCTCCGCGTCGTCGAGCGCCTCCTTGCCCGCAGCCGCGAGGTCCGCGCGGCTCAACGCGCCGCGCACGCGCTCTGCGGCGGCCTGCTCGTTCTCGACGGCCTGCTGCCACAGCGCGCGCTCCGCGTCGGAAATGCCGGCTTGGGCCGCACGCTGCTTGAGGTCCTCGATCGGGCTCGCCGACAGCCAGTCCTCGGCCGCCGTCGTGTCGACGGCTTTGAGAAGCGTTGCGAGACGCGCCTTGCCCGTGCGCAGATCCTCGCGGAGCGTTCGCAGATCCTCGGCCGTCACGGGAGCCGCCTGTGCGGGCGGCTGGCCCGGCGCGGCGGATTGGGCCTGCGCCGATCCCGGCTGCTGCGCCTGGGCCTGCGTCGGCCCCGGCTGCTGCGCCTCCGCCGGTCCCGCTTGCGGCTGAGCCGGCCCTGTCCCTTGCGCGGCACCCTGGCCCGCCTGCTGCGCCTGGCTGCGGCCTCCCTGCTGCGTCGGCGCGGCTTGCCGCGGCGGCGACCCGGACGTGCCGGAGGTAGACGGCGCCTGTCCCGCTCGATTCTGTGCCGATACGAACGGGCTCGCGACGAGGAGGATCGACGCAACGATCGCGAGCGGCAGCACCTTGATACGGGCGACAGCGGTCATGAAGCAAACCCGTGCGCGGAGGGGACGGCCTGCGACTCTGCTCCGGGAGGCCGGTGCGCTCGACGCGGGCCATCGAATGCTAGCACTTACCCGGCGTATGTCACGCCGCCCGGTCGCAGGCGTGCGACACCTAGCGCCGACCCGCCGACTCGTGCTTACGCGCGCTCGCGGCCGCTGCTTGCGGTTGCAGTCGCCGCTTGCGGTTGCGGGCACACCGCTTGCGCTTGCGATCACACCGCTTGCGCTTGCGGTCACACCGCTTGCGCTTGCGGTCACACCGCTTGCGCTTGCGGTCCCACCGCTTGCGCTTGCGATCACCGCTTGCGCTTGCGGTGCCGTCCTCGCCTTAGCGGCGAAGACGCAATCGCTTCGCCGCGACCGCGAGCGCCGCACCCGCCTCGGCAATGCCGAGCAGACGCGCGAGCGGGAAATAGACCGTGCCGAAGACCGCGGCGACGAGGAGCGCCCGCGGCAGCGGATGCAGACCCGCGAGCACGACGCCGAATCCGTAGCCGGCGCCGGCCGCCGCGAGCGCGGCCGCGAGCATTCGCGCGACGCTGCCTGCCCCGGCGCCTACGGCCCCGACGCGCCGCGCGAGCGCCGCCCGGAGCAGGCCCCATTCGAGCCACGCCCCGACGGCCGCGCCGAGCGCGAGGCCGACGGGTCCGAGCGGCAATCCCGCGACGCTCGCGCCCGCAAACACGCCGGCCGGGATCGAGAACGAGCCGAGCGTGACGGGCTCGAACTGCAGCATGAGCAACGCGCTCGCCGCGCCGGAGACGACGACGCGCATCGCCGCGACGCGCGCCGGAGTCTTCGTATCGCGCAGTGCGAAGAAGGCCGATTGATACACGCGCGTGCTCGCCGAGGCGAAGAGCCCGAGGCTGTACGCGGCAAGCGTGAGCCAGACGATGCGCACGTCCGCCGCACCGAACTCGCCCGCCTCGTAAAGGCCCGCGACGAACGTCTCGCCGAGCACGACGAGCGCGACGAAGCTCGGCACGATGAAGAGCGCGACCCGGCGCACCGCTTCGGCCGTCTGCTCGCGCAGTGCGGTCGCCGCGCTGCCGCGCCGGCGCGCGAGCTCCGGCAGCGCCGCGGCCGCGACGCTCATGCCGAACAGGCTGATGGGCAGCACGTAGAGCGTCTGGGCGTACTGCAGCCGCGCGACGGCGCCGACGGCGAGCAGGCTCGCGAGGATCATGTCCACGTACGTGCTGAGCTGCACGACACCGCGGCCGAGAATCGCGGGGCCCGCATTGCGCACGGCCTCCCGAAACTCGGGCAACGCGCGGCCCATGTTGAGCCGAATCCCCCGATCGAGCTTCAAGACCCAGGGCAGCTGCACGCCGAGCTGAAGCACGCCGCCCAAGAGCGCGCCCCACGCGAGCGCCATGAGCAGCCGGTCGAGGTCGACGCGGCCGCCGAGGCCGACGAGCGCCGCGATCATCGCGGCGTTCCACAGCACGGGCGCGAAGTAGGGCAAGAAGAACTTGCGGTGGCTGTTCAAGATGCCGAGCGCCCACGCCGAGAGCACGAGCACGCCCGTCATCGGGAAGATGATCCGGACGACCGCGATCGTGAGCTCGCGCCGCGCGCCTGCGAAGCCCGGGGCGAAGATCGTGACGACGAGCGGCGCGAGCGCGAGACCCAATAGCGCGATCGCCCCCGCGATCGCGAGCAAGAGCGCAAACATGGCGCCCGCGACTCGGCCGGCGTCCTTGAGCCGGCCCTGGTGCAGCAGCTCCGAATAGACCGGAATGAACGATGCGCTGAGCGTCCCTTCGCCGAGCAGGTTCTGCAGCACGTTCGGCATGCGCAGCGCCGCGCTGAAGACGTCCGCGTGCAGGCCCGCCCCGAAGTAGGTCGCGAGCACGCGCTGGCGCACGAGGCCCGCGATGCGGCTCAGGAGAATGCCGGCGGCGACGAGCGCGGACGAGGAAGCGCGCGCCCCGCCGCTCGCCTTGACGCCCGAGGCGACACGGCCGTGGCCGGCATCCGGGCTCGTCTCGGCGGCGATCGGCGGCGGCTGGGCGGCGTTCCTCGGATCGTGAGTCAAGAGCGGCTCGCTCGGATTCGTGCGCCGCGTTATAGCAGATTTGGGCACGCGGAGCCGCGCTCTCTCCGCATCCCGGACGCGAACGTACACGCGAACGTACATCTACCGATATCGGCGGCGTCGACTCCTTGTTGAAATCGTTCGCGGCTTCTTTCGTCCGGATGGCATCGGCGAGGAGGAACTACGATGAGAACGTTACTCGGTGCCGCTACGTTGGCGCTTCTGCCGGTCATGCTGCTCGCTCAGGCTCCGACGCCGGCGCCCGGAGCGCCGCCCGGCGACGGGACGATTCAGCAACAACAGACGCAGCTTCAACAGATGCAGCAGTCGCTCGAAGAGATGCAGAAGCAAATGTCCGAGATCCAAGCGACTCGAGATCCCGAAGCCCGCCAGCGCCTCATGCGGGAGCACATGCAGAGCATGCAGAATGCGATGAGCATGATGGGCCGTATGACGATGATGGGCCAGATGCACGGCGGCGCTGCCGCCCGGCCCGGCAAGCAGTGTGCCGACAACGACACGAAGTGCGAGCTCGACAGCCTGGAACGGAGCCAGCAGCTCATGCAGCAGCAGATGGGCATGATGCAGGGAATGATGGGCCAGATGATGCAGCACATGGAGGCCCAGATGCAGATGATGCAGACGATGATGCAGACGCAGCGAGGCGGCGGCGCGCAAGAGCACGGTCATTAACGGCGGGTAGCACGGGTAGCAGACGTCAGACGCCGGCAGCGCGTCGAGCCGCGCGCCGCGCGGGTTCGGGCATGCCGGCCCGCACCAGAGCGGGCCGCATCCAAGGGCACGCGCGCCGCGGCAAGCAAACCCCCTCCCGGCGACGCGAAATCCGCACACAGACGCAATTGCTGCGTCCGTGGAGAAATTCGACTTGCCGAATCGGCGCGCGCCGTAGGGTAAACTCGCGACGTCCCGGCCGACTCAATCCCACCAGGGAAGAGGTTCACGACGTCATGAAGACCGGCATAAAGGCACATTCGCGCGCCGCGCATCCCCGACGAAGGTTCCGTCTCGTCCCGATCGTCGCGGCGGTCGCCGTCCAGCCGCTCGCGGCGACTGCTCAGGAACCGCAAGAGCGCCCCGAGGAAATCGTCGTCACCGGCACCTACATTCCCCGCGCGTCGCAGGCCGACTCGCCGTCGCCGCTCGTCGCGCTCGGCCGCGACAGCTTCGCCGCGCAGGGCGCGAACGAGATCGGCGAGCTCATCGAGGACCTCACGATCAACACGGGCTCGGAGAACCACGCCGACGCCTTCACGCAGAATCAGACGACGGGCACGAGCAACGTGAACCTGCGCGGCCTCGGCGTGTCCTCGACGCTCGTGCTGCTGAACGGGCGCCGGCAGACGCCGGCCGCCGTGGCGACGGACCGCGGCGAGAACTTCGTCGACACCTCGTCGCTCCCGCCCATGATCGCCATCGAGCGCGTCGAGATCCTCAAGGACGGCGCGACCGCGCTCTACGGCTCGGAGGCGGTTGCCGGCGTCGTCAACTTCCTCACGCGCAGGAACTTTACCGGCATCGAGGTCCAGGGCGACTACCAGTCGGTCGCGGGCGGCGATCAGCGGGACGCCGAGCTCGGCCTGCTCTACGGCGTCGGCAACGATCGAACGCATCTGCTGGCCGCGTTCAGCCGGCTCGACCGCAGCGCGCTCACGACGGCCGAGAAGCGGCTCTCGACGGTCGAGGACGACCTGAGCCAGGCCGGCAACCCAGGCTCGTTTCTGATCCCGACGCGGCCGCTCCAACCCGTCTTCGGCGCCGTTTGGAGCCAAGCCTACGATTCGAACCGCAACAACATAGCGGACTTCGTCGAGCCGGCGCTCGGCCTCCCGGCCGTGCCCGGCGCGCAGCCGCCCGTCTTCGCGGACCAAGACTGCGCGGCGATCGCCGCGACCGATCCCAAGGTCGTGCCCGCCATCGCCGCGAGCGTGCCGACGCCGATCGGTCCCGTGCCGCTCGGCCTTTGCGAGTTCGACTTCGGCAGCTTCTGGAGTCTCGTGCCGCGCGAGACCCGCAACCTCGGTTACCTCGAGCTTTCGCACTCGTTCGACAACGGGCTCGAGGGCCGCGTCGAGTTCCACGTCGCGGACAACGACGCGTTCCGCAACAACTCGCCCTCGTTCCCGTTCGCGCAATTCCCCGTCGTCGCCGCGTCGCATCCCGACAACCCCTACGGCACCAACGTGCAGTTCATCGGCCGGCTCATCGGCGCCGGCGGCACGCCGATCGAGAGCGAGCACCGCTCCGACACGCGGCGCCTCGCCGCGACGCTGACGGGCGGCGTCGCGAACGTATGGGCGTGGGAAGCCGGCCTCCAATGGAGCGAGAACGACTTCTTCGTGACCGCGCCCGACGTGCTCGCCGACCGCTTCGCGCTCGCGATGCGGGGTCTCGGCGGTCCCGATTGCAGCGCCGCGAGCGGCACGCCCGGCGTCGCCCCGTGCTTCTACTTCAATCCGTTCGGCAGCGCGCTGACGGGCACCGGCACGCCGAACCCGCCCGAGCTCATCGACTACCTGCTCGGCTTCGAGAGCATCGACGCGCACAGCGAGCTCACGACCGTCGACGGCGTCGTCTCGCGCGAGCTCGGCAAGCTCGCGGGCGGCCCGATCGGCCTCGCCTTGGGCGCGCAATATCGCTCCGAGAAGCTCTCGCACGACTACGACGAGAACGCGAACCGCGACAATTTCGTGTTCCTCGTCGGCAATCCGGACTTCAGCAACGATCGTAACGTCAACGCCGTCTTCGCGGAACTCGCTCTGCCGCTCACGGCGACGCTGAATCTGCAGGTCGCCGTCCGCCATGAGGACTACGGCGATATCGACTCGACCGACCCGAAAGTGACGGCGCTGTGGCAGCCGAGCGACCGGCTCGCGCTCCGCGGCTCGATCGGCACGTCGTTCCGCGCACCGTCGCTGTTTCAGTCGTTCGGCACGCAGACGACGCTCGCCGAGCTCATCGATCCGACCGTCGGCACGCCGCAGTTCTTCCCGGTCCGCTCGCAGCCGAATCCGAGCGGCGCGCCGTTGCAGCCCGAGGAGGCCGACGTGCTGAACTTCGGCGTGACGTGGACCGTCACCGATGCGCTCG
>DASTSM010000125.1:0-2545 GCA_035760685.1 Gammaproteobacteria bacterium | reverse complement strand
CGTGCGGACCCGAGAGGCTCACGGCGGTCTTGACGGTGCCCGAGATCTGGCTTTGGGTCGTCTCCTGACCCGACCAGCCGTGATGCGCCCAAGCTTGCATCGACAGGACAAAGAGAACGGTGCCCAACAGCAGAGAGAATCGCGAACGCATGGTTGGCTCCTCGTGGATTGGGACCGGTCGAGCTTAACGTTTCCGCCGCGGCCGGACCATCCCGGCCGCCACGAGGGTATGCCGAGGCCCGGCAGTTCGTGAATCGCGGCGTGCCCGGCACGAAGCCCGAGCGCGCGTGCTCCGAGCCCGGAATTCGGCACCCTCGGCAGACGGGCGCTTGCTAGACTCTGCCTGCTCCAAAGCAAGCGACAGCCGCCGGGCCGCAGCCGGCGGCACCAAGGGAAAAGGAACCGAGAATCGACCGAAAATGGCACGCCGTCCCCTCCTGAAAAAGCCGCGCAAGGCGCGCAGCCCTGGAGACTACGAGGAGGAGCTCGTTCGTCTCTGCAAGGGTAATCGCCGCGAGGCCGAGCGCCTCATCCGCGAAGAGCTCGAGCGTTCGCCGACGTTGTCTCGCCAAGGCGCGGCGCTCGCCTTGGTCACGAGAATCCGCCACGAGCGGGCGCCTTACCCGAGGCCGCTCTGAACGAAGGATCTTCGTCTCACTGCGGCCGTACCGCGTGCGGCCGTGCCGCGGTTTCGAACGGCGTCGTCAGCAGGCTATAGATCGTCTCGGTGCCAGTCACGAAGTTGCCGATGCGCAGGTTCTCGTCGCGCGCGTGCTGGTTGTTGTCGGGATTGACCGTCGGCACGAGCACGAACGGGAGGTGCAGCGCGTCGACGAGCACGTCGGTCGGCACCGTCGCGCCCATCATGCGAATGCGCACGGGAGGATCGCCCGGCCGCGGCGCCGTCGGCGCGGCGAGCGCCCCGGCCGCCCACTGCGCAATGTCGGAATCGAGCGGCATGCGCTCCGCCGCCTGGACTGAGCCGAGCGTGAAGCTCGCGAGCTTGTCGTAGCGCGCGCGCTCCTCGTCCGTCGGCGCGCCGTCGACGAGGTGATAGCCCTGCCGCTCGATATGACGGCGCACGAGCTCGTAGAGACGACGGCCGTCCGTGCCCGGCGTCGTACGAATGTCGATCTCGGCCACGGCCTCGCTCGGGATCACGTTCGCCGCGCTGGCGCCGACGCCGCCGGCCGCCATGCCGCGCACGTTGAGCGACGGATACTGGAGCGCCTCCTGATAGCTCGCGCCGACGCGCTCGGGGTGCGCGATGCCGACGCGCTCCCGCAGCGCACGCTCGTCGTCGCCGACCGCCGCGAGCGCCGCGCGGTCGTCGGGCGTGAGGTCGACGCCGTCGTAGTAGCCTTCGATGAGCACGCGGCCGTCGTCGTCCTTCATGGTCGCGAGCAGGGCGGCGAGCCGCTGCGCGGGATTCGGCACGTAGTTGCCGTAGTGACCGCTGTGCAGCGGCGCGCGCGGACCAAACACGACGAGCTTCGTCTGCGCGAGACCCCGGTTGCCGAGCACGAGCGTCGGCCGGCCCGAGGCGTGAACCGGGCCGTCGAGGATCACGAGCGCGTCGGCGCGAAACGCTTCGCGGTCGGACGCGATCGTCTCGGCGAGGCTCGGCGAGCCGATTTCCTCCTCGCCGTCGAGCAGAACCTTGACGTCGAACGCGGGCGCGCGCTGCTGCGCAGAGAGCAGATCGACGGCCGTCAAGAACATGACGATCGGCGCCTTGTCGTCGGCGGCCGAGCGCGCGAACACGCGGAGCTCGGGGTCGAGGGGCGTCGCCTCGAGCGCCTCCGCGCCGACCTCCTCCCAGGCGCCCGCCGCGGTGCGCCGCTTGACGACCGGGCCGAACGGATCCTTCTGCGACCACTCGCTCGCGACGACCGGCTGACCGTCGTAGTGCACGTAGAACAGCACGGTCGGAAGACCCGAGGCGCCGGCGCCGAGCTCGCCGAGGACGACAGGCCGGCCCGCGGCGTTGCCGACGAGCCGGGCTCTCAAAGCGTGCCGCTCGAGCTCGCGCTCGAGATACGCGGCGTTGCGCGCGATATCGGCCGGAACCGCCGCCACGTTCGGACGGCGCAGCAGCTCGAGATACTCGCCGAAATTCCGCTGCGCGGCCCGCTCGACCTCGTGCTCGAGCGAGCCGGCGTGGGCGACGCCGGCAGCGCCCGCGCCCGCGAGCAGGCACAGCGCTAGCGCGAGCCGCGCCGCGATGCGCGGCCTAGCGCGCCGGATCGCCACGGAACCGCTACGTGGCGGCCCGGCGCGCAAGGCGGATGGAGGGCACGGGCTTGAGCGCGTCATGGCTATGGTGTTCATTACGAGATACGGCACATAGCTCCGATAGAGATGTCCCAGACCGGGGATTCTACGCAAGTAATGCACGGGTTCGGCGTCCACGTCCAACAACAGCGAGGCGAGTATGAGTAGCAAGAGAACGGTCCTACTGCTTGCATGCCTAACGACCGCCTGGTCCACAGCCGCCTTCGCCCAATCGTATCCAGAATTCGCTTCGATAAGAGAAAAAATACTC
>DASTSM010000124.1:0-4699 GCA_035760685.1 Gammaproteobacteria bacterium | reverse complement strand
ATCGTCGATCGCGTGCTCGCGGACTTCGACGGGCCGGGGCCGAATCCGCCGGTCGAGGTGTACAGCCTCCTCGTCGACAACGACGAGCGAAACGCCGGCGCGATGCTGCGTTACGAGCAGCGCGTCGGCAGTCACGGATTGCTCTTCGGCGCGAACTACGCCGAGAACGGCGTCGACGGCGGCGAGTACCGCAACCTGCACGGCAAGCCGAACGGGCTTCGAACCCTCGTGAACAACGACGCGACGACGCTCGAATCCTTCGCGATGGACCGCTGGCGCTTGGGCCGCGGCCTCACGCTGATCCTGGCGGCGCAGACGGTGTCGGCGGCTCGGGACGTGCGGCACCACGACGCGGTCACCGGCGTCGTCGACAATCCCCACGACCGTTACTCGAGCGTGAATCCTCGCATCGGCGTGCTTTGGAACACGGCTCGGGGCATCGGCCTCTACGCCAACGTCAGCGAGCTCTTCGAGCCGCCGACTCATTACCAGCTCGAGGACGGTGTCGCAGGGGGCGACTCGACACTCGCCGCGATGCGGGGAACGGTCGCCGAGGTCGGCACGCGGGGTGACCGCCGGTTCGGCCGGAACGGGCGCTGGAGCTGGGACCTGTCGCTGTACTACGCGCAGATCGAGGACGAGATCCTCTCCGTCGAGGACCCGCATGCGCCCGGGACGAATCTCGCGACGAACGTCGACGCCACGGTCCATGCGGGCCTCGAAGGTCTGTTCCGCGCCGAGCTGCCGCTCGGCATCGCCGGGGACTGGTCGATGCGGCCGGTCGTGAGCCTCACGGTCAACGACTTCCATTTCGTCGGCGATCCGACTTACGGGGACAACACGTTGCCGGCCGCGCCCCGTTACGCCGTCAGGAGCGAGATCGTCTTCCGCGCCCGCAACGGCTTCGAGATCGGTCCCACCTTCGATGTCGTGGGGAAACGCTATGCGGATTTCGCGAACGGTTACGAGATTCCTGCGTATTCGCTCGTGGGTCTCCGCGCCGGCTGGTCGAACGACCGGCTTCGCGCATTCGCCGAGATCCACAACCTAGGCGACGAGAAGTACGTCGCGGACCACAGCGTGCGCAGCGTCGCGCGCGCGAACGACGCGATCCTGAATCCCGGCGAGCCGTTGTCCGTCTACGTTGGCGTCTCGATGGGCTTCTGACAGGATATTGGGGTCAGACCCCAATTTTCGTGGCCGAAAAATGGGGTCAGACCCCAATTTTCCGGCCCATCATCGGCTCTCCGCGAAGGCGGCTTCGCCGGAGGCTGCGGGGGCGGGCGGCTCCGCTTCGCTCGCCGCCATGTCGACGTCGCGCGTCTCGGGACCCCACGCGCCGCCGATCCATATCAAGAGGCCCGCGATCGCGAGCAGCACGAGCGGCGTGTACTGCATGGGCATGAGCGAGGAGAGCGAGACCTGATAGAACGCGTAGAACGCCGGAATCACGACGGCGAGGCTGTAGCCGATGCCGTAGCCCGAGGCCCGGATGCCGACGTGGAAGCGCTCGTTGATGTAGGTCGAGACGACGCCCCAGCTCGCGAGCACGATGATGTTGAGCACGATCGTGACGAGCACGACCGCTGCGACGCCCGTCACGACCCGGCCGACGATGAGGCCGAAGAGCACGGGCGCGGCGAACGTCGTGAGCACGCCTGCGAGAATGAAGTAGGTCCGGCGCCCGATGCGTTGGCTCAGCACGCCCGCGCCGACGTAGCCGAGCGCGAGCACGGCGTAGGAGAGGAAGAGCACGACATTGACGTCGTTGTCCGCGAGGCCGACGGGATTCCGAAGCAGCCGCGGCAGCACGGCCGAGACCATGTTGAGGCCGAGCCAGATGCCGGACATCAACGTGAAAACCTGCACGAAGTTGCCGAGGTTCTTGCCCTTCAAGAGCTCGAGCAGCGGGGCCTTCGCCTTCGGGGCCTTCTGCCAGGCCTCCGACTCCTTCACGTGGCGGGCATACCAGATCGCGAAGCCGAAGGCGAGCAGGGCGCCGAGCACGAACGGGATTCGCCAGCCCCACTGCACGTACGGCGAATGCAGGCCGCCCGCCGGGATCACCTTGAGCAGCGCGAACGTGATCAGCGAGATCGCGCAGTAGGCGAGGGGATAGCCGGTCATGATGAGCGCGCCGAAGAGGCCGCGCCGGCGCTTCGGGCTGTACTCGAGCGCGAGAGGCGTCGCGCTCGTGTATTGGCCGCCGAGAAAAATGCCGTCGATGAAGCGCAGCAGGATCAGCGCGACGACCGCGGGCACGCCGAAGCTCTCGAACCCGGGCAGCGCCGCGATGAGCAGCGTCGTGATGCCGAAGCCGGTGACCGCGACGATCGTCGTGCGTCTGCGGCCGGCGCGATCGCCGAAGTGCCCGAACACGATGGCGCCGATCGGCCGGCCGATCAGCGTCGCCGCGAAAATCATGCTGCTCAGGATCGCCGAGGTCGCGGGCGAGACGTCGCTCGCCTCGAAGTAGGCCGCGGCGGGCGCGAGCGCGATGACGGGCAGATAGATGTCGAACATGTCGACGAAGAACCCGACCCACGCGCCGATCAGGGCCTTGCGGCCCTCGGGCGGCATCTCGTCGGCGGCCGATGCCGCGGCGGCCGAGATTCCGGCGGACGTTTGGCTCATGATGACCCTCCCCATGCCTATCCTCGTTATGGCTCGTATTGTTCCAACTTACCGCCGCCGCGTCGAACGCTTCGCTCGGCGGCCGGGCTGACGGAGGGGATCCCCTGCAGGAGCACGCCAAGATGTCGCTTCGTGCCGCCGTCGAGGCCACGGCTCGGCCGACCGACGACCGCGAGCGGGACCGGAGCAGCAAGCCGGCCGAGGTCCTCGCCTTCGTCGGCATCGGGCCGGGCATGACGGTCCTCGACCTCGCCGCGGGCGGCGGCTACTTCACCGAGCTGCTCGCCCGCGTCGTCGGGCCGCGCGGCAAGGTCATTGCACACAATCATCCGGGCGCGCTCGCGATGCTCGGCGCCGAGACGTTCGAGCGGCGCTACGGGGACGAGCGGCTGCCGAACGTCGAGCAGCTCTTCGCTCGCCACGACGACCTTCGCCTCGCGACGCAAAGCCTCGACGCCGCGCTCGTGTCGATGGTCTATCACGACGTCTACTGGTCCGATCCGAGCGTCGACTGGTCCCCTATCGATCCGCACGCCATGCTCGCGCGGCTCCGTGCGGCCCTCAAGCCCGGCGGCGTCGTCGGCGTCATCGACCACCATGCCCCGGCGGGCAGCGATCCGCGCGCGTCGGCGAAGGCGGCGCATCGCGTCGATGCGGACGTCGTCCGCCGCGACTTTCTCGCGGCAGGCTTCGATCTCGATGCCGAGAGCGACGCGCTTCGAAACCCGGACGACGATCGCACGCGCAGCGTATTCGACCCCGCCGTCTACCGCCGGACGGACCGATTCGTCCTCCGCTTCCGCCGTCCCGACGCAGGCGCGCGCGGATAAAGCGGCTCCGGCGCGCGTCGCCGCAACCGTTATTAACTTCTCTTTTACGAGCGGCCGGGCAAACTATGCTCGCCGCCTGTGGCCGACCGAGGTCTCCATGAGGCCCTTTATATGAGATACCTTTTGGACCTCCGATTTACGGGGCCGCCATGCGCCTGATCCTGCTCGTGCACCGCTATCTGGCCGTCGCGATCGGCCTCTTGATGTCGCTCTGGTGTCTCTCGGGCTTCGTCATGCTGTATCAGGCGTACCCGAGCCTCACGGACACCGAGCGCCTCGCGGGGCTCGAGCCGCTCGACCTCCGCGGCTGCTGCAAGCTCGAGGGCGTCGATCTGCCGGAGGACACCTCCGTCGGCGACTTCGAGGTCGAGATGCTGCTCGGCGATCCGGTGCTGCGCCTCGGCGGAGGCTTCGGTCGCGGCGGATGGCCGCTGTCCGCGGGGCCTTCGGCCGCCGCGCTGGACCTGCGGACCGGCGAGCCCGTCCCGGCCCTGTCCGGCGACCAGGCGGCCCAAGTCGCGCGCGAGTACGGGCTGCGCCATGCGCTCGGCGAGCCCCGGGCGCTCGGCCTCGTGGACATCGACCAGTGGACCGTGCAGGACGCGCGGATCAACCGGCCCGTCTACCTGTTCGGGTTCGGCGATCGCGCGCACACGGAAATTTACGTGTCGGGCGCTTCCGGAAAGGTCTTCCAGGACACGAGCCGCCCGGAGCGCGTGCTCGCCTGGCTCGGCGCCATCCCGCACTGGCTCTATCCGCTCAAGCTCAGGCAGAACGCCCCCTTGTGGACGGCTATCGTCGTCTGGACGTCCGGCCTCGGCACGTTCCTCACGCTCACGGGTCTCGCCGTCGGCATCTGGCGGTTCAGGTTCCGCGGCGACGGGGGCCGTCGCTCGCCGTTTCGTGGGTGGTGGTATTGGCATCA
The DNA here is from genome assembly GCA_035760685.1 of Gammaproteobacteria bacterium. Lineage (GTDB taxonomy): Bacteria > Pseudomonadota > Gammaproteobacteria > Steroidobacterales > Rariloculaceae > ZC4RG20. The sequence goes on along the minus strand of DASTSM010000124.1, from coordinate 310 downwards.
CATCGGCGGCCTCGTGTTCGGCGTGCTCGCGCTGACCTGGGTGTTCAGTGGGCTCATGACGATGGATCCGTGGGGCTTCCTCTTTAAAGGAGGCAGCCGCTACGAGGCCGAGATACGCGGCGACGCGACGTGGGGAGAGATCAAGCGCTTCCTGACCGCTCCGCCCGATCTCGGCGCGGGTCACGAGCTCGCGCAGCTCGCGGCCGCGCCGTTCGACGGCCGGCTCTATGCGCACGCGTTTCTCGCGGACGGCCGCGTCGTGCGGCTCGATGCCGCCGGTAACCCGGCGACATTGACGGTCGGCGACGTC
>DASTSM010000123.1:0-6616 GCA_035760685.1 Gammaproteobacteria bacterium | reverse complement strand
ACGGCGGATCGGGAGGGGGATCATGAACGTACGCTTCTACGCGCCCGTTGCGCTCGCCGCGGGCCTGCTCGCGCAAGCGGCCCTGGCGCAGAATCAGGCCCAGGACTTTTCCACGGTCGAGATCAAGGTCCACAAGGTCGCCGATCGCATCTACTACCTCGAAGGCCGAGGCGGAAACGTCGGCCTCTCGATCGGCGACGACGGGGTCGTCATGGTGGACGATCAGTTCGCGCCGCTCAGCGAGAAGATCGTGGCCGCGATCAGGACGCTCTCGAACGGCGAGATTCGCTTTCTCGTCAATACCCACGTGCACGGGGACCACACGGGCGGCAACGAGAACTTCGGCAAGATGGGCGTGCCGATCATCGCGCAGGAAAACGTGCGCATGCGGCTCGCGATGGGCAGCCCGCCGAACAACGCGGCCGCGCCGGCCGCCGCGCTGCCTATCTTGACCTACGCCGACGGCGTGACGCTGCACTTGAACGGCGAGGACATCCGCGTCGTCAAGCTGCCCGCCGCGCATACGGACGGCGACAGCATGATCGAGTTCATGGGCTCGAACGTGATCCACGTGGGCGACGTGTTCCGCACGACGGGCTATCCCGTCATCGACGTCAACAACGGCGGCAGCGCAAAAGGCACGCTCGAGGCGCTCGCCAAGGTCATCGAGGCGGCCGGGCCCGACACGAAACTGATCCCCGGGCACGGCGAGGTCTCGAGCCGCGAGGACGTGCGCGCGTTCCGCGACATGGTGCAGCAGGTCTATGACCGCGTGTCCGGCATGATCAAGCAGGGCATGACGCTCGAGCAGGTCGTCGCGGCGAAGCCGACGGCCCAGTTCGACGCGAAGTGGGGCGATCCGGCGCGCTTCCTACAGGGGCTCTACCAGTCGATCGAGAAGGAAACCTGAGCCCGGGCGCACGGGCCGTCCGGCCCAAGGTCGTGATCTACCGGCCCGTCGACGAGACGGGCCGGTCGCATGCGGAGCTTGCGCACGCGGGCTGCGAGGTCGTCGCGGGCGAGCTCGATCTCGCGCCGGGCGCTTTGCTCGCCGCCGCCGCGGACGCGCATGCGCTGCTCGGCTCGACGTTCCGCGGCGGCGTCATCGACCGCGAGATCCTGTCCGCGTCGCCGGCGCTGCGCATCGTCGCGAAGTACACGATCGGAACGGACGACGTCGACGTCGACGCCGCGACCGAGCTCGGCATCCTCGTCACGCACTCGCCGACCGAGGCGAACTGGGGCGGCGTCGCCGAAGGCACGATCGGGTTCATGCTGGCGCTGCTCAAGAAGCTCGGCGCGCGGGATCGGCACGTGAAAGCCGGCGGCTGGCGCGACAAGCGGCTCGAGGGCCGGTATGTCGGCCGCCGGACCGACGGCTACTCGGGGCTCACGATCGGCATCGTCGGGCTCGGCCGGATCGGCACCCGTGTCGCGGAGCTGCTGCGGCCGTGGCGAGCCCGCGTGATCGCGGCGGACCCGTACGTCGCCGAGGAAGCCTTTCGGCGCGTCGGCGCCGAGCGCGTCGATCTTGCGGCGCTGCTCGCCGAGTCCGACGTCGTGACCCTGCACTGCAATCTGACGGCGGAGACGCGCGGCCTCATCGGCCGCGCCGAGCTCGCCGCCATGAAGCCCGATGCGCTGCTCTTGAACACCGCTCGGGGCGCGCTCGTCGATCTCGATGCGCTGTGCGACGCGCTCGACGCGGGACGCCTCGGCGGCGCCGCGCTCGACGTGCTGCCCGTCGAGCCGCCGCCGACGGGCTCGAGGATTCTGCGCTACGGAGATCAAGTGCTGCTGTGCCCCCACATGATCGCGGCCAATCAGGGCGGCACGCTCGGCGCCGCGATTCCCGTGGCGACCGAGGCCGTGCTCGCGGCGCTGCGCTCCCGCGTGCCTCAGTACGTTTACAATCGGGAGGCGATCGGCCGCTGGCTCGAGCGCTTCGGTGCGGAGCCGCTGCTCTGACGCGGGCGTCGATCGGCCCCGCGGGCGCATAACACCTCGTCGATCAGGAGGAGTCGGATGAACAAAGCCCTTCGTGCGCTGGTTGCGGCCGGGTGCCTCTCGGCCGGCGCCGCGGCCCACGCTCATCACTCGTTCGCCGTGCACTTCGTGGCGGACAAGATCGTCAGCGTTTCGGGCGTCGTCACGGAGTTCAGATTCCGGAACCCGCACGGGCTCGTGTTCTTCACGAGCGCGGGCGAGGACGGGACCGAGCAGGCCTGGAAGGCGGAGACGAACTCGCCGAACATCCTGCGGCGCCGCGGCTGGAACGAGCACTCGCTCGAGGTCGGCGACCGAGTCACGGTCACGGGCTATCCCGCGCGCGACGGCTCGAATTACCTGCGCATCTACAAGGTCAAGCTCGCCGACGGGCACGAGCTCGTGAGCCAGGCGCCGATGCCGGGAGTCGACGATGACAAGGACTAGCCGGCCGCTGCAGGCGCCGAAAATGGGGTCAGACCCCATTTTTCGGAAAACGGGGTCTGACCCCATTTTCGTGGGCCCCATCATCGCGGCCGCGCTCGTGCTCGCCGCGCTCGGGGCCGTCCTCGGCGCGGCGCCGGCCGTGGCCGACGGCGTGCCGAATCTTGCCGGCGTCTGGAAGGTTAAGTTCGAGAGGCAGCCCTCGGGCCAAGCGCTCATCGACGAGCTGCCGAAGGACGCGGTGCTCATCAACGACGCCGGAGGCGGCGAGCTCGCGGCGGGCGATTACGGGGGGCTCAAGCTCACGGCAAGGGCCCTCGAGCAGGTCAAGCACTACGACTACTCGGCCGAGCTCAAGCGCGAGAACACGTGCGTGCCGCCGTCTGTCGCGTTCTACATGCAGGCGCCTTTCCCCATGCAGATCCATCAGGGGCGCGACCTCATCGTGCTGCAGATGGAATATTTCGACATGGTTCGGATCATCCACCTGAACGAGACGAAGCATCCGCCGCCCGACGCGCCGCACTTCAAGTCGGGCCATTCGGTCGGCCGCTGGGATGGCGACACGCTCGTCGTCGACACGACGAACATCGAGGCGGGCACGTTCATGAACAACGGCTTCGATCACAGCGACCGGCTGCATCTCGTCGAGCGATTCCGCCTGAGCCGGGACGGGCAAACGCTCTGGCTCACGCAACTCTACGAGGATCCCGAGACGTTCGAAGGCCGCGCGGCGCGCTACATGGCCTGGACGCGCGACCCCGGCGGCGTGATCTACCCTTACGAGTGCGACCCGAGCTACGGCGACTGAGAAAATGGGGTCAGACCCCATTTTTGGGCTGGCTGGAGAATTGGGGTCAGAGCCGAATTTTCCGCCGCGCGAAAATCGGCTCGAAAAATGGGGTCCGAAAAATGGGGTCTGACCCCAATTTTACGGCGAGCGGCTCGCGCGGAGCCGCGCGAGGTCGGCGGCGATTCCCGGATGGCGGATCTCGCCGCCCTCGACGTTGAGTCCGGCCGCGAGATGGGGGTCGCGCTCGAGCGCGCCGCGCCAGCCTAAATCGGCGATCGCGCGCACGTACGGCAGCGTCGCGTGCACGAGGGCCTGCGTCGACGTGCGCGGAACGGCGCCCGGGATGTTCGTCACGCAGTAGTGGAGCACGCCGTCGACCGCGTAGACGGGCTCGGCGTGCGTGGTCGGCCGGCTCGTCTCGAAGCACCCGCCTTGATCGATGGCGACGTCCACGACGACGGAGCCCGGGCGCATGCTCGCGATCATCGCCCGCGTCACGAGCTTCGGCGCGCTGCGCCCCGGCACGAGCACGGTGCCGACGGCGAGATCCGCGCCCGCGACGCCGGCCGCGATCGAGTCGTGCGTCGAGTACACCGTCTCGACCCGGCTACCGAACCGGACGGCGATGCGCTCGAGCTTCTCGAGGTTGTTGTCGATCACGACGACGCGGGCTTCGAGCCCGACCGCGACCTCGACCGCGCTCGTCCCCGCCATGCCGGCGCCGATCACGACGACCCGGCCGGGCGCGACTCCGGGCACGCCGCCGAGCAGCACGCCCGCGCCTCCCGCCGGCTTCTCGAGGAAATGCGCGCCGGCTTGAACGGCCATGCGGCCCGCGATGCGGCTCATCGGCGCGAGCAGGGGCAGGGCGCCCCCCGGCCCCGTCACGGTCTCGTAGGCGATCGCCGTGACCCCCGACCCCGCGAGCGCACCCGCGAGCGCGGGCTCCGCGGCCAGATGCAGATAGGAGAAAAGAACGTGTTGCTCGCCGAGCCGCGCAAGCTCCTCGGGCTGCGGCTCCTTGACCTTCACGATGAGCTCGGCGCCGCGATAGAGCGCCTCCGCCGACGCCGCGGACGCGGCGCCCGCGCGCGCATAGTCCTCGTCGGAGTAGCCGGCCCCGACTCCCGCGCCGCGCTCGACGACGACCGAGTGTCCCGAGCGCACGAGCTCGGCCGCGGCGGCGGGCGTGAGTCCGACGCGGTATTCCTCCGTCTTGACCTCTTTCGGAACGCCGATGCGCATGTGACCTCCTTGGACCGCTCCAAAGTATGTGCGCGTCTTCCGCGCTGTCCAGGCGGACGTTCCCGGGGCCGACTCGCGAGGCCGCTTGAATCCGGTTTCGCGTCGGTGTTACCGTCCGCGGGCCTGATCGCCACGGAACCGCCATGCCTGAAGTCACGGAGGCCCGCCGCCGGGCGATCCTCTCCTGGGCGCTCTACGATTTCGCGAATTCTCCGTTCACGACGCTCGTAGTGACGTTCGTCTACTCGACGTATTTCACGCGGGCGATCGTCGGCGACGAGATTCTCGGCACGGCGCTCTGGTCGCGCGGCGTCACGATCACGGCGCTCGTCGTCGCGTTCTCGTCGCCGCTGCTCGGCGCGCTCGCCGACCGGGGCGGCTATCGCAAGCTGTTCGTGGTGATCTCGACGCTCGTCTGCTCCGCGGCGACCGCGATGCTCTACTTCGTGGTGCCGGGCCAGATCGTGGCGGCGCTCGCGATCGCCGTCGTCGCCAACATCGCCTTCGAGCTCGGCGGCGTCTTCTACAACGCCTTTCTGCCGGATCTCGCGCCGCGCGACCGGATCGGCTGGGTCTCGGGCCTCGGCTGGGGCCTCGGCTATTTCGGCGGGCTCGCGGCGCTCGTGATCGCCTTGCTCGGCTTCGTGCTGCCCGACGCGCCGTGGTTCGGCATCGGCAAGGAGGCCGGGGAGAACGTGCGCGCGACGAATCTGCTCGTCGCCGTGTGGTTTCTCGTCTTCAGCGTCCCGCTCTTTCTGTGGGTTCACGAGGACAAGTCGCGCGTGTCTCCGTCGGGCGCCGTGCTCTCGGCGACCGTCGCGCAGCTTTCCGCGACCTTCTCGAAGGTCCGCCGCTACCGGCAGATCGTGCGCTTTCTCGTTGCGCGCCTCGTCTACAACGACGCGCTCGTCACGATCTTCGCGTTCGGCGGCATCTACGCCGCCGGCACCTTCGGCTTCTCCGAGGCCGAGGTCATCGAGTTCGGCATCGCGATCAACGTCGCCGCGGGCGCCGGCGCGATCCTGCTCGGCATTCTCGACGACAAGATCGGCGGCAAGCGCACGATCGTCGTGTCGCTGATCGGGCTCATGCTCGCGACGGGGCTCGCGGCCGTGGCGACGAGCAAGCTCTGGATCTGGGTCGCCGGCATCGTGATCGGCATCTTCTCGGGCCCGAACCAAGCCGCGAGCCGCTCGCTCATGGCCCGCTTCGTGCCCGATTCCGTCGAGAACGAGTTCTTCGGCTTCTTCGCGTTCTCGGGCAAGCTCACGGCGTTCATGGGTCCCTTCCTGCTCGGCCTCGCGACGCAGATCTCGGGCTCGCAGCGCATCGGCGTCTCCGTCGTGATCGGCCTCTTCGCGATCGGTCTCGGTCTCGTGTTCGCGGTCGACGAGAAGGAAGGGCGCGCGGCCACGCGCGAGCCGGCTGAGCACGCCGCCGCCTGAAGCGCGGTAGAATTCGCACCGAATTCGCCGCCAACGCCGACGCCCCCCTCGGAGGCGCGCGCGGCTCGAACGGACCGCCCAGCGATGCGCATTACCTCGATCCCGGCACTCGAGACCCGACGCGACGAGCTCGTCGCTTGGCGCAGGGATCTGCACGCGCATCCCGAGCTCGCTTTCGAGGAGACGCGGACCGCGGCGTTCGTCGCCGCCGAGCTCAAGCGGGCGGGCCTCGACGTCGCCGAAGGGATCGCGACGACGGGCGTCGTGGCCACGCTCTGCACCGGGGAGGGGCCGTGCATCGGCTTGCGGGCGGACATGGACGCGCTGCCCATTCAGGAGACGAACCGCTTCGCGCATCGCTCGCGGTTCGACGGACGCATGCACGCCTGCGGCCACGACGGCCATACGGTCATGCTGCTGGCCGCCGCGCAGCATCTCGCGTCCCGGGCGCGCTTCAAAGGCACGGCCCGCTTCATCTTTCAGCCGGGCGAGGAGGCCGCGGGCGGCGCCGCCGCCATGATCCGCGACGGATTGTTCGAGCGCTTCCCCGTCGACCGCGTCTTCGGCATGCACAACTGGCCCGGGATCCCGGCCGGCCGTTTCGCGATGCGGATCGGGTCTTTCATGGCTTCGATCGACTGTTTCGACGGCGTCATCGAAGGGCGAGGCGCGCACGGCGCGCTGCCGCACCTCGGCGTCGACC
>DASTSM010000122.1:0-16908 GCA_035760685.1 Gammaproteobacteria bacterium | reverse complement strand
GCTCGCTTTGTGCGCCTCGCGGAAGCACGCGCGCGTCGCGATCTCGAACGCGAGCGCCGAGCTGTCGACGTCGTGGTACTTGCCGTCGACGAGGCGCGCCCTGAAGTCGACGACCTCGTAGCCGGCCACGGCGCCGCGCTTGCTCTCGCTGAAGACGGCCTTCTCGCAGGCCGGGATGTACTCGCGCGGGATGCGGCCGCCGACGACCTCGTCCGAGAACTGCACCCCGCTGCCGCGGCCGAGCGGCTCGAAGATCATCTTGACCTCGGCGTACTGGCCCGAGCCCCCGGTCTGCTTCTTGTGCGTGTAAGTCCTCTCGACCGCGCTGCCGAACGCTTCGCGGAAGCTCACGCGCGGGCGGCCCATCTTCGCCTCGACGCCGAGCTCGGTCCGCATGCGGTCGATCGTGACCTCGAGATGGAGCTCGCCCATGCCGCGCAGCAAGGTCTGGCCCGTCTCCTCGTCTGCCTCGAGCCGGAGCGAGGGGTCGGCCCTGACCATCTTGTAGAGCGCGGTCGAGAGCTTGTCGACGTCGGCGCGGGACTTCGGCTCGACGGCGACGCTGATGACGGGATCCGGGAAGCGCATGCGCTCGAGCAGCACGGGCTTGTCCTGGCTCGACAGCGTGTCGCCCGTCTCCGTCTCCTTGAGCGAGACGAACGCGCAGATGTCGCCCGCCCGCGCTTCCTCGATGTCCTTGACGTCGGCCGCGTGCACCTCGACGACGCGGCCGATGCGCTCGCGCTTGCCGCGCGTCACGTTGAGCAGCGTGTCGCCCTTCTTGATGACGCCCGAGTAGACGCGCACGAAGGTCAGCGCGCCGTACTGGTCGTTGATGACCTTGAACGCCAGGGCGCGCACGGGCCCTTCGTCCGTGACCTCCTGCGTGCCCAGCACCTTGCCGTTCTCGTCGACGATCGAGATTCCGCCGTTCTCGCCCGGGTACGGCAGATAGTCGACGACCGCGTCGAGCATCTGCTGCACGCCCTTGTTCTTGAACGAAGAGCCGCAGAACACCGGCACGAAGGCGCCGCCGATCGTGCCCTTGCGAATGCACTTCTTGAGCACGGCCGGATCGAATTTGCCCGAGTCTATGAACTCGAGGAATGCGTCCTCGTCTTGCGCGAGCGCGAGCTCGAGCAGCTCCTGCCGGAGCGCGGGGATCCGGCGGATCCACTCGTTGTCCTGCGCCGCCGCGAAGTTGAATCGGCCCTCGATCTCGTCGAGCGGCACGGTCTCCCACTCGGCGTCCTTCTCGTCCGAGTCCCAGATGTAGCCGACGTTCGCCACGAGGTCGGCCATGCCGACGAATTCGTCCGAGCTGCCGAAAGGCACGTGACAGAGCAGAGGGTGCGCCGCGAGCCGCGTCTTGATGCCTTCGACGCAGAACTCGAAGTTGGCGCCGATGCGGTCCATCTTGTTGATATAGCAGAGGCGCGGCACGTTGTACTGGTTGGCGAGCCGCCAGTTCGTCTCGGTCTGCGGCTCGACGCCCGAGACGCCGTCGAACACGACGACCGCGCCGTCGAGCACGCGCAGGCTTCGATTGACCTCGATCGTGAAGTCCACGTGCCCCGGCGTGTCGATGATGTTGATCTGGTAGCCGTCCCACTCCGTCGAGACGGCCGCGCTCTGGATCGTGATGCCGCGCTGGCGCTCCTGCTCGAGGTAGTCCGTCGTCGTGCTCGTCTTGCCGTCCTTCGTGTCGTGCACCTCGATGATCTGGTGCTTGCGGCCGGTGTAATAGAGCACGCGCTCGGTGGTCGTGGTCTTGCCCGCGTCGATGTGCGCGATGATGCCGATGTTCCGGTAAAGCTTCAGGTCTTTCTGCCTGGGCATAGGGGTGGTCCTGTGGACTCGTTGACCGCGCCGAAGATCCAACCCTCGGGCGCGAAGCGCGCACTATATAGATTCTGTGGAAATCTGGAAGATGCGAAAGTCTCAAAAAGTCTGGGGCGGGCGACCCCGCGTCCTCGGCCGCGTTCGGTTGCGCTCGTCCCGAATCTCGGCGAGCTCCGCGGACGGGCGGCCGGCCTGCGGGTGCGGCGGCCCCACAGCCTTTTCGGGCTCCGCGCACTGAGCTAACCTCGTCAGGCCATGCCGGCTGCCGCAGCGCGTGCCGCCCCGGGCGCCAAACGGCGCGTGTGCGCGGCGTGCCCGGCCGGCCGCCCTCGAGAATGGAATAGGCTCCCTGCCATGGACGCTTCCGTCAACGTTTTCGGCGAGATGCTGCAAACCTGCAACGACGATCCGATCACGGGCTTCTTCCGGGACGGCTGCTGCAACACCGGAAGCGCGGATGCCGGGTCGCACACGGTTTGCGTCGAGGTCACGCAGGAGTTCCTCGAGTTCTCGCGCTTCCGCGGCAACGATCTTACGACGCCGCGGCCGGAGCTTCGCTTTCCGGGCCTACGTCCCGGCGATCGATGGTGCCTTTGCGCGGCGCGCTGGCTCGAGGCCTACGAGCACGGCAGGGCGCCGCGCGTGCTGCTCAAGGGCACGCACCAGCGAGCGCTCGAGATCGTGCCGATCGAGCTGCTCAAGGAGTTTGCGGTCGACCTCAACTGAGGCCGCGGGGTCACCGACCCGACGTGCTCGGCGACGTGCCTACGTTTGCAGCCCCGAGCGTGGCTTTCGACGCTGCACCGGAACCGAGACCGACACCGACACCGACGCCATTAGTCTTCAACCATCAGTCGAAGCCGCGGGCGATCGCCAAATCGATCGCTGCGACAATGGAATCACCGTCGCGCGCGAGGGAGGTTACGCGTTCACCAAAGGCGTTTTCGGGGAAACTGCCGAGGTCGAGTGCGGAGAGCACGACCCGTGTGCCTTCGATCGTGAACTGAGGGAGCATAGTGTCGATCGGACTCGGCATGGCATTGCGGCGAAGAAGCGGGATCGCAAGCCGGCGTTTGAGCGCCCGGAATGCGTTCGACTGGACGACGACGAGATAGGGGAAAGCTCCGCGCGCTCGGCCAACGAACCGATGTACGTCGAACTGCTTAAGCACCCTGCTCAGTGATCCAGGTACTCGTCGATCGGTGAGCCGTGCGTCGCATGGACTTCGTTCAACGCCTCGGCAACGACCTCCGCTTCGCGTTGAAAAGCCTCGCGCTGTCGAAGAACGACCTCCTCGGCAAGCCGCTGCTCGAGAAACGCCGACACATTGACACCGAGACCACGCGCTTTCTCGATGAGATCCTCGTTTATGCTCAGATTGATCGGGCGCTTACGCGCGCGGGTGTCGTAGCCCACCATGCTTGATCCTCACGGTTCAATGCGCATGATGGCATGCGCAATCCGCGTAGGTCAACGGCTGCGCTCGTCATTCCTACTGCGGCCGTTCATGGGCGTCACACGGCCGCGAAAATCAGACGCTCGGCGTCGATCTAGCGGGCACGCCGAAGGGGTTGGGGTATCGATCGCGCAGCTCAAGCCCGGCGACGGGTCTTCGGGACGGGGCGCAGCAAGCAGTGCGCTCAAGCGCGTCGGGATGATGCTGACCGAACCGACCGACGCATCATGATCCGCATGCGGCGCGAGCTCGACGCGTGCCCGCATCATGCGGCGCGAGTCGAAGCCCAAAGCTGAGTCGAAGCGAACGCTGTAGCGGGACCGTATACTAGCGCGCCATGTCCGCCTTCAGCTTCACCGAGTTCTACCAGCGCAACCGCCGGGTCGTCATCTGGTTCATCCTATTTCTGCTCCTCTACGCGCTGCGCGAGTTCTTCGGCCTCGTATTCCTCTCGTTCGTGCTCGCCATCATCGCGGCTCCGATGATCCAGTTCGGCGAGCGCCGGATCAGGATGCCGCACTGGCTCTCGTTGACGGTCGTCTACGTGATGTTTCTCCTCGTGCTGGCGTCGTTCGTGCGCTTCGTCGTGCCGAGCGTCGCCTCCGAGGTGAACCGAATGATCCTGAACCTGCCGACCATCGAGCTGCGGCTCATCGAGGCGAAGAACGGCTTGGTGGACCGCTATCCGACGCTGCGTCAGCCGCTGACCGGCTTCCTGCGCAGCGCGCTTCCCGACGCCGTCGCCGCCTCCGTGGACCAGCGCCTCGCCTCGGAGCGAGAGCGCTTTTCGGTGACGGAGGCGGAGATCAGCGCGGCGCGGGAGTCCGAGGAGGTGCCGACGGGGAACCTCGCCGCGTACTTCAACCGGCAGGATCAGCTGTATCTCAGCGCGATCATGAGCCAGCAGTTCCAGCGCATCCGCGACTACGCCCCGACGGTCATCAACATGCTCTATCGGGCGACCGCGACGACGCTGCTCGCTCTGCTGTTCAGCTACCTGATCCTGCGCGACGTCGGCCGCATGAAGCGCGGCATCGAGCGGCTCCGGACCTCGAAGGTCGGGGACTTCTACAAGGAGGCGGCGCCGCCCATCGCGCGCTTCGGGATGCTCGTCGGCCGGGCCATCGAGGCCCAGGCGACGATCGCGGTCATCAATACCGCGCTCACGATCGTGGGTCTCTTGCTGCTGCATATCCCGCTCGTCGCGATGCTGTCCGTCATCGTCTTCATCTGCAGCTTCATCCCCGTGCTCGGCGTCGTCATCTCGACGATCCCGATCGTGCTCGTCGCGCTCAACGACGGCGGGCTCTCGTTGTCCGCCGCGGCCATCGGCATGGTCGTCGTCATCCACGCGATCGAAGCGTACGTGCTGAATCCTCTGATCTACGGGCGCCATTTGAAGCTGAACCCGGTGCTCACCCTGATCATTCTTTACGTCTGCTATCACGCCTTCGGCCTCTGGGGCATGCTGCTCGGCGTCCCCGTGGCCCGATACTTCATCCACGACGTGCTCGGCGTCCCGTTCCGAGACCGCGGAGGGCCGGCCGTCGAACCGGCGGAGACGGCCGCGGCGCCGCCCGCGCCCGTGCCCCCTGCGCGCCGGGCAAGACGAGAAGCACGACGTTGACCGCGTGAGCGGCTCCCGTATGCTTGGCCGCTTTGGTCTCGCGGCGCGGGCGACACGCCTGCGCCGATCGGAAAGTCGATGCTGGAAGCCTTGATACTCGGCCTCGTCGAGGGTCTCACCGAATTTCTGCCGATCTCGAGCACTGGGCACCTGCTCATCGCGGAGCATTGGCTCGGGGCGCGCAGCGACCTCTTCAACGTCGCGATTCAGGTCGGGGCCATCGCCGCCGTGACGCTCGTATACCGGGAGCGGATCGTCGGGCTGCTCTTGCGCTGGCGCGAGCCGGCCGAGCGCGACTACTTGCGGAAGCTCGCGGCGGCGTTCCTCGTCACGGCCGTGCTCGGCGCGGCGGCCTCGTACGCGGGGGCGGAGCTGCCGCAAACCGTGACTCCGATCGCCGTCGCGCTCATCGTCGGCGGTCTGTTGATCTTTCTCGCCGAGTACTACGCAAAGCGCCACGCGGCCGCGCAGGACGTGACGTGGAGGGTCGTCCTCGCCGTCGGCGTCGCACAGGTCATCGCGGGCGTCTTCCCCGGCACTTCCCGCTCTGCGGCCGCGATCTTCGCCGCGATGTTCGCCGGCCTGACCGCGCGCCCGAGCGCCGCCGAGTTCGCGTTTCTCGTCGGCATCCCGACGATGCTCGCGGCGAGCGGCTTCGAGCTCGTCCGAGCTTCGGCCGACGGCGGCTTCGACGGCGAAGCGTGGGGCGAGCTAGGCGTTGCGTTCGTGATCGCCGCGGTCGCCGGATTCGCGTCGGTCAAGTGGCTGCTCGCGTACATCTCGCGGCACACGTTCGTGGGATTCGCGTGGTACCGCATCGCGCTCGGGGTCGTTCTGCTGGCCGTGCTTTAGCCGGCGGCCCTATGCACGCCTCGACGAGCGGGTAGACGGAAGCGCCCGGCTCAAAAGTCCTTCGTGACTCCGAGGCTGAGGCGCTGTCTCGTGTAAGCGAAAGCCGCGACGTCGGACCGATTGTCGGACCAGAGGTACGTTCCGTTCACGTGCCATGTGCGAGCGAAGCGACGGCGAACGGCCGCGGAAAAGTCATAGCGATCCTCGTCTCTCGGAATGCTCGCGTTGTCGAAAGTGCTGCTGCGCAATCCCAGAGACAGGTCCGCCGTCCAGTCCGGGCTCATCGTATAGCGGTATCTCAAAGACACGCCGTTCCTCGTAGGGGACACCGCCGGGCTGTCGCGATCGTTCGATTCATAACGGTACGCCAGCGTCAGCCTCGCGTTTGCGCCGTACCGATCCCAGGTCACCCCTAGCTGCTCGCGCGAGCCGCGCAGGAAAGCGTATTGAGACTCGCCCGAGCCGACCTCCTCGTGCATTAGGCTGAGCCCGAATACGGTCGCCTTGCTCAAAGGCCTCCTCAGCGTGAGACCCGCTCCGAGCCTGTGCTCGAAGTCATTGCCGTCCAGCATCGAATCGCTGAAGTGAATCTCGGCTTCCATGCCCCAAGCGCCGGCGCTCCAGCGATAGGCGCCGCCCGCGCGTGCCGCGGTCTGGTTGAAGTCGCTCGCATCGGCGTAGTCGACCGCATAGAGGCTTCCATCGAACCTCAGCCCGGGTCCCCTCGAGATCGGTCCGCTCACGACGGCGAGCAACTCGCTGAACGCGCTGTCGCTCGATCGCCCCGGAGGTAAGCTCGAATCGTCGAGCAAAGCGACGTTGTCGTCATGCCCTACGTTGACGTCGACGAGGCTTACCCAGCTCTCACCGCGTTTCGCAGGCTCCGCCGAAGAGTCCATTCGACGCAGCATCGTGTCCGCGAGGCGGGTGATTTTGTCGTCGGCGCTCGTCTTGCTAGCGAGATCGAATTGCTCCCGCGCTTCCGCCTCGCGGTGCTCGGCCAGCAGCACGAGACCGATGTTGTAGTCTGCGAGGGCGCGCATCGCTGGGTAACGCTCCGCGATCAAACGAAACTCGCTCTCCGCTTCCGGGTAGCTCCTCAAGCGATAGTTGCAGACGGCGAGGTTGTAATGAATCGCAGGGCCATCGATGCCTGCGCTCCTCGCCTGCTGGAAATAGGCGAGCGCCTTGCGGTAGTCGCCCGACGCGTACGCCCGAGTCCCATCCGAGAAAGCCGGGCTGTCGGCGTGGGCCGGCCGCGGCTCCCAAAGGGGACCGGCGACGACGAGCACGAAGATCGCGAGCAGGGCTTTATTACGCACGCTTATCGTATAGCGCGAAAAAAAGCGTGAGCCGGCAGCGTAGGATCCGCTGCCGGCTCACGACGTCGACCAGGCTTCCGTCCTGCAAGACGGGCCTTACGGGTGCTCCGGAGTCGGGGGGAGCCGGTCCGGAATATGAGCGACGTCAGGGACGTTGTCGGGCAGCAGGCTCCCGAGATCCGGCGTCGAGCGGTGCTCCAAGTCCTCACGGCTCTCGGCTGCGGCGGCCGCGGTCGCTTCGCCGAACGCTCTTCCGTCCTCGCGCGCAGCGTCGGCGACTTCGTTGGCCGCATCGGCGGCCTCGTGAGCGGCGTCGGCGATCTCGTGGGCAGCGTCGGAGGCCTCATGCGCGGCCGCGGCGGCCTCACGCGCGGCCTCGGCGACTTCGTGCCCGTGCGCGCCGTTCTCCGCAGCTTCATCCGACTCCTCGGCGGCGTCCTCGGCGTGCTCGCGAGCAGCGGCAGCCGTCGCTTGACCGAAAGCACGCCCATCGGCGCGGGCTTCATTGGCCTTCGCCAAACCTTCGGCGCTGTGCTCGCGGGCCGCGTCGGCGGCCTCGTCGGGCAGAACGATTTCCTTCGTTACGGCATCCGGCAGCTCAGCGGCTTGCGGGATGACCGTGATCGTGGAATAAGCGGCGCCGTCGCTCGGCTCCTCCGCGAGCGCCGAGACTCCTGCGAACGCGAGCGCCATGCCGACTATCTTTATCACGTGCTTCATCGCTGAAAACTCCTATTCAGCAAGTTCCACGATGCGACACGTTCCATATGCGAAACGGTTCCCTGTACTCGACAAACGCGGCACGGGCTCACGCTCCTTCGGACCCTCCCCGGAACGGCATTCGGGAACCCGTTGCAAGAGGGATCGCGTGACTTCTGCGCCGGCCGCAGGCCGTTTCGCGGCCTTTCCGCACAGGCTCATCCGCAGGCCTATAATTGACGTTCCAGTTGTCCCGCCCTCGCATTCGATGACGACGATGACCGATCCCCGAAGCTTGCTTGCCGCAAGGCTCCGAAAAGCCGTGGGCGCCGCCTTCGGCGGCGAGCTCTCGGCCGTCGATCCGATGGTGCGCCGCTCCGAGCGCGCGGATTATCAGGCCGATCTCGCCATGGGGCTCGCGAAGAGTCTGAAGCGCGCGCCGCGCCAGGTCGCGGAAGCCGTCGTCGCGAACCTCGACCTCGAGGGCGTCGCCGAGCGGGTCGAGATCGCGGGTCCCGGCTTCATCAATTTCACGCTCGCACAGAGCTTCCTCGAGACGGCGCTCGGCACGCTCGCGCAGGATGCGGCGCTCGGCATCGTGCCGGCCGAACGCCCCGAGCGCGTCGTCGTGGACTATTCGGCGCCGAACGTCGCGAAGGAGATGCACGTCGGGCATTTGCGCTCGACGATCATCGGCGATGCGCTCGCGCGCCTGCTCGGCGCGCTGGGCCACGAGATCATCCGCCAGAACCACCTCGGCGATTGGGGCACGCCGTTCGGCATGCTCATCGAGCACCTCGTCGACGTCGGCGGTGCCGATCGTTCTGGGGCCGACGCGGGGGCCGACGCGGAGGCCGACGTCGGCGAGCTCAGCGAGTTCTACCGCGCGGCGCGGGCCAAATTCGACCGGGACCCCGGCTTCGCGGAGCGCGCTCGCCGGCGCGTCGTGCTGCTGCAATCGGGCGATCCGCAAACGCTCGCGCTGTGGAAGAAGCTCGTCGACGTGTCGAAGAAGCACTTCCGGGCGCTTTATCAAGCGCTCGGCGTGCTGCTCGGCGACGACGACATCCGCGCGGAAAGCTTCTACAACCCGATGCTGCCCGACATCGCCGCGGACCTCGAGCGGCGCGGCATCGCGCGCGAGAGCGACGGCGCGCTCTGCGTCTTCGTGCCCGGCTTCGAGAACCGCGACGGCGAGCCGCTGCCGCTCATCGTGCGCAAGCAGGACGGCGGCTTCGGCTATGCCGCCACCGACCTCGCGGCACTGCGCTACCGCACGCAAGAGCTTCTAGCGACGCGCCTGCTCTACGTCGTCGGCACCCCGCAGCAGCAGCACTTCGCGATGGTCTTCGCCGTCGCCTCGCTCGCGGGCTGGCTCGCGCCGCCCGCGCGCGCGGAGCACGTCGCGTTCGGCTCGATCCTGGGCCCCGACAAGAAGATGCTGAAGACGCGCGCCGGCGAGTCCGTGCGGCTCGCGGCGCTCATCGGCGAAGCGATCGACCGGGCCGAGGCGGAGCTGCGCGCCCGCGATCCCGATCTCGACGCCGACACGCGCCGCGCGCTCGCGGCCAAGATCGGCATCGGCGCGCTCAAGTACGCCGACCTCGCGAACGATCGCATCAAGGACTACATCTTCGACTGGGAGCGCATGCTCGCGCTCGAGGGCCGCACGGGTCCGTATTTGCAGTACGCACATGCCCGCATCCGCTCGATCCTGCGCAAGGCCGCGGAGGCCGGCATCGAGCGCGCCGAGGCGCCGCCCGCGATCGCGCTGACCGAGGGTGCCGAGCGCGCGCTCGGCCTCGAGCTGCTCGGCTTCGGCGGCGCCGTCGCGGACGCCGCGGAATCGCTGAAGCCGCACCGGCTCGCGGGCTATCTGTATGACCTCGCGACGGCGTTCACGAAGTTTTTCGAGAGCTGTCCGGTGCTGCGCGCGCCGGACGAATCGACGCGCGCGGCGCGGCTCGCCCTCTGCGAGCTCACCGCCGCCGTGCTCGCGCGAGGGCTCGGCCTGCTCGGGATCGAGGCGCCCGAGCGCATGTAATCGGGCGATTAGGTCTTCGATCGGCGGACAAGGAGTGCACGCATGACGAACGCGCAGGCGCCGCTCAAGCTCTTTCAGTTTCCCCGGATGTTCGGCATCCCGAACGTGAGCCCGTTTTGCTGCAAGCTCGAGACCTGGCTGCGCATCACGGGGATTCCGTACGAGGTCGTCGATACCGCCGATCCGCGCAAGGGCCCTAAAGGCAAGGTGCCGTTCATCGAGGACGCGGGCGTTCGGCTCGGCGACTCCGCGCTGATCTAAAGGCCGACCTTGGCGTTCTGCGAGCGATCCGTGGCGGGCGTCGTGCCGGCCGCGTACGCCTTCGCGGCCTCGAAGGCGTATTTCACGCCTTGAATGCCCGTGTTGTCCCAATACTCGCCGTGCTCGGGATCGAGCTTCAGGAGCACGAGCGACGGATCCGACTTGCCCTTCGGAAACCAGACCTTCCAAGGCTCCTTCCACAGCCGGTCGAGCAGCGCACGATCGCGCTCGACGCTCATGCATCCGGTGACCGTGGCGAACTGCTTCGAGCTCTGAAACGTCAGCGTGACTCTCGGGTTCGACTCGATCTCGCCGACTTTCGGCGAGTCGATCGCGGTCACGAAGTAGGCTTCCGCGGCCGGGCGAAGCTGCGCGACCGCCATGGGGCGGGCGTGGCTCTCGCCGTCGTCCGCGTGCGTCACGAGCATCGCGGTGTCGAAGTCCTTGAGCAGTTCGTAGAGGTGCGCGCGAGGATGGTTCTTCGCGGCCATGGCGTGCTCCTTGCTTGTGCCTCGTCGAAGCTTCCCGTCCTGCAAGACATGTGCCGCGACGCCGGGCGAGCGCGCGCCGAGGGCGGCGGTGATACCCTGGCAAGCCTGGGGAACGCGGCCGCAAACAAAGGAGCGTGGATGAGCACGACGAAGTACACCGCCGACCACGAATGGGTGCGGCTCGAGCAGGACCAGACCGTCACCGTCGGCATCACCGATTACGCGCAGGAGCAGCTCGGCGACATCGTATTCGTGCAGCTCCCCGAGGTAGGCAAACGGCTCGGCAAGGGCCAAGAAGCCGTCGTCATCGAGTCCGTCAAGGCGGCGGCCGATATCAAGATGCCGGTCGGCGGGGAGATCGTCGGCGTGAACGAAGCGCTGGTCGATGCGCCGGAGACCGTCAACGGCGACCCCATGGGCGGGGGGTGGTTCTTGAAGGTGAAACCCCAAAGCCTCGACGAGCTCGACGACCTGCTCGACGAGGCGGCCTACCGAAAGCTCGCACCGGGGTCGTAACTTCGGTTTCGGAAGGATCGGCGTTCGGAAAAACTAGGGAACGACATGGACGCCCGCAGGGAAGACTCCCGCAAAACAGCCGCGAACGTTCTCAACGCGACGAGCGATGACGCGGGCGCGCGACCCGAGACCGCCGCCGAATCCGCGGGCGAAGAGTCTCGCGCGGCGTTCGATGCGCTCTCGCCCCGTCCGTTCGCCGACCGGCACATCGGGCCGAGCGACGGTCAGATCGCCACGATGCTCGGCACGCTCGGCCTCGAGAGCCTCGACGCCCTCGTCGACGCCGCGTTGCCGGCCGACATCCGCACGCGCGCCCCGCTCGATTTGCCGGGGGGCGTCGGCGAAGCCGAGGTCCTGGCGGAGCTCCGGGAGATCGCGGCGGCCAATCGCGTCTTCAAGTCCTTCGTCGGGCTCGGCTACTACGGCACGCACTTGCCGCCGGTGATCCAGCGCAACGTGCTCGAGAACCCGGCCTGGTACACGGCCTATACGCCGTACCAGCCCGAAATCTCGCAAGGCCGGCTCGAAGCGCTCTTCGTGTTCCAGACGCTCGTCAGCGATCTCACCGCGCTTCCGGTCGCGAACGCGTCCCTGCTCGACGAAGCGACGGCGGCGGCCGAAGCCATGACCTTGTGCCGGCGGGTCAGCAAGAGCGAAAGCATGCGCTTCTTCGTCTCGCGCGAAGCGTTCCCGCAAACGATCGAGGTTCTGCGGACGCGCGCGGCGCCGCTCGGGTACGAGCTCGTGATCGGCGATCACGCGCGCGATCTCGACGGGCTCGAGTGCTTCGGCGCGCTCTTTCAGTACCCGGGCGCCGAGGGCGGGGTGCACGATTACCGAGACGCGATCCGCCGCGTGCACGAGCGCGGCGGGCTCGCCGTCGTCGCGGCCGATCTCCTCGCGATGACCTTGCTCACGCCGCCCGGCGAGCTCGGCGCCGACGTCGCCGTCGGCTCGACCCAGCGGTTCGGCGTGCCGCTCGGTTTCGGCGGCCCGCACGCGTCCTACATGTCGACGCGCGAGGAGCTCACGCGCCAGCTTCCGGGGCGCCTCGTCGGCCTTTCGATCGACCGGCGCGGCGAGCCCGCGTACCGGCTCGCGATCCAGACGCGCGAGCAGCACATCAGGCGCGAGAAGGCGACGAGCAACATCTGCACGGCGCAGGTGCTGCTCGCCGTGATCGCCGCCTTCTACGCGTGCTATCACGGACCGCAGGGGTTACGCAGGATGGCGGCGCGCGTGCACCGGCTCACGGCAGCCCTCGCCGCGGGCTTGGGCGAGATGGGCGTCGCGGTCGAGAACGCCGCGGCCTTCGATACGCTGACGGCCGTCGTGGACGGCCGGGCCGAGCGCGTCGTTGCGGCCGCGCGCGAGCGGCGCATGAATCTCCGCAAGGTCGATGCGGACCGCGTCGGAGTAGCCCTGGACGAAACGACGACGCCGGCCGACGTCGAGGCGTTGTGGGAAGCTTTCGCCGCGGGCGCCGCGAATGACCGCGCGACGCCCTTCCCCGTTCCGGCGTTCGCAAACATCGAGCCGCGCGCGCCCTCGCTGCTGCCGCCCGCGCTCGCGCGGCGCAGCGCGTACCTCACGCATCCCGTCTTCAACCGCTACGAATCCGAGACGGAGATGCTGCGCTACATCCGCCGCCTCTCCGACAAGGATCTCGCGCTCGACCGCACGATGATCCCGCTCGGCTCGTGCACGATGAAGCTCAACGCCGCCGCGGAGATGCTGCCGATCAGCTGGCCCGGCTTCAACGCGATCCATCCGTTCGCGCCGGCCGAGCAGACGGAAGGCTACCGCCGCCTGACGGCAGAGCTCGAGCGCATGCTGTGCGCGTGCACGGGCTACGACGCGGTCTCGCTGCAGCCGAACGCGGGATCGCAGGGCGAATATTCGGCGCTGCTCGCCATCCGCGCCTATCACGCGAGCCGCGGCGACGGGCAGCGCGACGTCTGCCTGATCCCGAGCTCCGCGCACGGCACGAACCCGGCGAGTGCGCATCTCGCGGGTCTCAAGGTCGTCGTCGTCGCGTGCGACGCGGACGGCAACGTCGACGTCGCGGACCTGCGCGCGAAGGCGGTCCAGCACGCCTCGCACCTTGCCGCGTTCATGCTGACGTATCCGTCGACGCATGGCGTGTTCGAGAGCGCCGTGCGCGAGCTCTGCTCCATCGTGCACAAAGCCGGCGGCCAGGTGTTCATCGACGGCGCGAACTTGAACGCGATGGTCGGCCTCGCGAAGCTCGCCGAGATCGGCGGCGACGCGTCGCATTTGAACTTGCACAAGACCTTCTGCATCCCGCACGGCGGCGGCGGACCCGGCGTCGGACCCGTCGCCGTCAAGGCGCATCTCGCGCCGTTCTTGCCGGGTCACGCGCTCGCCGGCATGCCCGGCGGCGGCGCGGTTTCCGCGGCGCCGTACGGCAGCGCGAGCATCCTGCCGATCAGCTGGGCCTACATCCGGCTCATGGGCGGCGCGGGGCTGCGCAAGGCGACGCAAGTCGCGATCCTCAACGCGAACTACGTCGCCCGCCGTCTCGCGCCCCATTACCCCGTGCTTTACACGGGTCAGAACGGCCTCGTGGCGCACGAATGCGTGCTCGATCTCCGGCCGATCAAGCAGCGCACGGGCATCACGGTCGACGACGTCGCGAAGCGGCTCATCGACTTCGGCTTCCACGCGCCGACGATCTCGTTCCCCGTCGCGGGCACGCTCATGATCGAGCCGACGGAGAGCGAGTCGCTCGAGGAGCTCGATCGCTTCTGCGATGCGATGATCAAGATTCGGGAGGAGATCGAAGCGGTCGCAGCGGGCGCGTCTCCGGCCGCGGACAACCCGCTCGTGCACGCGCCGCACACCGCGCGGGATCTCGTCGACGAATGGCAGCGAGCCTACACGCGCGAGCAGGGCGTCTTCCCGCTCGCCGCGCTCCGGCACGCGAAGTACTGGCCGCCGGTCGCGCGCGTCGACAACGTGTACGGCGACCGGCACCTCGTCTGCGCCTGCCCGCCGATCGAGGCGTATGCTTCGGAAGACGTTCCGGGAGGCGGCGCGTCATGAGCGCGACGGGCGGTCCCATGCCGGTGCGGCTCATCGTAACCTTGAACGGCGTGGATCGCCGCGGCATCGTCGCGGGCCTTGCGGAGCGCGCCCGTGCGTGCGGCGCGAGCTGGCAGGAGAGCCGCTTCGGGCGCCTCGC
Source organism: Gammaproteobacteria bacterium (assembly GCA_035760685.1). GTDB lineage: Bacteria > Pseudomonadota > Gammaproteobacteria > Steroidobacterales > Rariloculaceae > ZC4RG20. The sequence continues at coordinate 2,593 of DASTSM010000122.1, read as the reverse complement.
CGGGCGCTTCGCCGGCATCGTGCGGCTCGACGTGCCCGAGGCGTCGCTCGATGCGCTCGAGCGATCGATTCGCGAGCTCGCGACGGCGAACCTGCACGTCACCGTCGAGCGTGCCGATAGCGAATCGGTCGAGCGTGCCGAGAGCGAGTCGGCGTCGAACCGGCGCCGCCTCGCGCTCGAGCTCGTGGGTCAGGACCGCCCCGGCATCGTGCGCGACGTTTCGTCCGTGCTGGCTCGTCACGGCGTCAACATCGAGGAGCTCGAGACCGAGGTCGAGAGCGCCTCGATGTCGGGCGAGCTGCTTTTTCATGCGCGCGCGGCGCTCGCCCTGCCCGAGGACGCCGACCTCGAGGCGCTGCGCGGCGACCTCGAGCAGCTCGCGAACGAGCTCATGGTCGACCTGCACATCGACGCGGAGCGCGGATCGGATGAGTGAATCGCGAGCGGGCGGAGCTGGTGCTCACACCGATCGACCTGCACGTCGACTCGGAGCACGAACCCGATGAGCGAATCGAGCACCGCACTGCGCACGCCGCTCTACGACCTCCATCGCGAGCTCGGCGCGCGCATCGTGACCTTCGCCGGCTACGCGCTGCCCGTGAGCTACGCGGCCGGCATCGTGCAGGAGCACATTCACACGCGCGAGCGCGCAAGCCTCTTCGACGTCTCCCACATGGGGCAGATTCTCGTGACCGGCCCGCACGCCGCGGCCGGGCTCGAAACGCTGATGCCGGCGGATCTCGTCGGGCTGCGCGAGGGCCGGCAGCGGTACACGATGCTGACGAACGACGCGGGCGGGGTGCTCGACGACCTCATGGCGGCGCGGCTCGACGACGGCTTCCTGCTCGTCGTCAACGCGGCCCGCAAGGCGGGCGACCTCGCGCATCTCGACACGGCTTTGCAGAGCGAGCACGTCCGAATGCTGACGGACCGAGCGCTGCTCGCGCTGCAAGGCCCGACCGCGGCCGATGTGCTCGCGCGCCACGCGCCCGAAAGCGCCTCGCTCAAGTTCATGGACGTGCGCCGCCTCTCGATCGAGGGCGCGGAGTGCATCGTGAGCCGCTCCGGTTACACGGGCGAGGACGGCTTCGAGATCTCGGTGCCCGCACGCAACGCCGAAGCACTCGCGCGCGCGTTGCTCGCGCATGCGGAAGTCGCGCCGGCGGGCCTCGGGGCACGGGACACCCTGCGCCTAGAAGCGGGCCTCTGCCTCCACGGCCAGGACCTCGACGAGACGACGACGCCCGTCGAGGCGGATCTCGTCTGGACGATCGGCCGTGCGCGCCGACCGGGCGGCGCACGGTCCGGCGGCTATCCCGGCGCCGACGCGATCGAGCGGCAGCTGCGCGACGGCGCGCGGCGGCGGCGAATCGGCCTCATGGCGGAATCACGCGTGCCGGTACGCGCCGGCTCCGAGCTCGCCGACGCCGAAGGCCGCACGGTCGGGCGAGTGACGAGCGGAGGCTTCGCGCCGACGCTGAAGCGGCCCGTCGCGATGGGCTACGTGGCGCCGGCCGCGGCCGCACCGGGCACCGAGGTCGCGGCGACGGTTCGCGGACAGCGCATCGCGATGCGCGTCACGCCCTTGCCGTTCGTGCCGCACGGCTATCGCGCATGACTCCGCAGCACACGCCGGTTGCATGAGTCGGCGGCACCCGCCGAGTACATAGCCCGCGCGCGTGCGGCGCGGATCAGCTCTCGTCTCTCAAGTACTTGCGCTCGTACTCGCGTTGCGCGTGGTCCTGCTCGCGTTTGATGCCGCTCGCCTTGCGCCGCGCGACCTTCGTGGATCGTTCGCGCGTCGTCGTCGTCGAAATGCCCGCGGCCGCCGAGAACAGGCGCTCGGGATCGTCCGCCCCGCAGCTCGGACAATTCGGAGTCTCGCCGAGCCTCACGAGGTCCTCGAACGTCTTGCCGCATTTGCGGCACTTGAAGTCGTAGATCGGCATAGCCGAAGGATACTACGACGCGCTTCACGATAACGAGGGGTGCTAGTGACCTTCGTGCTCCGCCCTGCACTACAATCCCCGCATGCTGCTGCACTCCCTCGTTCGCCATCCGGATTCGCCTTCGGCGGCCGTCGAGCGAATCGACGTGCAGCTCGCCGCGGACGCACGCGGCATGCAGCTCTCTTACGGCTTGATCGGCGACGCGCGGCGCGTGATCGCGACGGCGGCCGCGGCCGGCGAGCCGCCGCAGCGGCGCGATGAGCTGTGGCGCACGACCTGCTGCGAGCTGTTCGTGCGCGACGCCGAGGGGGACGGCTACCTCGAATTCAACTTCGCGCCCTCGGGAGATTGGGCGGCCTACCGCTTCGGGGGCTACCGCACGGGCCGCGTTCCGCTCGAGACGCCGGCGCCGCGCATAGCGCTCGAGCGCTCGTCGGCGGCCGTCACGCTCGGGGTGACGCTCCGTGCTCCGGCGCTCGACGGCCTCCATAACCTCGAGCGGCGCATCGGGCTCGCCTGCGTCGTCGAGACGGCCACCGAGATCTCGTACTGGGCCCTCGCGCATGCGCCGGGCAAGCCGGACTTCCACCACCCGGCCGCGTTCGCGCTCGCATGGCCGGCGACCCCGCGCGCGGCGCATTTCG